>NZ_JBNYXM010000004.1:0-294770 GCF_051380665.1 Janthinobacterium lyxosi
CGCTGGGTGGTCGAGCGCAGCTTCGCCTGGTTGGAAAAAAACAGGCGACTGTGGAAAAACTGCGAACGATGGCTTAACACCAGCTTGCAGTTCATCCACTTAGCTTTCTTGGCAATGCTGCTCAGGAGATTGTGAACAGGTTCTTATACTGGTGAAGCTCAAGTGTATGCAAAATACCATCGTCTGTTTTCCGACAGAACGACATAATTTATCGAATTAAGGCCAAGCTGATGGGTGTACCTATCCTCCACCATACCCGCATGTGTCCGCCGCGGGAAGCGCCCAGCGCGACTATCCCCGTGACGATGATCGCGCGCGACCTCCAGCCCGATGAATTTCTATTACCGCACAGCCATCCCTGGGGCCAGGTCACCATGGCGCTCGAAGGCGTGCTGCGCATCACCGCCAACAACAGCAGCTGGGTGCTGCCGCCCATGCGCGCCATCTGGATCGCACCCAACGTGGAGCATGCCGTCACGATACTGGAAAAAACCCGCTTGCGCCCCCTGTGCATCCATGCCGCGCGCGCACCATTCGCGGGCCACGACTGCAAGGTGCTTGAAGTGTCGAGCCTGCTGCGCCAGCTGATCATGGCGCTGGAACAGCTGGACCCGGGCCAGGAACCGGCGCGTGAGGCATTGCTGGCCGAATTGATACTCGATGAATTGAAACGTTCGGCCACGCGCCCCATCCGCGTCCCCTTGCCTGGCGACAAGCGCCTGAAAACCCTGTGCGACAGCCTGATCGA
The DNA here is from genome assembly GCF_051380665.1 of Janthinobacterium lyxosi. Classification (NCBI taxonomy): domain Bacteria; kingdom Pseudomonadati; phylum Pseudomonadota; class Betaproteobacteria; order Burkholderiales; family Oxalobacteraceae; genus Janthinobacterium; species Janthinobacterium lyxosi. The sequence goes on from NZ_JBNYXM010000004.1 coordinate 749, forward strand.
GAAACCGGGCGGTAACCAGACCCTGGAACACTGGGCGCAGCTGGTCGGCGCCTCGGAGCGTACCCTGGCGCGGCTGTTCGAACGGGAGTTGGGCATGAGTTTTGGCCAGTGGCGCCAGCAGGTGCGCCTGGCGCACGCGGCGCCCCTGATCGCGCGCGGCGTGCCGCTGTCGCAGGTGGCCGAAGAACTGGGCTACGCCAGCCAGTCGGCCTTTTCCGCCATGTTCAAGAAGACCTTCGGCAGTTCGCCATCGGCGTTTTTTGCGCAGGGCGCCAGAGGGTAGTCAAAAGCGCGCCGCGCTTCAGGCCATGAAATCAAACAGGGAATTCTTGCCTGTGTAGCCCGGCAAGGCCGAGTTCGTTCCCATCTGTTCCTGGGCCGAATACGCTTTCACCAGCGCCTGCGCCTGCGCCGTCAGTGCCTTGGCCAGCACGGCTTTCTTGTTGGTCAAGGTGGTGATGTCCTTGCCGACCGTCTGCACTTCCTTGCGGATGATGCTCGTTTCGCCCGTCAGTTCACCGATCTTGCTGGAGAACTGATCCGCCACGCCCTTGCCGTTATTCGTAAACAGCTTGCTGACGGCGTCCGGATCGGCGGCGATGGCCGCCTTGAGCTTTTTATCGTCGAGCACCAGCTCGCCGCTCTTGCCCAGGGTGACGCCAGCGCTGCCCAGTATGGAAGCGGGCACGCCCGTGCTGGCGGTGCGCAGCACTTGCTCCATCTGCGAACGCACCTGGCCCAGGGCCGTGTCGGACTTCAAATCGCCCTGCTGCAGGCTTTGCAGCTTGCTGTTGAGCTCATTGTAGGCCGTGACGAAGCTGGCCACGTTGCTGGCGATCTGGCTGCTGTCCTTGGCGATGACGAGGTCGGTCGTGCCTTTTTTCTTCAATTCGATGGTGGCGCCCTCGACAGCCGTCGTCAAGGTATTCGTGGCGCTCTTGATGTCCTTGCCGTCGACGGTGAGCAGCGCGTCCTGTGCGGCGGCCGTTTGCTGCAGGCCCTTACCGGCGCCGGGCGCATAGCTCAGCAGGTTGCTCACGGCCGCGTCGCCGGACACGCTGATGCGCATGCTGCTGTCGGCGCCGCTCTTGCCGTTCAGGGCCAGCGAATAGCCATCGGCGCCCTTCACCACGCTGGCGTCGATGCCCTGCTGCTTCAGCGCGGCGGCGATGCCGTCGAGACTATTGTTGCTGCTGTCGATGGTCAGCGAAATGATCTTGCCGCTGCCGGGGGTAAATTGCTTGCCGTCGGCCGTACCCACTTCGATTTTCACCAGTGCGGGAGCACCCGTGCCGATGGCCGCGCTCGAGGATTTCTGCGCGCCGCTGAGCAAGGTCTGTCCCTGCGCCAACTGCTTGACGTTCAGCTCATGGCTGCCGCTGACAGCCTTGTCGGTGGTGGTGGCGCTCAGGACATCCTTGGCGCTCGACGTGGCCGAGGTAGCCAAGCCGCTGCCGGCCATGTTCTTGGCCACGGTCTGGAATTTCGCCAGCGCCGATTGCAGCTGGCCCAGGCCCGAGAATTTGGCCTGGTCGCGCGCCAGGTTGGCATTGAGCTTGACGACGCCCGTGTTCTGCGACTGCATCTGGCGCTCCACCTTCGCATACACATCGGCCGAGATATTGCCCTGCGTCGTTTGCTGCGTGTTGTTGGTGTAAGCCCTGCTATTGATGGTCGAATTAAACATGGTAGGCATTCCCGTCGGGTGTAAGGTCATGGCACACGGTTCAGGTCATGACCGCGCTGCGCTGGAAATGGACGGCAGGCGCGCATGGCGCGGCAAGGCCCTTCTTCTGGTTGATAATTATGCAGTATTACTGGAATATCAAAACAGCGAACAGAACAGGTTTTTCCTGACTGCAAACCCATATGCACCATTTTAGCGCATTTCACATGCCCCCTCTCCGGGGTTGCCTCAGCGCATAAATTTCGAGATGGCGCTGCTGACAGCCATGTCCAGCTGCAGGAAAATGAGTCCCACCTTGAAACCTGCACTGCTGAAAATGCAGTGCGAGACGGACACGCGCGCCTCGATGATGTGCGCCGAGCCATCGTAAAACAACTCGAACAGCACCTTGCCCTGCTTGCCTGTCGGTACCGGTTCAGCGATGACGGCCGCCATGCCGCCCGGCCCCACATCGAGGGTGCGCGCCGCCACGGGGCCCGCGCCATCGATTACCAACATTGCCTTGGCACGCAATATCTTGCGTGCGCCCTGCCTTTGCTCAACTGACACTATATTCCGCTTCTCTAGCTATGCATTGTCGATGCGGATTCATGAGACGAATCCATCAGACAAATATTATAGTTCTAAACGGAAATTTTGTTTGACTTGTCTCAAGCTTGGCATTTACACCATGCCAACTTTTACTCCAGGTCGCGTAATTTATTAAACGCTTCGTCGATGCGCTCGACACCGATGACCTTGAGACCCTCGATGGCTTGCTTGGGCAGGTTGGACTTGGGCACCACGGCCAGGGTAAAGCCCAGTTTGGCCGCTTCGCGCAAGCGCTCCTGGCCCCGTGGCGCGGGACGGATCTCGCCGGCCAGGCCCACTTCGCCAAACACCACGAGTCCCCGCGGCAAGGGTTTGTTGCGCATCGACGAGTTAATCGCCAGCAACACGGCCAGGTCGGCCGCCGGCTCCGTGATCTTCACGCCGCCCACCGCGTTGATAAAGACATCCTGGTCGAACGCGGCGATGCCCGCGTGGCGGTGCGCCACGGCCAGCAGCATGGCCAGACGGTTCTGCTCCAGGCCGACGGACAGCCGGCGCGCATTCGGCAAATGGCTGGTATCGACCAGGGCCTGGATTTCCACCAGCAAGGGGCGCGTGCCTTCCTGCGTCACCATCACACACGAGCCGGGCACCTGGTTGTCGTGCTGCGACAGGAACAGGGCGGACGGGTTCGACACTCCTTTCAGCCCCTTTTCCGTCATGGCAAACACGCCCAGCTCGTTGACGGCGCCGAAACGGTTCTTGATGGCGCGCACCAGGCGGAAGCTGGAATGGGCGTCGCCCTCGAAATACAGCACCGTGTCGACGATGTGTTCGAGCACGCGGGGGCCGGCCAGCGCGCCCTCCTTCGTCACGTGGCCCACCAAAATGATGGTCACGCCCGTCTGCTTGGCCGCCCGCGTCAGCTGCGCCGCGCATTCGCGCACTTGCGCCACGGAACCGGGCGCCGAGCTGAGCGCGTCCGAATACACGGTCTGGATCGAGTCGATCACCACCACTTCCGGTTTCAGGTCGTTCAAGGTAGACAGGATCTTTTCCAGCTGGATCTCCGCCTGCAATTTCAATTCCTTGGCATCGATGACCAGGCGCTTGGCGCGCAAGGCGATCTGCGCGCCGGACTCTTCACCACTGACATACAGCACGCGCTTGTGGTGCGACATATTGGCCAACGCCTGCAGCAGCAGGGTCGACTTGCCGATGCCGGGATCGCCGCCGATCAGCACCACGCCGCCCGCCACCATGCCGCCGCCCAGCACGCGGTCGAATTCCTCGATGCCCGTGCCGAAGCGGGGCACGTCGATGGCGTCGATATCGTCGAGCGACAGCACGGGCGCCGTCTGTGCCAGCGACATGTGCTGCGGGTTCGAATAGCGGTTGTTGCCGCCCGTCTCGGGCAGGGTTTCCACCATGGTGTTCCACTGGTTGCACGAGGTGCACTGCCCCATCCATTTATTGCTGATGGCGCCGCAATCGCTGCAGGTGTAGATGGTCTTGACTTTTGCCATGGTGTACTTTGCCCGGGTAAGGTGAAAATGCTGTTTATATGTACAGTGAATTCACAGTATATACAAACGGCGTGCCGGCGTCACTGTGTCGCGTCGACCACAGGCACGCGCGGCGCCAGTGCGCACATCAGCTCGTAGCCGATGGTGCCGGCGGTCAGGGCCACCTCGTCGATCGGCATGCCCTGGCCCCACAAGGTCACGCTGCTGCCGACCCGTGCGCCCGGCACGTGCGTCAAGTCCACCATCAGCATGTCCATCGAGACCCTGCCGATGAGCCCCGTGCGCACGCCGTCGACCAGCACGGGCGTGCCTTCGGGCGCATGGCGCGGATAGCCATCCGCATAGCCGCAAGCCACCACGCCCACCTCGATATTGCCGGCCGCTGCGTAGCGGCTGCCATAGCCCACCACTTCACCGGCGGCGATATCCTGGATGCCGATAATGCTGCTGCGCAAGGTCATGCTGGGCAGCAAGCCGAACGCTTGCGCGGAGGTGCCGCCGGGAGCGCCGCTGGGTGTGCCGCCGTACAGCATGATGCCGGGGCGTACCCAGTCGCTGTCGAGCTGGTGCAGCAGCAGGCCGGCCGAATTGCACAGGCTGCGCGGCAAGCGCGTGCCGATGCTGGCCGCGCCGGCTTCAAAGCGCAGCATCTGCTGGGCCAAAGGCAAGCGCGTGGGCCCCGCCTCATCCGCATTCGCGAAATGCGTCATCAGGGTGATCGTGCCGATGTGCGGCATGGCGCGCAGGCGCGCATACGCGGCGGCGATGGCTTGCGGCGTGAAGCCCAGGCGGTTCATGCCCGTGTTCATCTTCAGGTGCACATCGATGGCGTGCGGCAGACGCGCCGCTGCCAGCATGGCGATCTGTTCTTCGCAATGCACGCTGCCATTCAGCTTGTGCTGCGCCATGACAAGTAAATCGCTGGCGTCGAAAAAGCCTTCCAGCAGCAGGATAGGCTTGGTCCAGCCCAGTTCGCGCAAGCGCACGGCGTAATCGACCTCGACCAGCGCCAGGCCATCGGCCCCGGCAAAGCCCCGCATGGCCCGTTCCAGGCCGTGACCATAGGCATTCGCCTTGACGACGGCCCATACGTTGGCGCCTCGGGCATAGGCGCGCGCGCGCGCCAGATTGTGTTGCATGGCATCGAGATGGATGGTGGCGATGAGGGGCCTGGGCATATGCGTCGTTCACGGCGGGTGGGAATGCCGTATTTTACCGGATGGGCACGATGCGGGCGACAAGCCTGCAAGGCGGACAGGTGCGAGTGTCGTGATAGTCGCCCACGACAGCATGTATAAAATGCTCACATGTGATGTATTTTTCTACGGCAGAAAAATTAAGCTTCGCTTAGGCAAGACTATGCAAAGCGACCCTGCCCAAACTTGGGGTTTGCCGTTTTTTCGTGGTATAAAGCAAGCCAGATATGATTTCAGGCATTCCAGAATGAATCGTGGTTTTTATACCATCATGGCGGCGCAGTTCTTTTCCTCGCTGGCAGATAACGCCCTCTTTTTTGTCGCCGTCGATTTATTGGTGTCCATGAAATCCCCGGCGTGGATCACGCCGCTGCTCAAATTGTCGTTCGTGCTGTTTTATGTGCTGTTGGCCGCTTTTGTCGGCGCCTTCGCGGATGCATTGCCGAAAGGCAAGGTCATGTTCATCGCCAACCTGGTCAAGATCTTCGGCTGCGCCCTCGTCTTCTTCCATGTACACCCCTTGCTGGCCTACGCCGTCGTGGGCTTTGGCGCGGCCGTGTATTCGCCCGCCAAGTACGGCATCCTGACGGAATTGCTGCCACCGGAAAAGCTCGTGGCGGCGAATGGCTGGATCGAAGGCTTGACCGTCACCTCCATCATCCTCGGCACCGTCATGGGCGGCGCACTCGTCAGCGGCCACGTGTCCGACATGCTGCTGTCCATCGACATCCCCCTGATCGACACGGGCATCGCCAACAAGACGGAAGCGGCCCTATGCGTGGTGGTGGGCATTTATGTGCTGGCAACCCTGGCCAACCTGAAGATTCCCGACACGGGCTGCGTGTATCCACACCAGGAACGCAATCCTATCAAACTGATTTCCGATTTTGCCAATTGCTATTCCATTCTGTGGAAAGACAAGCTGGGTCAGATCACCCTCGCCGTGACCACCCTTTTCTGGGGCGCTGGCGCCACCTTGCAACTGATCGTGCTGGAATGGGCCAAGCAGTCGCTGAACATGCCGTTCGACAAGGCAACCAGCCTGGTGGGCGTGGTCGCCATCGGCGTGGCCGCCGGCGCCGTGCTGTCGGCGCGCTTCATTCCGCTGCGCAAGTCGCTGACCGTCATTCCGCTGGGTATCGCCATGGGCGTGATCGTCATGATGATGACGCAAGTACACTCCGTGTGGATCGCCTACCCGCTGCTGATACTGATCGGCGCCCTGTCCGGCTTTTTCGTCGTGCCCATGAATGCCCTGCTGCAACATCGCGGCCACGTCCTGATGAGCGCGGGCCATTCCATCGCCGTGCAGAACTTCAATGAAAACCTGTCGATTCTCACCATGCTGGCCGTGTATTCCATCATGATCCGTTTGCACCTGCCGCTCAATATCATCATCACCCTGTTCGGCCTGTTCGTCGCCGGCACCATGTACATGATCATGCGCAGGCACAAGCTGAACCAACTGGAACACGACAATTTGTCGCTGATTGGCGAGCAAAAGCATTAACGGTGGTGCCGATTACGCAGGTAGCGTGCCTGTTATCCGCCGCGCGGCAGCCTGCTCCGTCCAGTCAGGGGGCACGACAAAACCGCGCGTGCGTTCCACCTCCCAGCCGTCGACATGCTCCACCGTGGCCACCATTACCGGTTGCGCCAGATCAAACAACTGCGAGCGCAAGGCATTGACATCCAGCGCTTCCACGCCTTGTCCCTTGAACGGCGCCAGCCATTGCAAGCGTGGCAACACGATATAGCGCTGCTCCGGGAGCTGGGCTGGCGTGCACCAGAAGCCGTGTCCATGCTCTTGGGAAATACCGTCCATGCCGGGCGTGGCGCCTGCCGCATAAAACAGCCAGCCCTTGACCAGCGCCTGCGCCGCCCGCACGGGGTGCGCCAGCAGGCTTTGCGCGGCCGGATGGCGAGACAAAGCCAGTTGCTTGTCGAGAATCTTGCGCATCTTCAATCCCAAGGTGTCGGCCAGGTTGGGGCCGATCAGGTGATTGAACACGCCGGGATCGGGCGCCCCTTCAAGCAGGTAGAACTTGGTGGCAAACTCCCAGTGCAACAACGCATTACCATTCGTCCCGTCACGCAGCAGGAAATCGAACTCGCCCACCGTGTCGTTGCGGTTGACTTGCACTTGCAAGCCATGCGCTTGCAATAAGCCATGCTGTTCAAAATAAAAGGCCAGCAACTTTTCAGCATACAGACCCAGGCGGGAATAGAATTTCGGCCCCAACGCCGCATCGAGCGGCGATGGATCCTCTTGCAGCGCCCCCAGCCACGCCGCCACGGCAGGCGCGACGGGCGCCAGGCTGGCGATGCGCCCGCCCCAGTGGGGGCTGGACGGGTCCAGCAAATCGGGCGAGTCGAGCAGCCAGGCCAGCGCACGCACGCGGGGGTGCGTCAAATGCCCCCAGCGCCGCTCGAAGCGGGACTGGAAGGAGCCGACGGCCGTATCAATCACCGTGCGTGCTTTTCGCCAGGCACAGGTCGGCCCAGGCGCCCGCCTTGGCCTTGCCCGTCTCGTCCTGCAGCAGCATTTCCGGATGGAAGGTGGCGACAAGCGAGGCCTTGCCCAGCTGGCGCATCTTGCCGCGCACGGGTTTTTCACCGGGATTGATGCCGGCAGCGGCCATCGAACCCAGGGTGACGATGGTGCACGGCTGCAGCAGGGCCAGTTCGCGGTCAAAATATGGGCGGCAGGCGTCAGACTCGGCCTCTGTCGGCAAGCGTTCCTGCCCCGCCTCGTCGAGCGGACGGCATTTCAGCAAGTGGGTGATGTACACGTCATGGCCCGCATCGACGGCTATGGCTTTGAGCATATTGTCGAGCAATTTCCCCTGCTCGCCCGGCAAGGCGCGCCCTTCGCGTTCTTCCAGGCGCGACGGGCTGCTGGCCAGCATCAGCCAAGCGCCCTGGCGGTCGCCACGGCCCATGACGACGCCCTTGCGCGTTTTGCACAAATCGCAGCGCGCGCACTTGGCCACGGCGGCCGTCAAGCCTTCCCAGTCGAGGGCGGCAATATCGGTGTCGCTCAGCTGCTTCGCCGGCGGCGGTGGCGGTGGCGGTGGCGGCGCATCGTCGAACCAGGCCGTGTCGTCAGGCGCGGCGGCGGGAACTGGCGTAGCGGCAACGGCGACGGGCGCTTCGGCCCGCACCTCGGCGACCGACTCAGCTGCCACCTCGGTGACTACCTCAATCACGACATCAACGGCTTCGGCCACGGGCGCCGCCACGGCGACGTCCATCTCCACGGCAGCCTCGGCGACGACGTCAACAGCCTCGGGCGCAGCCCCCTGGCGTAAACGCCACAAGGGACCGACGCCCATTTCATCGAGGAAAACGGCGCTGCGGCTCATAGGGTATAACGCATCACGATGGCGTCCTCACGTTGCGAGTTGCTGGCCGGATAGTATCCCTTGCGCCGGCCGATCTGTTCAAATCCATAGCGCTGGTAAATATCGAGTGCGCGCACGTTCGACGGGCGCACTTCCAGCAGCATCGACTCCATGCCCAGCTGGCGCGCGCAGGCGCAGGACTGGTTCAGCAGGAAGCGGCCCAGTCCCTGGCCCTGGATGGCGCCCTCGACGGCCACGTTGAGCAAGTGCGCCTCGTCGACGACCAGCATCAGCAGAAAATAGCCAAGCAAGGTGCCGTCCACGTCGCGCAAGACCCAGGCCGGGTAGCCGCTCTTGAGCGAATCGACGAAATTGCCGTGCGTCCAGGGATGCGGATACACGCGCTGCTCCAGCGCCAGCACCTCCAACAGATCCGCCTCACGCATCGGCTGATAATCAAGCCGCAGCAAGTCCCAGTCTGCGACGCTGTCCTTGCACTTGTCCGTACCTTTGCCCGCTACGCTCATTGCGCGGACTCTGCAGCGGCCTTGGCCTGTTGCATCTCGTGCCGTTCCGCGCTCGTGTAGGCGATCTTGTTACGCAAATACAAAGGCTGCGCCTCGGCCGCCGTCACGAACTGACCGGCGGCAAAGGCGATGCGCGCCAGCTGCGCCACCTGCTCGGCGTGCGGCATGATGGCGGCGTCCGCGTTGGCGGCGCATGGCAGCGCGGCCAGCGCCTCGGCATAGGCCGCAAAGCCGTTGCCGCAGCCGACGACGTCGCCTTGCGGCACCACGCCGGCCGGCGCGCTCAGGGCCGGTGGCAACACGGCCTGCAAGCCATCCTGATAGTCATATTGCGCCCAGTACACTTCGCCCATGCGGGCGTCGAGCACGGTCACGATGCGCTGCGCGCCATGCTGCTGGTGGCACGCCAGCGCCATGGCGTCGAGGGTGACGACAGGCACGACGGGCAAATTGGCGCCGTAGGCCAGGCCTTGCGCGATGCCGCAGGCCGTGCGCACGCCCGTAAACGAGCCTGGGCCGGCGCCGTAGGCAATGGCGTCCACGTCCGCCAGGGTCACACCCGCTTCAGCCAGCAATTCCTGCACCATCGGCAAGATCGACTGGGAATGGGTACGCACGCCCGACGAGGCACGGAACAGGACGACATCGCCGCGCAACAAGGCGCAGGAGGCGAGTTCGGACGAGGTTTCAATAGCAAGCAGGGTGGGAAGTAAGATAGGCATGGCGTATTTTACCTTGCCGCGCCATGCTGCGGCACTCCCCGCTACGGCATGCCGTGGCAAGCCGGGCAGCCCTCAGGCCGATGCGGCTTGCACAGCGGGCCCGCGAGGACGGCTATAATGAAAGACGCAGCTTATTATTTGACGGGCATCAAGTCTGCCGCGCCAAGTAGTCGCTGAGAAACATCGTCTTTCCACTCTTGCCCTGGTCCGCTCCGTGAATCCACTTCTTGCTAAACTGCAACCATATCCATTTGAAAAGCTGCGCCAGCTGTTTGCCGGCGTGACGGTCAATCCCGAGTATGCGCCCATCAGCCTGGGCATGGGCGAACCCAAGCACCCGACGCCGGCCTTCATCGAGCAGGCATTGGTCGACAATATCCACGGCCTGGCCAGCTATCCGACCACCATCGGCTCGGAAGCCTTGCGCAGCGCCATTGCCGGCTGGCTGGAACGCCGCTACGACATCCCCAAGCTCAATCCTGCCACGCAAATCCTGCCCGTGAACGGTTCGCGCGAAGCGCTGTTTGCGCTGGCGCAAACGGTAATCGATCCGTCGGCCGGTTCGCTGGTGATCAGCCCGAATCCGTTTTACCAGATCTATGAAGGCGCGGCCTACCTGGCCGGCGCCGAACCGTATTTCGTCAACTCCGACCCGGCGCGCAATTTCGGCTGCGACTACGACAGCGTGCCTACCTCCGTGTGGGAAAAGGTCAAGCTGCTGCTCCTGTGTTCGCCCGGCAACCCGACGGGCGCCGTGCTGACCCTGACGGACTGGGAACACCTGTTCGCCCTGTCCGAGCGCTACGATTTCGTCATCGCCGCCGACGAGTGCTATTCCGAGATTTACCACGGCGACACGCCCCCGCTGGGTGCGCTGCAGGCGGCGCACATGCTGGGCCTGTCCACAGTCGAGCGCCCGTATGCGCGCCTGGTGGTGTTTTCCAGCCTGTCGAAGCGTTCGAACGTGCCGGGCATGCGCTCGGGCTTCGTCGCCGGCGACGCGGAAGTACTGAAAAAATTCCTGCTCTACCGAACCTACCACGGCGGCGCCATGAGCCCTGCCGTGCAGGCGGCCTCCGTCGCGGCCTGGAACGACGAAACCCATGTCGAGGAAAATCGCGCCAAGTACCGCGCCAAGTTCGACGCCATCACGCCGCTGCTGCAAGCGGTGATGGACGTGCAATTGCCGGACGCCGGTTTCTACCTGTGGGCCGACGTCAGCCGCACGGGACTGTCCGACACGCAATTCGCGCAACGCCTGTACGCCGAATATAATGTGACGGTATTGCCTGGCAGTTACCTGGCGCGCGACGCGCACGGCATCAATCCGGGCCGCAACCGCATCCGCATGGCCTTGGTGGCCGAAACGGCCGAAGGGCTGGAAGCGGCATTGCGCATAGTAAAATTCTGCCAGCAGCTTTCCGCATCCTCATCAACCACGCATTAACCCTACATAAACAAGACATCATCATGAGCCAACAATTGCAAAACATCATCGACCAGGCCTGGGAAAACCGCGCCGAAATCAATCCAGGCAACGGCACGGCCGAACTGCGCGACGCCGTGTCCCACGTCATCAATGGCCTGGACAACGGCAGCATCCGCGTGGCGGAAAAAACCTCGGGCGACTGGGTTGTCAACCAGTGGGTCAAGAAAGCCGTGCTGCTGTCGTTCCGCCTGGAAGACAACGTCGTCCTGCCATCGGATGGCACGATGCAGTTCTACGACAAGGTCCCGACCAAGTTCGCCAACTACACCCAGGAAGACTTCGCCAAGGGCGGTTTCCGCGTGGTGCCGCCAGCCGTCGCCCGCCGCGGCAGCTTCATCGCCAAGAACGTCGTGCTGATGCCGTCCTACGTCAACATCGGCGCCTACGTCGATGAAGGCGCCATGGTCGACACCTGGGCCACCGTCGGCTCCTGCGCCCAGATCGGCAAGAACGTCCACCTGTCCGGCGGCGTCGGCATCGGCGGCGTGCTGGAACCAATGCAAGCGAACCCGACCATCATCGAAGACAACTGCTTCATCGGCGCCCGTTCGGAAATCGTCGAAGGCGTGATCGTCGAAGAAAACTCGGTCATCTCGATGGGCGTCTACATCGGCCAATCGACCAAGATCTACGACCGCGCCACGGGCGAAGTGACGTACGGCCGCGTGCCAGCCGGTTCCGTCGTGGTCTCGGGCAACCTGCCTTCGGAAGACGGCAAGTACTCGCTGTACTGCGCCGTCATCGTCAAGCGCGTGGATGCAAAAACCCGCGCAAAAACAGGCATCAACGAGTTGCTGCGCGGCATTTAATCTGCGCGCTGCAAGGCGCACGCAGCACCCTGAATGTCCCGCTTAGGCGGGACATTTTCATTTCCGGTTAGCAACTTCAATCGTCCCGCAGCCTTACGCCATCCTGTCCTATACTGAATGGCATGAATACTCCTCCCGTATTGATCATCGGCGCCGGTCCTACCGGCCTCATGCTTGCCCTGCGCCTGGCGCGCCATGGCGTCGATTGCCGCATCATCGACAAGAACAGCGGTCCCGGGCAGGCGTCGCGGGCCATGGCCGTGCATGCGCGCACTCTGGAGTTTTACCAGCAGCTGGGCTTTGCCGATGAGCTGGTCAGCCTGGGCATCAAGATCAATGCCATGCACATCCATGAAGGGGGAGAAGAGCTGGTGAAACTGGCCCTGGGCGAGATCGGCGAAGGGCTGAGCCCCTACCCTTTCGTGCTGAGCCTGCCCCAGGACGAGCATGAACGCTTTCTTATCAGCAAACTGGCGGCGGCCGGCGTGCATGTGGAATGGAATGTCGCGCTGGACCTGTGGACGCAGGACGATAGCGAAGTGCAAGCCATCCTGCTCAGCAATGGCGAAAGACAATATTGTACGTTTGATTATATCTGCGGCTGCGACGGCGCCCGCAGCAAGGTCCGCGAGATCGCCGGCTTTGAATTCTCCGGCGGCACCTACGATCACCTGTACTACGTGGCCGATGCGCAAGTGGCCGGCAGCAATACGGATTTGCACGCCCACCTGGGCGCGAACGCGTTTGCGCTGATGTTGCCGGTGCGCACCAGCGGCATGCAGCGCCTGATCGGCATCCTGCCCGACCGCCCCGATGGCGCGCCGGCGCCCGTCTTCGACGACGTGCGCGAACAGGTGCAAGCCTTGCTGGGCATCCAGGTCGAGCATGTGAACTGGTTTTCCACCTATAAAGTCCACCACCGGGTGGCGGCGCAGTTTCGCGAACGGCGCTGCTTCATCCTGGGCGACGCGGCCCATCTGCACAGCCCCGTGGGTGGCCAGGGCATGAACACGGGCCTGGGCGACGCCGTCAACCTGGCCTGGAAACTGGCGCAAAAGCTGCGGGGGCAGAGCAACGACGCCTTGCTCGACACCTATGAAAGCGAGCGCATCGTGTTTGCCCGCAAACTCGTCGCCACCACCGACCGCGCCTTCCAGGCCATCGTCGCGCAAGGCATGGCCGGGCAATTCCTCAGGCGCTGGCTGGTGCCGCATGCGCTGCCCTTCCTCTCGGGCTTCGGGAGGGCGCGCCGTTTGCTGTTCCAGACCGTGTCGCAAATCCAGATCAGCTATGAAGACAGCGCCCTTTCCGCAGGCCACGCGCAATACCTGCGCGGTGGCGACCGCCTGCCGTGGTTCTCGGATGGCACGCAAGACAATTTCACGGCCTTGCGCAGCATGGATTGGCAATTGCACATCTATGGCGAAGCGGCGCCCGAGCTGCTTGGCGAAGCGCGTGTGCTGAAGCTGCCCGTGCATTGCTACACGTATAACGTGGCCGCCAAGCTGGCCGGCCTGGGCCGCGACGCGGCCTACCTCGTGCGCCCCGACGGCCATATCGCGCTGGCCCTGCACCAGCAGGAAAGCGGCGCCCTGCGCGCCCTGGCCTTGCGCCTGGGCCTGCATTTCGGTCCGGCAGAATCAGGCAAGGCGGCGCCAAGGCCCGTGTAGGGGAATCACAGGGCCGTGTTGCAGCGCCGCATCGACTGCGCATCGACTGTATAATGGCGGCTAACATCGCATTTTGCTCTGGCGCAAGCGCCGCGATCAAGCGAACCGCATTCATCCCCCTTAGCCCTACCCATGACGACCATTACACTCTACGGTATCCCCAATTGCGATACCGTCAAAAAGGCCCGCACCTGGCTGGCCGCACAGCAACTCGATTTCACCTTCCACGACTTCAAGAAACAGGGCCTGGAACGCGCCACCGTGGAAGCGTGGCTGCAGCAATTGCCATGTGATGTACTGGTCAACAAGAAAGGCACGACCTGGCGCGCCCTGTCCGACGAGCGCAAAGCCGCCACCGTCGACGCGGCCAGCGCCCTGGAACTGATGCTGGAAAACCCGTCCATCATCAAGCGTCCCGTGCTGGACAAGGATGGAAAGTTCAGCGTGGCGTTTTCCGATGCGCAGTATTCAGCCATTTTTTCAGTTTAAACCCGACACCTGCAAGGCTGGGGTCGCACCCAAGGGTACGACCCCGCTCTACACCATGACCACCTCCAAAACCCTCGCCCTGACCGAAAAACTGATTGCCCTGTCCTCGGTCACGCCCGATGACAAGGGCTGCCAGCAGCACCTGATCGACCTCCTCACGCCGCTGGGTTTTGCCTGCGAGACGATACAGTCGAACGACGTCACCAACCTATGGGCGCGGCGCGGCACGACCTCCCCCGTGTTCGTCTTTGCCGGCCATACGGATGTGGTACCCACGGGTCCCGTCGAGCAATGGCGCTCGCAGCCCTTCATCCCCACCCAGCGCGACGGCAAGCTGTACGGCCGTGGCGCGGCCGACATGAAGACGTCGATTGCCGCCATGGTGGTAGCCTGCGAAGAGTTCATCGCCGCCACGCCCGAGCACACGGGCTCGATCGCCTTCCTGATCACCAGCGACGAGGAAGGCCCGGCCACGGACGGCACCGTCATCGTCTGCGAGCAACTGAAGGCGCGGGGCGAGCAGATCGACTATTGCCTGGTGGGCGAGCCGACGTCAAGCGCGCAACTGGGCGACATGATCAAGAATGGCCGCCGCGGTTCGCTGTCGGGCCGATTGACGATCAAGGGCGTGCAAGGCCATATCGCCTACCCGCACCTGGCGAAAAACCCCATCCACGAAGCGGCGCAGGCGCTGGCCGACCTGGTCGAGGAAAAATGGGATGCAGGCAATGAGTACTACCTGCCGACCTCCTGGCAAATGTCGAATATCAACGCAGGCACGGGCGCCAACAACGTGATTCCGGGCGATATGGTGATCGATTTCAATTTCCGCTTTTCCACGGCCAGCACGGCGGAAAACCTGCAGGAACGCGTGCACGCCATCCTCGACAGGCATGACTTGCAATACGCTTTACAGTGGACCCTGAGCGGCCTGCCCTTCCTCACGCCACGCGGCACCCTCTCCAATGCGCTGTCGTCCGCGATTCACGCGGAAACGGGCATTGTGACGCAGTTATCGACCACGGGCGGCACCTCGGATGGCCGGTTTATCGCGCAAATCTGCCCCCAAGTGATAGAATTCGGGCCGCCCAATGCCAGTATTCACAAGATCGACGAGCACATCGAACTGCGCCACATCGATCCCCTGAAGAATATTTACCGGCGCACGCTGGAGCATTTGCTGCCCGTCTGAACCAGAATACCGAGGCCCGTCACGGCGGGCCAGAACACCGTCTTTTCGAGAATGCCATGACCCCGAACCCGTTTTCCACGCCACGCGACCTGCTGCGCTACGCCGTTACCCGTTTTAATACCGCCAAGCTGTTTTTCGGCCACGGCAGCGCCGAAGCGTTCGACGAAGCGGCCTATCTGATCCTGCACACCTTGAAGTTGCCACTCGACAAGCTCGAACCGTTTCTCGACGCCAAATTGCTGCCGTCGGAAGTGGCCAGCGTGATGACGGTCATCGACCGCCGCAGCATCGACCGCGTGCCAGCTGCCTACATCACCAAGGAAGGCTGGCTGGGCACGTACAACTTTTACGTCGACGAGCGCGTGATCGTGCCCCGCTCCTTCATCGCCGAGCTGATCCCTGAATACTTCTCGCCCTGGGTGGCGGAACCGGAAGCGGTGGAAAACATCCTGGAACTGTGCACCGGCTCGGGCTGCCTGTCCATCATGATGGCCGACGCCTTCCCGAACGCCGCAGTGGACGCGGTGGACATTTCCGCCGACGCGCTGGCCGTGGCCAAGCGCAACGTCGACACGTATAAATTGCAGGATCGCGTCACCTTGATCGAATCGGACCTGTACGCGAACGTGCCGGCCAAGAAATATGATTTGATCATCAGCAACCCGCCATACGTGAATTCCGCGTCGATGGGCGCCCTGCCCCAGGAATACCTGGCCGAACCGCAAATCGCCCTCGACGGCGGCAGCGACGGCATGGACCTGGTACGCAAGATCATCGCCGGCGCGGCCGAACGCCTGACGGACGATGGCATCCTGATGATTGAAATCGGCAACGAACGCGCATACGCGGAAGCGGCCTTCGGCGAGCTGGGCCTGACCTGGCTGACGACGAGCGCCGGCGACGACATGGTATTCCTGCTGACGGCCGAGCAGCTCAAGCTGGCATAAGCGCTGGCGTAAGCGGCACAGCGCCTTAATTTACAACACAAAGAAAAAAATGATACGTTTCCTACAAGTAAGCCTGATGCGCGGCATCAAACCGTTGCTCGAACAAGTCGATGTCACCCTCAACCCGGGCGACAAGATCGGCCTGATCGGCGCCAATGGCGCGGGCAAATCGAGCCTGTTCGCCATGATGCGCGGCGAATTGCACCCTGACCAGGGCGAGATCGATTTCCCGGCCAAGTGGCGCGTGGCTTACGTGGCGCAGGAAACACCGCCGCTGGACCGTGCCGCGCTCGACTATGCGATCGATGGCGACGCCACCTTGCGCAAACTGGAAGCTGAACTGGCGCATCTCGAGTCGCAACCGGAAAGCACGGAAAACGGCATCGCCATCGGCAACATGTACAGCGCGCTGGCCGATGCCGACGCCTACACGGTGCAGTCGCGCGGCGAGCAATTGCTGCTGGGCCTGGGTTTTACCCTGGACCAGATGCAGCAACCTGTCGCCAGCTTCTCCGGCGGCTGGCGCATGCGTTTGAACCTGGCGCAGGCGCTGATGTGCCCGTCCGACCTGCTGCTGCTCGATGAACCGACCAATCACTTGGATCTGGACGCCATCATCTGGCTTGAAGACTGGCTGAAGCGCTATGCCGGCACCTTGCTGATCATTTCCCATGACCGCGACTTCCTCGATGAAGTGGTCAACGTCGTCGTGCATATCGACGAGCGCAAGCTGAAGCGCTATTCGGGCAACTACTCGAGCTTCGAGCGCCAACGCGCGGCGCAGATGATCCTGGCTGCCGGCGCGCTGGAAAAGCAACAGCGCAAGCGTGCCCACCTGGAATCGTTCGTCAACCGCTTCAAGGCGCAAGCCTCGAAAGCCCGCCAGGCGCAAAGCCGCATGAAGGCGCTGGCGAAGATGGAAGAGCTGGCGCCCTTGCGCGCCGCCGCCGAATTCTCGTTCGAATTCCGCGAGCCTTTGAGCGCACCGAATCCGCTGATGGTGATGGAAGACGTCGACGCGGGCTACAAGATCGAAAACGAAGCCACGGGCGAAATCACGCACAAGACCATCGTCAACGGCATCAAGTTTTCGCTGCAGATCGGCCAGCGCATCGGCCTGCTGGGCCAGAACGGCGCCGGCAAGTCGACCCTGATCAAGACCATCGCCGGCGAACTGATGCCGCTGACGGGCGACGCCACCATGGGCAAGGGCCTCAACATCGGCTACTTCGCCCAGCACCAGGTGGAAATGCTGCGCCACGACGAATCGCCACTGTGGCATCTGGCCAAGATCGCGCCGACCGTGCGCGAGCAGGAACTGCGCAACTTCCTGGGTGGTTTCAACTTCCCCGGCAACATGGTCACCGCCTCGATCGCACCATTCTCGGGCGGCGAAAAAGCCCGTTTGGCGCTGGCGCTGATCGTCTGGCAGCGTCCGAACTTGCTGCTGCTCGATGAACCGACCAACCATCTGGATCTGGAAACACGCGAAGCACTGACGGAAGCGCTGGCCCAGTTCGAAGGCACGCTGGTCGTCGTTTCCCATGATCGCCACTTGCTGCGCGCTACCACCGATGAATTCATCATCGTTGCCGACGGCAAGCTGCAGCCGTTCGACGGCGACCTGGACGACTACAAGGATTGGCTGTTCAAGACCAAGCTGGGCAAGGGCACGGACGTGCTGCCGGCCGCCGGCAAGGCCAACAAGACGGACTTCCCCGTGACTTCTTCCGTACCTTCGCCGGTAGCCCCTGCCGCCCCTGCCGCGCCCGTGCGCGACAAGCGCCAGGAAGCGGAAGACCGCCAGAAGGCAGCAGCCTTGCGCAAGCCGATCGAAAACAAGATCAAGCGCCAGGAAGAGCAGATCGCCAAGCGCAACGCACAAAAGGCGGAAACGGAAGCCAAGCTGGGCGAACCGACCATCTACGACGCGGCCAACAAGGCCAAGCTGAAGCAATTGCTGGCTGACCAGACCTTCTTCACCAAGGACCTGGCGCAGCTGGAAGCGGAATGGCTGGACTTGCAAGACCAGCTCGAGAAACTCGGCTAACGCAAAACACAAAGACGACTTCCGGGTCGTCTTTTTTTAGGCCGCCTGCATGGGGCTGGGGCTGCGGATCGCCATCAGGCGGTCGATGTCGACGAGGATCAGCCGGCGGCCCCCCACCGTGCCCAGGCCCAGCAAATAATCGGCTTCCGCCTCGCCCAGGCCGGGCACGGCGGCGATGTCAGCGGGTGCCAGGCTGACGATATCGGTGACGCCATCGACCACCATGCCCATCACGCCATTGCTCAGCTGCAGGATGATCACGTCGATGGACGGGTCGGGCGCGCCCCGGGCGCTGCCGAACGCGGCGCGCATGTCGACGATGGGGATGATCATGCCGCGCGAGACAGCCACGCTGTGCAACACTTCCCCTTCCGAGGAGAAGCGGTCGAGCTCCTTCAGCGGACGCAATTCCCGCACACGACGGTAATCGAGGCCGTATTCCAGGCCACCCAGCCGGAAGCTCAAGTACTGCGTCAGGTATTGCAGGGTGCTATGTTCCGCCGTTGCTGCGGCGCCAGGCGTCGTCGTGGGCTGCATGATGTTCCTTTCATCCGGTAAGCGCTGCCAGGATACGCAGTGGCGCAACGTTGGCCCCATGCTAACCAGCATCGCCGCAGGCGGCGTTGAGAAACATCAACTTTCCCAGGAGGCATGCTGACACTCAGCGCCCGGCCTTGCGCCGGCGCAGCCATCTTCCCTTACAATACGGGCATCATTTCCCCACAGGCAGACCATGCAACACCTCGTCAATCCCGCTGAAGTTGAATTTTCCGCCATCCGCGCCCAGGGCCCGGGCGGGCAGAACGTCAACAAGGTCTCCAGCGCCATCCATTTGCGCTTTCCCATCGCCGCCTCGTCGCTGCCGGAAGCGTACAAGGAGCGGCTGCTGGCCTTGCGCGACAGCCGCATCAGCAAGGATGGCGTGCTGGTGCTCAAGGCGCAACAATCGCGCAGCCAGGAACAGAACAAGGAAGAAGCCTTGCGGCGCTTGCAGGAAATCATCGACAGCGTGACCTTCCTGCCCGCCGTGCGCCGCGCCACCAAGCCCACGCGCAGCTCGCAACGGCGCCGCCTCGACAGCAAGAGCACGCATAGCGTCCTCAAGCAATCTCGCGGCAAGGTTATCGACTGATCAGGGTGGTGGCTGGTAGGTCCACTCAAGGCTGCCTGTGCTGTCCGCAAACACGGGCTGCGTGGCTGGCGTGGCGCTGCGCAACAGCGCCTTGATCTCTTTCGGCGGCCGGTCGTAGACCTTGGCCGGCCCGGGCGGCACGACCATCGTGCGCACCGCCGTTTCGCCGTCGACCAGGCCCAGGCTGCAGCGCGACTGGCCGGCCGTCGCTTGCCGCTGCTGGCGCACTTGCGCCACCAGCGACAGCATTTGCGCCTGCAGGATTTCCGACTGTTTCACCTCCACGCGCAGGCGCGCCACTTCCTTCAGCACGGGGGCGATGCGCGCGGCCAGCTTGTCGTACTGCAGTTGCTGCGCCGGCTGCAGCTGCAATTCGCCACGCCGCAGCTGGCCCGCCAGGGTCAGGTAGTTGCGCACCTCGGGCAATTGCGCAATGGCATCGATTTCCTGCTGGCGCTTGTGCTGCGCCTGCTGGTACTGGGCCGCCTTCTCCAGGCTTTCCGCAATCCTTTGCTCCAGCGCGCTCAAATCGGGCACCAGCGGGAACAGCAGCATCTCCACCTGCCTGCGCGGACCGGCGCTGCCGATGCGAATGGTGCGTGCCGCCACGGCGCAGCCTTCGGCCAGCTCGATGACAACCTCGTCGGCGATGATCTCGCAATTGCTGGCATGCTCGATCACCACGCGCGTGCCGGCGATGACGCAGCTTTCGGCCCGCTTCACATGCACTTCGCCGCTCAGCGCCTGCAACACGGAACCGGAAGCCACGCCCTCGACGCGCACGTCGCCGTGTTCATTCAACGCCGTACCGCCCACCAGGTTGCGGTGCAATAAGATCAGCCCGCCATGCGAGTGCAGATGGCCATACACGTCGCCATGGATGGTGATGTCGCTGCCGTCGAGCTGGCGCTGCTCCTGCACTTCGCCATATTCCTCGTACGCAGCGCGCAGCTTCAGATTGCCCGTGGTGCGGCTGCTGACGCCTTCGCGGCTGACGATCTTGTTTTCGATGGAGATCTTGCCGTGTTCATCGACACTCACATAGCCATCCTGGGTGGCCACGACGTAATCGCCATCGCTGAAGCGCTCGACCGCCGTACCCACACCTGCCACCGCCGCCAGGTCCAGCTCCAGCGGCGCGGGCGGCGGCAGCAGCGTGCCGGCCAGGTCGTAGCCGGGCAAGCCGGGCGCACCAGGCAGCAGCCGCAGCAGGCGCGCGTGTTTTTTCACTTGCGGGAAACGGTTCTTGAAGCTGAGCAAATCGAGGCGACCGTCGGAGCGTTCGCGCGGCGCGTCGTCGCGGTGGATGCCTTGCGACACTTCAACTAGCTGGGCGTCGCGCCCCGGCTGCGGCGGCAGTACCCGCGCCACCGTGATGCGCTCGGCCTTGCCGCTGCCAAGAATGGCGCGTACGGCCGCGCCATCGATGCCATAGTGCACGCCCTTGCACCACAGGTCTGCCACCAGCTCGTCAAACTCGCGGCGCGCCGGCACTTGGCCCTCCGCGTCCGGCGACAGCACTTCGAAGTAAAACTCGGCGCTGTCGCCACGGATCTTGACTTGCTTATACAGCGCGCGGCGCTGGGGTGGGAATGGCGCCACGCGGGCGGCGATGCGCAGCAAGGCGTCGCTCTTGGGCGCGGCGCGGGGCGCGGGGGCATGGAACAGGGTCAGCAGGAACAAAGCGTAATCGAGGCCGGCCAGCAGCAGCCCCGACTGGAACAGCTGGTCGACGGCGGCGCGCAACTGCGCGGGCGCCAGAGACAGGTCCAGGCACACGCCCTCGTCACGCGAGACCAGGCCATGCGGCAAGCTGCCCGCTTGGGCAGCATCAGGAACGGGCGTGTCGTCGTCGCTCACCACTTGCCTCCTCCAGCAACACATTCAGAGAATTGCCTCAGTGCATTAGCACAATATCACGGGGCGGGGCGGCGTGCCTGACTGAGCATAAATGAGCAAAAAAGCGGGCTGCCAGATGCAAACAGGGCCATGTCTTGCGAGATGGCCCTGTCGGATGGGGTGCGCGATACCTAGCGGCGCGGCGGGTTGGAATATATATCCTGGCCCACTTCGTTGATCTGGCGGCGCAGGTCGCGGCGCTCGTCGGGCGTCATGCGGCCCGTGCGGCGCGAGGCGTCGGCGCCCTCGTTGGCGCGGCGCTGCTCTTCGGCGCGCGTGTCGAAACTGCGTGCGTCACGCTGTTCGCGCAGTCGCGTATCATTGCTATTGCTGCGCTGTACCTGTTCATAGCGCTGGGCCTGCACTTGCTGCTGGTCGTCACGGCGTGGCGGCGGCTGGTTTTGTGCCAGCGCCAGGCTGGCGGCAAACACGGAGCAAACGGCAAATGCGGACAGCACAGTCGTACGTGCGGCAATAGCTGCGCTGGGAGCGGCGTGAATTTTTTTAGTAAAGATATTCATTGGTTTCCTCTTCCGCGATGCCGTATAAACTTAAAGCTGATTTCCACTGTGGCCCCAGTGTATGATGCTTTACACGGTGCAGTAAGAGTAATTGGGTAAAGTTTGTAACACTTTGTAATGGGTCGCCACAGCCCCTTGCCGACGCCGCGCGAGGCGTTACTATAGCAACTAATATAAGATAACACGACACCCTAAATGACCACAACCTCCACTTCCGGCAGCAACACGACTACGCAATCGATCCACGGCCACCAGGCAAAAATCATGGTGGTCGATGACGATGTGCGCCTGCGCGACCTGCTGCGCCGCTACCTGACTGAACAGGGTTTCAATGTCTTCACGGCAGAGAGCGCGACGGCCATGAACAAACTGTGGCTGCGCGAACGCTACGACTTGCTGGTGCTCGATTTGATGCTGCCCGGCGAAGACGGCCTGTCGATCTGCCGCCGCCTGCGCGGCGCGGGTGACCAGACACCGATCATCATGCTGACGGCCAAGGGCGAAGACGTGGACCGCATCGTCGGCCTGGAAATGGGCGCCGACGACTACCTGCCGAAACCGTTCAATCCGCGCGAACTGGTGGCCCGCATCGGCGCCGTGCTGCGCCGCAAGGGTCCCGATGAAATCCCGGGCGCGCCATCGGAAACGCCGCAAACCTTCGAATTCGGCGACTTCGTGCTGGACCTGGGCACGCGCACCCTGAAAAAGAATGGCGAAACGGTGCCCCTGACAACGGGCGAGTTTTCCGTGCTGAAAGTGTTTGCCCGCCATGCGCGCCAGCCGCTGTCGCGTGAAAAACTGATGGAACTGGCGCGTGGCCGCGAATACGAAGTATTCGACCGCAGCCTGGACGTGCAAATCTCGCGCCTGCGCAAGCTGATCGAACCCGATCCGTCGAGCCCGCTGTTCATCCAGACCGTGTGGGGCCTGGGTTACGTCTTCATCCCGGACGGACAGCCGCGCTGATCGCAGGCAAGGCATGATGAAGCTTGTTCCCGATATCAGCCTGGCGCGGCTGAAAAGCGGCCTGTTCTGGCGCACCTTTTTGCTGCTCGGCACCTTGACCACGGTCAGCATGATCACCTGGATCGGCATGATTTCCGTCATCCAGCGCGAGCCGCAGGCGCAGCAGATTTCCGCCCAGATCATTTCCGTCGTCACCATCACGCATGCGGCACTGACGCACTCGGCGCCCGAGCTGCGGCGCGAGCTGCTGTTCGACCTCGTCAGCAACGAAGGCATCCGCATCTTCTCGCTGGAAGAGGACGACCGCATCGAGCCGCCGCCCGACAATTACCTGATGCCCGAGATCGAGGCGCAGGTGAAAGCCAAGCTGGACAAGGACACGCGCTTTTCCGCGCGCGTCAACGGCGTGGCCGGTTTCTGGGTCAGCTTCAAGATCGACGACGATGAATACTGGCTGATGCTGGACCGCGAGCGCCTGCGCGGCCTGACGGGCTTCCAGTGGCTGGGCTGGGCCAGCCTGGTGTCCCTGCTATCCCTGCTGGGAGCGGCCATCATTTCCAGCCTGATCAATTTGCCGCTGTCGCGTTTGACGGCGGCCGCGCGCGACATCGCCAAGGGCAAGCAGCCGGCGCCGCTGCCGGAAAAGGGTCCGATCGAAATCATCGAGGCGAACCGCAGCTTCAACCAGATGGTCGACGATTTGAAGCAGGTGGAATCGGACCGCGCCGTGATTTTGGCGGGCATTTCGCACGACTTGCGCACACCGCTGGCGCGCATGCAGCTGGAAGTGGAAATGGCGAACCTGTCGGACGAGGCACGCTTAGGCATCCAGTCCGATATCGGACAAATGGACGCCATCATCGGCCAGTTCCTCGACTATGCCAAGCCGACGGAAGCGTCGAGCTTTACGGATATCGACCTGAGCGGCTTGCTGAGCGACATGACGCGCGAGGCGATGCGCTTGCCGGACCTGAAGATCAACGCCAGCATCGCCGAAGGCGCGCATGCGATGGGCAACCCCACCGATTTGCGCCGCGTGCTCAACAACCTGATCGAAAATGCGCGCCGCTATGGCAAGACGCCAGGCAGCGACATGACGGAAATCGACATCGCCTGCCAGGTGCGCACCAGCCATGGCGTGAAAAAGGTGATTATCGAGGTGCAAGATCACGGCACCGGCGTGCCGGCGGAAAAGATCGAGCAATTGATGAAACCGTTCACCCGCCTCGACACGGCGCGCGGGCAGGCAAATGGCGCCGGCCTGGGCCTGGCCATCGTCGACCGCGTGCTGCTGCGCCATGGCGCTGACTTACAAGTGCGCAACCGCGAAGGCGGCGGCCTGGCGTTTCAGATCAGCTTGCCAGCGGTATAAACGAAGGGGAACGGCACGGCTGAGCCGCTCCCTGCCTTTCAGGCGGACGCCCGTTCCGGCCCCAGCAATTTATTCATCAACAATTCCGTCGCCCCGTAACCGTACAGCGAATCGCTTTCCATGCCCGGCGTATCGAAGGGAATCGATTCCTCACGGTTCAGCTTGGCAGGGTCGGCGTCCGCATAGCTGGCGCGCCAGGCGCGCTGCAGGGATTCATTGCGGCGGATAAAGGCCGGCATGGGCCAGGCATCGCGCTCCCAGTGGCCGCTGTCGCCCAGCAGGGGCCAGCGTTCGTTGAGCAGGGCCATGTCGCCCGTGCGCAGGCGGCGCAGGGCCTGTTCCGGCCGCAAGCCTTCCAGTTCTTCCAGCGCAGGCAAGCTGTCGCGCTTCGGCCCGAACATATACGCCAGCATGATGCGCCCGGCAGGCGCCCGGCGCGCCACCACGCCGACGGCATAGCCGCCGCCCGGCAAGGGCACGGCAAACCAGCTGCCTTCTCGGTATGGTAATGATCTCATCGTTGCAAACTCTCCCAAAATCGTGTTCGGGGCACAGTCTACGCGAAGCAAGGCGAAAGTGGCGCATGGTACGCCACAGCAACAAACCAATAGTTACACTATTTTCTCATCATAGTGATACTGGGCAACAATCGGCCCCGCCTTGAACAGCGCTTCCTTCATGGCCGCGTCCAGGCGCGCGTCGCGGCGGCGCATCCATTCGAGCAGCATGGCCGCTTCCTTGCGGCTGGTGTCGCCCGCATGCGCCAGCACGCGGCGCAGTTCCGGGTCCGTGCACGCCTCGAAGCGCTGGCTGTTCAAGTCCAGCGCCTGCAGTGCGGCGATGGTGGCGCCGATGGCGCGGTGCATGTCGAGTGCCGTGGCCGGCAAACCCGCTTCTTCCAGTGGGACGGTGGTCATGCGCATTCCTTTTCGCGTGGTGGTGACATCGGCTGCATTCTCCACCGCGCGGGCGAAAAGCTCAAGCGTCCACGACACGTTTCCACCCATTCGGCCATAATCATGGCTCAGCAACAGCCTAAACCTCAGCGGCAGGAGCCCCATGTTCAATTTCGACTTTTACAATCCGACGCAAATCCTCTTCGGCCAAGGCCAGATCGCCGCCATCGCCAGCCTGATTCCGCCGCAGGCGCGGGTCCTGATGACCTACGGCGGCGGCAGCATCAAGCAGAACGGCGTCTACGATGAAGTCAGGGCGGCGCTGGCCGGCCACACGGTGCTGGAATTTGCCGGCATCGAACCCAATCCCAGCTATGAAACCCTGATGCAGGCCGTGGCCATGGTGAAAAGCGAGCGCATCGACTTCCTGCTGGCCGTCGGCGGCGGCTCCGTGGTCGACGGCACGAAGTTCATCGCCGCCGCCGCCCTGCATGAGGGCGAGGCCTGGGACATCCTGGCGAAAGGCGGCAAGATCGTCGAGGCCGCCCTGCCCTTCGGCACAGTGCTCACTTTGCCGGCCACGGGTTCCGAAATGAATGGCTCGGCCGTGATCACGCGCAAGGCCACGCAGGAAAAGCGCTCGTTCATGAGCCGCAAGGTGTATCCGAAATTTTCCGTGCTGGACCCGTCGAAAACATTTACCTTGCCGCTGCGCCAGGTGGGCAATGGCGTCGTCGATGCGTTTGCACATGTCATGGAACAGTATTTGACCTACCCCGTGAATGCGTCGGTGCAAGACCGCTTCGCCGAAGGCATTCTGTTGACCTTGATCGAAGAAGGCCCGAAAGCCCTGTCGCACCCGGATGACTACGATGTGCGCGCCAACGTGATGTGGAGCGCCACCCTGGCCTTGAACGGCCTGATCGGCGTGGGCGTGCCGCAGGACTGGTCCACGCACGCCATCGGCCACGAATTGACGGCCCTGTACGAGCTCGATCACGCGCAAACCCTGGCCATCATCCTGCCCAGCATGCTGCGCGTGCGCAAGCAGGCCAAACGCGCCAAGCTGCTGCAGTACGCGGCCCGCGTGTGGGGACTCGATGGCGGCGACGAGGATGGCCGCATCGAAGCGGCCATTGCCCGCACGGAATTCTTCTTCCGCCACATGGGCGTCAAGACGCGCCTGGCCGACTACGGCCTGAACCATGCCAGCGTGGATGCCGTCGTGGCCGCCCTGGAAGCGCACGGCATGACGGCGCTGGGCGAACAGCGCGAAGTAACACCCGCCGTCAGCCGCAAGGTGCTGGAACTGAGTCTGTAGATTCGGTCTGCACTGTTGTAAAACGGTCAGCCAAGGGGACAGCTGGCCGTGCTTCATGCTAAGCTGTCAACCGCTAGGGGTCCTGGAGCAGTCATCCGGGTGAGAGATACCCTTCGTACCTGATCTGGATAATGCCAGCGAAGGAAAGCGCAAAGTACCTCCCTCCTTTGATAGCTCCTGCGTTGGCGCCAGCCGAACAAGCAGCCTGCCGTGCTCTTTCCCAAGAGACGGCTTGAACCACGAGCAATCTATGTCCACACCGAATTTATCTATTTCTGTTTTGACCCTGGCCATCCTGCACGCGTTTGCCGCGCCCGCCCTGGCCGCGAATGACACCTCCGAATCCGCCGACCCGCAAGCCCAAAGCATGGCTGAAGTGGTCGTCACGGCCAGCAAGGCGCCGGCCGCCAAGCGCGCCTCCGTGGGCGGCTTTTTCGACGCGCCACTGCTGCAAACGCCGGCCGCCGTTACCGTCATCGGGCAAAAGGAAATACAGGACCTGCAAATCCGCAACCTCAGCGACGCCGTCAAGCTCGACGCCAGTATCAACGAGTCGTACAACGCCGTCGGCTATGCGGAGCAGTTCACCATCCGAGGCTTCAAGCTCGATACGAACTCCAGCTACCGCAAGGATGGCGTGGCCATTCCCGGCGATACGCAAATTCCGCTGGAAAACAAGGAACGCATCGAAGTACTGAAAGGCCTGGCCGGCTTGCAGGCAGGCGTGGCCGCGCCGGGCGGAGTGATCGACTTCATCGTCAAGCGCCCGACCAACGCGCCATTGCGCACCGTCACCGTGGAAGCGCGCGAACGGGGCACCCTGTACGGCGCCGTCGACCTGGGCGGACGCCTGGAAGACAAGCGCTTCGGCTACAGGGTCAACGTAGCGGCCGAGCGCCTGCGCTCCTACATCAAGGGCGCGGACGGCAACCGCAAGTTCATTTCCGGCGCCTTCGACTGGCAGATTTCGCCGCAGGCCCTGCTGCAACTGGACGCCGACTACCAGGACAAGGCGCAAGTGACGGCGCCCGGTTTCCAGTTGCTGAGCAATGGCAGCCTGCCCGCCAACGTCAGCGCCGACGCCATGCTCAACAAGCAACCGTGGACACATCCCGTGGAAACCGTCACCAGCAATATCGGCCTGCGTTTCCAGTACGCTTTCAATGACGACTGGCACGCCACCTTGTCGGCCAACCAGCACTCGTTCAAGCGGGACGACTATACGGCCTACCCGTATGGTTGCAGCCCGGAAGGCTGGACTCCTGTGTTCTGCAGCAATGGCGATTTTTCCGTGTGGGACTTCCGCAGCCTGGGCGAGACGAAAAAGCCGCTGAGCGCGCAAGCCATGATCCAGGGCAAATTCGCCACGGGTAGCCTGCGCCATGAATTCACGGCCGGCGTCTCCTACTTCAACCGCAAGGACCGGGCCGGCAAGTACGTCTACGACGAAGTGGGCATCAGCAATATCTACCGTCCCGTCATCGTCGCCCCATCCGACGGTGTCACGGGTCCCGTGCGCCTGGTGCGCAACGACAAGGAAAAATCCGTCTTCGTGCAGGACATCGTCAGCCTGGCGCCAAGCTGGAAGCTGCATGGCGGCGTGCGCCATATCGATGTGGATGGCTACCAGTATGTACTGAAGGCAGACAAGGAAATCCGCGCCAAGCACGACTTCCTGCTGCCGAACGTGGCGCTGGTGTACAACCCGCAAGACAATATCGCCGTGTACGCGTCGTACTCGCAGGGCATGGAACACGGCGGCACGGCCGACCGCTACGCGGAAAACGCCAATGTGGAACTGACGCCGAGCCGCTCGAAGCAGATCGAAGTGGGCGTGAAGGCGGACCTGACGCCGGACTTCATGGTCGCCGCCACCCTGTTCCAGATCCGCAAGGGCCTGGAATTCAACCAGCCGCTGGCATCGGAACCGGAAAAGTACAACTTCGTGCGCGAAGGCCAAGCCCAGCACCGGGGACTGGAATTGTCGGCCCAGGGCAAGGCATCGGCCAACCTGAACCTGGGCGCGTCCGTGACGGCACTGAACAGCCAGCAGTCGGATACGGGCAGTGCGGACTACGATGGCAAGCGCGTACCCAACGTGCCGTCCTTCAAGGCCGCCGTGCGCGCCGACTACGCCGTGCAACAGGTGGCGGGCTTGAGCGTCAATGGCAGCTGGGAATATGCGGGCAAAAAGGCATTCGAAAACAACAACACTACCTTCGTGCCGTCATACAGCGTGTTCAACCTGGGCGCCGCCTACGCCGCGCGCCTGGCCGGCACACCGGCCGTGCTGCGCGCCACCGTCAACAACGTGACGGACAAGTTCTACTGGCGCGACGTGACGCCGGAAGCAGGCGGCTACCTGTTCCCGGGCGCAAGCCGCACCTTGAAGGTGTCGGCGCAGTTCGACTTTTAATTAAGTAGAAGAAACGGCAGGCGCCGCATCGAGCGCCTGCTGCAACAAAGGCGCCGCCTGTGCCAGGCGCGCCTCCAGGCTGTCGTGCAACACGTGGTAGGCGATGCCACGCGCGTCGAGCTCGTCGAGCAGGTAGCGGTAGATCAACTGGCGCACGCCTTCCGACTCGCGCTGCAAGCCGTCGGCCACCCACGGGCTGTCGGGCGCCGTCACCAACGTCACATCGTACTGCGTGGCATCGGCCAGCGCCGCCAGCTGCGCGTCCGCGCCATCAAAATAATGGCGGCTGTAGACCATCGTCATCAAGGGTGTCGTGTCGCAAAACAGGAAGTGACGCGCTTGCGCGGCGGCTGCCGCTTCGCGTTCGACTTGCGTACGAGCAATACCATACTGGTCCGCCGCGACGGGCACCCGGCCCTGCGTTGCCACGAATTCGCGCAAGTATTCCGGCACCCAGACGGTGCCGTAGCACTCGGCCAGGGCGGCCGCCAGGGTCGACTTGCCCGACGATTCCGCGCCCAGGATCGCCACGCGCACGCAAGGCTCCATCACTTGAGGACCATGGCGCCGGGCGCGGCCGGGGCCGACTTTCTCCACGCCAGCAAGCCGATGATGGCCATCACCACGAAGAAGGCGTACAGCACGGCCGTCAGGGTCAGGCCCTTGTGCAGGTACAGCCAGACATACAGCACGTCGACGATGATCCAGGCGATCCAGTTTTCCAGCTTTTTGCGCGACAGCAGGAATTGCCCGACGAGGCTGCCTGCCGTGAGGAAACCGTCCGCATGGGGCACGTCCGTGTCCGTCGTCGTCAGCAGCCAGGCAATGAGCAGGAAGCCGACCAGCCAGCCCGCGGCGCAAGCCAGCCAGCCGCGCCCATCGAGGCGCGTGACGGGCAGGGTCTTGCCGCCGCTGGCCGGATGCAGCCACTGGTACCAGCCCCAGAACGAGACGCTGATGAACAGCAGTTGCAAGGCCATGTCGCCATACAGGCGCGACTCGAAAAAGACGAAACCGTAAGCGGCCGAGGAAATGATGGCGAACAGCCACGCCCAGTGATTCTGGCGAATATTCAGCGCAACGGTTGTCAGTGCCAGGACAAAGGAAATCAGTTCAAGCGGCGTGGTGGCAAAACCCAGCAGGAGAAGCGTATCGTTCATGGGAATCGTGATGAGGCTGGTGGTGCAGTATGCAATACCGGCCATGAATAAGCAAGATTGCCCGCACCGTCACGCCCCTTCCCTCCTCGGCCCGCTCAGGCAAAGCCACCCTTGACGGCGCGCGCCAGCGAGCGCTGCACGATCAGCTTGTGGAAAGGCCGGATCAGCAGGATGTAGGCACGTCCCACTCCATTATGGCAATGCACGACGCTGGCCACGGTCACGCAGCCATGCCTGCCTTCTTGCTTGCTGCGCAGCACCGACAGGCGAAAATCCAGGTGGCTATCATCCTCGCCCAGGATGATTTCATCAACACTGCGCGCATAGATGCGAAAAATGCCGATGCGCTCGCCTGGCCTGGCTTCCATCTGCCTGGCTGTCTTGATGCCGAAGCGCGCCACGATGGCGTCGCGCAGCACCATCAGGCTCCGCGCCCAGCCCGGCTGGCTGCCCAGCAGCTGGCGCGCCAGGCTTTCCATGTCCAGCTCGCGGGCACGCGCGTTCGGCAGGTCGACGGCATACGCATCGGCCAGGTTGCTGCCCGGGTATAAGGGGGCGATGCTGGCGCCAGGCGGCAAGGCCACGGCGCGGACGGCGATGTTCATCTCTTGCATGTGCTCTCCATGTGTTCAGTGATAACATGAGCATCATACACGACAATGTGAACAGCGATAACATAGAATGACAACAACGAGTACCTATCATCACGGCAACTTGCGCGACACCCTGGTCGCCACCGCCATCGCGCAACTGGCGCAGCAAAGCGACGCCGCCCTCTCCCTGCGCGAACTGGCGCGCACGGTGGGCGTGTCGGTTGCCGCCGTGTACCGCCACTTCCCCAGCAAGGAAGCCTTGCTGGCCGAGGTGGCGGCGGCCGGCTTCGCCAGCCTGATCGCCAAATGGGAGACTGAACTGCCGCCGCCAGGCAGCCTGCCGGCGGAACAGCGTTTTCAGTTGCTGGGCCAGCAATACATCGAATTCGCCCTGGCCGCGCCCGCCCACTACCGGCTGATGTTCGAACACCAGGACGTGCGCCAGTTCCCCGCCCTGCAGGAAGCGGCGCAAGCATGCTTTCAGTATGTGCTGCAAACGGCCGGCGCAGCCGTGCGCGAAGCGGGCCTAGCTCCCCGCTGGGACAAGGCCGCCGCCAGCGCCGGCTGGTCGCTGGGCCACGGCTACGTGATGCTGCTGCTGAGCGGGCGCCTGGCCATGGCCGACGGTGGCGACGATTTGTCGCCGGCGATGGTGCCGCGCTTTTTTCAGTTGCCGGTGGAGGCGCTGACGCCAGCACCGCTGTCCTGAATCCGGCATGGTCTCTCCAGTTTGCGTTACCCAAGATCAGGAAGGGACGCATCCATCAAATGCCAGGTCACGTCGTCGTCTGGCAAATCCAGCAGCCAGTCGCGGCGCGGTTGCGGGAACGACGCGCCCTGGTTCAGCCAAGCCTGGCGCCAGTACTGGTTGACGATCGCCTGCAGCGGATGGTCGGCCGCTACCCACGGTTGCCAGACGCCGCTGACCGGACACGCTTGCCCGCAAACGCAGCTCAACCATGGCTCGGGACGCGCCACCTCGCGCAGCAAGCCGCGCGCCGCGCGCAGCTCCACTGCCCCATGGTTATGCCGTATCGTCAGGCACTGCTCCCATGTCACGCTGCCATAACGTACCTTGCCAGCGGCATCCCGCAAGCCGAAATGGCGGAACTCTTCGCCTTTGCGAAATAGCCGGGCCGGCTCCGTCAAACCCTGCCCACCGGCGGGTTGCCAATATGCGGAAAATGGCGCAGTCGGCGCATCGCTGTGCAAGCCGGTGGGATGCAGCGCATAGTCGGCGGCCAGGAAATATGGTTTTTGTAACAGCGAGGCGGCGCTTGGTTGCGGGATGGCTGGCGGCGGGCGGACACCCATGGCGGCGTCGAGCAGGCTCTTTCGTTGACCATCCCACGGCGGCAGATCGGCCGGCGGCAATGGCAAGATTTTATCGAGGTTCGGAAAGCGGCGATTGGGGTTGAAGCCGAGGGCACGATTAAGTACGCCGTAACGTTCACCGCGAGCCTTGTCCACATATGGCGCCAGCATATCGGCAAGATCAAAAGGTGAACCAAATTCAATTGCCAATGCGCTCGCACATTCTGCGCAGCCAAACTTGACTCCCTCATGCAATACATTTAGAGCACGCTGTTTGGTTGTAGGAGTTCGATCGCCAATCTCATCGCCATTCGCAGCTCTTGGTATTGCATACAAATAGTGCAGGTTAAACGCAGCAGGCCCGTATCCTTGAGAAAGCGCACATGCCATCATTTTTATCGCTACAGGAATATTGGCCCAATATCCAGGTATAGCACCGTCTGTTCCCGCTCTTAATTTCTCTCCTAAAAATGCCATCGCCTGAGGATTTCCCATGACAGCAGCCTTTTGCCAGAATGCATAGGCGCGAGTGATGTCGCCGTCAACACCGGTGCTGTTCGCATAATATGTCCCCATCCTGTCATACGCTGCCGGTATCCCGAGCCGCATCGCCTTTTCCACCAGTTGCACCGCTTCTTCCTCACCATATAAAGGATCGCGTCCTTCCACATACAGGCTGGCCAGGTTGAGCATCGCCTTCCAGTGCAATCGCTGCGCCGCTTGACGCGTGAGATCGACAATTTTTTTGTAATCGCGGTCTTCCACGAAAATTTCAGGATCTTCCATGGCGCGCGCTTCGAGTAGCCAGTCTTCCGCTTGCGCATCGATGGGAGGCACCTTGTTCGATTCGATTTCACAAATGAAATCCGCGACATGCGGATTGAAAAACGGCAGGCTTTGGTTACGTGGCAAGACTTCTTCTTTGTCGTTTGGCATTTTGCAGGCAAATAAAGGGATACACAGGAAAACTACCAATACGGAACATGGCAGGCGAATGAATATATTTTGATACTGTTTCATGCTCACCCCAGACGTATGGTAGAACTTCGGCTATCTTCTAATGGCAACAAAAAACCAATCATTTTTTTTAATTTTGCTCCTCCTTGTTTTGCCAGCTTTTTCGTCCGATTGGCCTTCATTAAGTTTCCCCACTTTTCAAAAGCATCCACAATCTCCCCCTTCGTCCCGCCCCCGCCATCGACCAATCCCCCGCTATGCATGCGCCACACCCGCTTGCGCAAATCGCGGGCCACGCGGCGGTCGATGGTGGCGATATTGATTTCGCTATCGACAGCCATGCTGCGCTGGTTCAGGTTGGCGCTGCCCAGCGTCATGAACACGTCGTCGACCAGCATCAGCTTGGAATGGATGTAGATTTCGCGGTAGCGCCAGCAGTCCTTCTCAAACGCGCTGACATTGAGCATGGCCACCGATACCTTCAGCCCGAATTCGCTTTCAAGCGTCATCACGCCGGGTTTGTTGATGCCGTTGGAATGCTGCACCACGTCGGGCAACTTGACTTCCGCCTCGGTGGAAATACCGAATCCTGCCCTGACACGCCGGGTTTTCGGTCGCTTGTTATAGTCGTCGATCATGGTGTTTTGCCCCATCATGCCAGCGTGCTGCCCCAGTGCCGCCAGCGTGTCGTGGGTGCGCGGCACCATCTGCGCCCGCTCCGGCACCGGGATGACGATGAGCACGTGCATGACCGGCATATCTTCAAGACTCTTGCCCGCCTTGACACTGCCGGCCTTCCAGGCGGCGACGACGCGCTTGCGCTCGGCCAGCAAGTGTTGGGCCCATTCTTCATACTGGAAATACTGGTTTTCCACATACAGGTAGCCGGCCGCCAGGCTGGCCTGGGTTACCGCGCGAAAATAGGTTTCCTTGATCGTCTTGTCTTGTTCCTCGGGCTGCGTCAGGACGATCTGCACGGTGGAGTCATCCGGCTCGGCCTTGCGCAACAGCCGCGCCGGCGGGCTGCCGCGTGGCAGTTCGCGGCTCACGCTGGCATTGGCGGCGCCATGAGTTCGATCGCCGGCCGCGCGATCCCATGCCTTCGCAAAATTATTGTAGAGCGCGATGAGCGCACGGCCACCGTCGATGCGGCAGGCATAATCCTGATACGGTTTCAGCGTGGCGAACCCACCGTCCGCAGCCACACCCTGCAAACACTCGCGCCGCTCGTTGACACCGCCCTGTTCGCGGCGCGTAGCCGCTGGCGCGGCTGGCATAGGGATGCTTGTAGTTGAAGCTGGCCAGCGTGAGCGAGCCTGAAGCGATCTTCCGTATTGCCTGCCAATCGCGTATGCCGTCGCCCTCCAGCGAGCCCGCGCCGCTGCGAAACACCATCTCGTCGGCGTCGCTGGCATGGCGGTCGCTTGGGTCGATGCTATCGGTCAGCCAGGTATTGTCGCCCAAACAGAGCGTATGGCCGTCGGCGCGATGTTCATACCAATAATGGATACCCTGGTCTTCCCAGCGCCGGTGCAGATGGTTGTAATCGGTTTCATTATGCTGGTTGGCGCAGGTTAATATCGCTTTTTCCTCATGCAGCCGGTTTTGCCAGTCGCGCTGCAAATAATGATCGAAGGTAGTTTCGCTGATGTCGATGACCGTGCGTCCGTGGAACGAGACGTTGTCCATGCGCAGCCTGGAAAACGCCAGCCAGGGTTGCAGCACCATCTGGTAGAACGCGAAACCGCCATCGCTGCGCAACAAGCGAAATTCGCCGACATAACCATTAAAATGGCGCAAGCTGGCGTCATCGCGCACCATCGAAATCGTGACCATGCGTCCCATCATCGCTGTCAGGGGAATGTGGAGATTGTCGGACAGCAGTTCGGCGTCGAAGCGGAAGTCGCGTGACATTTCCTCATGTGCCCGCAAGCTGTTGACCAGCAGCGCTGGTATCGGGCGGACCATCGTCGCGCGGAAAATCCATGCGCAGCAAGCGGCTGTCCTGGACTCGCCTGCTCGCTCCGAAAAGGCGCGCCAGATCAGCTGCCAGCTTGCCATCATCCATATTGCCTCCTTCGGACTTGTTTCCCCTAGCCCATGCTAACCATGGTGAACGCTGGCATATTGATGGAACTCAAACTAGTTGCCCATACGTAAAAAAGCCGCATCGGCCCAGTCGGCGGATGCGGCTTGTTTAGCGTCGAAAGTTACTTCTTTGCTGACTTCACGGCCTTTGGATACTTGATGGTCATTTCCTGCAGCAGGTTATCCGCGTGGTCCACTTCCTTCATCACCCACAGCATGTAGCGGATGTCGAGGTGGATGGCGCGCGTGATGGCCGTGTCGAAGTACCAGTCCTTGGTGATCGATTCATACGTCGAATCGAAGTTCAGGCCGATCAGTTCGCCACGCTTGTTCATCACGGCCGAGCCGGAATTGCCGCCCGTGGTGTCGGCGCTGGTGAGAAAGTTGACGGGAACCGTGCCCAGCACCGGGTCGCGGAACTGGCCATAGCGTTTTTCCTTGACGGCGTCGAGCAGCGCTTGCGGCGCTTCGAACGGGGCCTTGCCCGTGACTTTCTCAACGATGCCTTCCACGGTCGTGAACGGCCCCTTGGTGATGCCGTCGCGCGGCGAGTACGGCGAGACGGTGCCGTAGGTCACGCGCAGGGTCGAATTGGCGTCAGGATAGACCGGCTTGCCTTGCGATTTCTTCCAGGCGATCACGGCTTGCATGTATTGCGGAATCACGCGCTCCAGGTTGCCGTCGATTTCCTTGCGGCGCTCTTCCAGCGCCGCGTCCACCGGTTGCAGCTTGATGGCCAGCGTCATGAAGGCGTCGTCGGACTGGGCAACGGCGGCCTGGTCCTTTTCCAGCCAGGCCAGGCGCTTGGCCGTGTCAGCCAGTTGCGTCTGCTGGTACAGGGCTGCTACGGCGCTTGGCGCCGGCAGCAGCGCGTCCAGGCCTTGCGGATGGCTCTTCGCCGCCAGTTGTGCGTAACGCTTCAGGCCCGCGGCAAAACGCGCCTGGTCGACCTTGTTGACATACGACTGCTCCAGACGCGCCAGACGGGCCTTGATGAAGGCCAGGTCGCGCTGCTGGAAGCCCGATTCGCGCTCGGCGTCCGCTTTCTGGCGCTCCAGCGACAAACGGTAGATGGTGCGCGCGCTTTTCAGCAAGTCGCTGTTGGTGGCCACCGACCAGGCGAACTCTTCTTCGCTCAAGGCCATGTCGCTGGCGATCGCCGCATCCAGTTCGGCCAGCAGGGTGGTCGAGACGTTCGGCTGCCTGGCGTACCAGGCGCGGAACTCGGCATCCTGCACATCCTTGATGGCGGCGATGTCCTTGCGGGCGAAACCGTCGAGCAAGCCCTGGGTTTTCTTCAGCACGTTGTTGATGCCTTTCACCACGCTGGCATAGCGCACGGCAGCGGCCCCATCGCCATTGGTGGCGTCGGCCATCACGGCCAGGTCAGCTTGCAGTTCGGATACTTTCAGGGGGAAGGCCGTATCGCGCGCGAAGCGGATTTCCGCCGGCAGCTTGTAGCGGCTGGTGCGGCCGGGGTAGCCCGCCAGCAAGATGCCGTCACCGGCCTTCAAGCCTTCGGCCGAGACCACCAGGAAGTCCTTCGATTTGTACGGCACGTTGTCGGGCGACGGGTCGGCCGGACGGCCATCCTTGCCCACGTAGGCGCGCAGGAACGAATAATCGCCCGTGTGGCGCGGCCATTCGTAGTTGTCGATGTCGCCGCCGAAGTTGCCGATCTTGTCCGATGGCGCGTACACCAGGCGCACGTCGCGTATCATCATCTGGCGGATGCGGTAGTACTCGAGGCCGCGGTGGAAGGCGGGTACGGAGCAGCGGTACATCTTGTCCGTTTCGCATTCGGCGATCAGGTCCTTGACGCGCTTTTCCACGGCTTCGTGGCGCGCGCGTCCGCTCATGTCGGCCGTCAAGCCTTTCAGCACGCGCTCGCTGACGTTCTCCACCTTGTCCGTCACATACACCAGGCTGTTCGGACCGCCCGGCAGCTCGCTAGCGCGCGTCTTGGCCAGGAAGCCGTTGGTGATGTAATTGTGTTCCGGCGTGGAATTTCGCTGCACGGCGCCATACGCGCAGTGGTGGTTCGTCACCACCAGGCCCGCGTCGGAAACGAAAGCAGCCGAGCAACCGCCCAGCGACACGATGGCGCTCATCGGATGCTTGCTCAGGTCGGCCAGTTTTTCTGCAGGAATGTCGATGCCGACCCGTTTCAGTTCGGCTTTCAGCTGTGGC
Source organism: Janthinobacterium lyxosi (assembly GCF_051380665.1). Classification (NCBI taxonomy): domain Bacteria; kingdom Pseudomonadati; phylum Pseudomonadota; class Betaproteobacteria; order Burkholderiales; family Oxalobacteraceae; genus Janthinobacterium; species Janthinobacterium lyxosi. The sequence goes on from NZ_JBNYXM010000004.1 coordinate 37,753, forward strand.
AGTTGGTGTGGTTGCCACTGCCCTTCGTCGGCGTGTGCGCCGGCGAACGCGCCCAGTAAGGCGACGGGTAAAACGATTGTTTTGAACAAGATATGCCCCTCCATAAATAGCAGGCGAAAGTATAGCCTGTCCAGGCGGCCTGAGTCGGCAAAAATTAACCCTTTGCAATTTCTGTATCAGGCGCCAGGCCGCCCCGCCCCCGGCAAGGGAATTTGCAGGGACAGGCGGCAACCGGCGCCCGACGCCGGCATACCCACCTCGAAGTGCCCGCCCAGCGCCGTCACCCGCTCGGCAATGCCGATCAGGCCAAAGCACTGCTTTTTGCGCTGCTGCTGTGGCGTGATGCCGATGCCGTTGTCGCTGATGGCCACGTACACGGCGCAGGCATCCGAACTGAGCTCGATCTCGACCTGGCTGGCCTGGGCGTGACGCATGACGTTGCTGAGCGCTTCCTGCACGATGCGGAACAGCACGATCTCGACCTGGCTGCCGATGGCGGCAAACAGGGCCTCGTCGCGTATCAGCAGGCGGCAAACGACGCCGCTGCGCTTGCGGAAATCGCCTACCTGCCATTCGATGGCGGCCTGCAAGCCCAGGTCCAGCGCCATCGGGCGCAGCTCGTTCATGATGCCGCGCACGCTCTTGATGGTGGTGTCGACATTGCTGAGCACGGCGCCGACCCGGCGGTGCAGGCGCGGATGGGAACCCTCGGTGCGCGCGCTGAGCATGGAAATATCGATGCGCAGCGCCAGCAGGTTTTGCCCCAGTTCATCGTGGATATCGCGCGAGATGCGCTTGCGCTCGTCTTCCTTGGCCGTTTCCAGGTGCAGCGCCAGCTGGCGCAGCTGCGCGTGCGACTGGCGCAGGGCGCCATCCATCAGCTTGCGTTCGGTAATGTCCGTGTGCGCCACCACCACGCGCAGCGGCTCTTCGCCAAGGAAACGGCTGATCCTGGCCTGCGACCAGCGCGGGCCGGCGCGCGTGGCAAATTCATACTCGAGCGCAAACGTGTCGGCAGTGCCGGCAATGACGGAACGGATGCCGGCGGCCAGCTCGCGTCCGGCGCTGCGCTGCCAGCGCGGGTCCGTTTCGCAAAATTCCAGGTACTGCAGCAGCCGCGGCGTTTGCCCCACGAAGGCCAGGCATGCCTGGTTGGCATGCACGACGCAGCCGGCCCGGTCCAGCACCAGCACCCGGTCCGTCAGCGAATCGATGGTGGCGTGAAAGAAACGCTCGGCATCACGCAAGGCTTCCTGCGCCCGCTCGCGCTGGTGCACTTCCAGCTGCAGATGCTGGTTGGCTCGCAGCAATTCGGCCGTGCGCTCGATGACGCGCTGGTCCAGCTCGCGGTGCAGTTCACGCAAGTCCGCCTCGGCCAGCTTGCGCTCGGTGATATCGGAAAACACGCCGACAAAATGGCTGATGGCGCCGTCCTGATTGCGCATGGGCGTGATCGACAGCGATTCGACGAAGCGCTCGCCACTCTTGCGCCGGTTCACCAGTTCGCCATACCAGCTGCCATTCTGGTGCAGGCTGCGCCACATGGCTTCATAGAAATGCGGCAAATGCGTGCCGCCGCCGAGAAAGGACGGATCGCGCCCGATCGCTTCCTCCGCCTGGTAGCCGGTGATGGTGGTAAAGGCGGGGTTGACGGAAATGATGCGGTTGCCGCTGTCGGTCACCAGCACGCCTTCGCGGATACTGTCGAGGATGACAAAGGCGCGCCGCAAGGCCGATTCGCGCGCATGCTCGTCGCCCAGGTCCGTCACCACCATGCGCGCCGTGGCGCTGGCCGCATCGACATTGGCCTCGATACGCACCATGCCGCGCATGCCACCCACTTCGCCTTCGAACAGTTGCGCTTCGAGCACCTGGCGCGTGCCGCTGCTGAAGACGGCGTCGAGGAAACGGCGGAAGCTGCCCTGCGCCTGGGGCGCGACAAATTGCTCGAAACGCCGCCCCAGCAGCTGGTTCTTGTCGCGCTGCAACAAACCGCAGGCCGCCACATTGACACGTGTGATGACGCCCTCGCGCGCCAGCGAAAAATAGCTGACGGGCGCCTGTTCATACAGCTGCGCATAACGGTCGCGGCTGCTTTCAAATTCATTCTTCAGTTGCTCCAGCTCGGCCAGGGCCGCACTCTGCATTTCCAGCTCGATCTGGCTGACCTGCAGCTCATGCAGCTGACGCATTACCTCTTCATTCGACTGCGGCGGCGATATCGGCTGGCGCTGCTGCGCCAATTGCTCCGCCTGCGCTCGCAATCTGGCCGCCACGCTACCGTCGTCGAATGGTTCGCTCATGACGCTCTCTTTCCTGCTTTCCCGTCTGCTACGGCGCCGGACTGGATCTGGCGCAGCTGGGCTTCCAGTACCTTTGACTCGGTAATGTTAATAAAGGTCACCACCACGCCATCGATCACGTTTTCCACCGTGCGGTACGGCATGATGCGCACGTTGTACCAACGCCCGTTCTTGGTCTCCACCTGCCGTTCGCAAAACACCAGGCTACGGATGACTTCCAGTGCATCCGCCTCAAGGTTCGGGTAAGCGAGATCGTTGACGATGTCGCTGAGCGGACGGCGCAAGTCCGTCTGGATCAGCTTGTAGATTTGCGTGGCCGGCGCCGTGAAGCGGCGGATGCGCAGCTCGCTGTCGAGGAAAATGGTGGCGATATCGGTACTATTGAGCAGATTTTTCATGTCGCTGTTGACCAGCGACAAATCGTCGACCTTCGATTGCAACTCGGCATTGACCGTGTACAGTTCTTCGTTCAACGACTGCATCTCTTCTTTCGAGGTGGTGAGCTCTTCGTTCGCCGATTGCAACTCTTCATTGGTCGATTGCAATTCCTCGTTGGCCGATTTGAGTTCTTCGCGCGAGGTCTGCATTTCGTCGCGCACGGCCTGGATTTCATTGCGCGCCTGGATCAGCTGTTGCTCCAGTTCCAGCACCTTGGGGTTTGGCGAGCGGCCCCGGCGCGAGGTGGCCGCCAGCGGCACGTTGGCAAACGTGACGAAGAGCATGCCGCGCAGCGCTTCGGGCTGGCGCAAGGCTTCCGCCGTCAAATCCACACCCTGCGCCAGCCCTGCGTGATCCTTGAGTACCAGGCCTTTCAGGCGCACCACGCTGTCGCTTTGCAGCGCCTGCTTGATCAGGCCCGCCAGCTCGTAGCGCAAACCGTCGCGCGCCATCGCGTGGATATTCCAGTTAGCCTTGCCTGCAGCCGGTTCCAGGAAGGCACCCGTGCGCCCGTTGATATACAAGATATCCCCATCCTGGTTCAGCAGCACGGCCGCAGGCGAATATTTCTGGAGCAATAATTGCTCGACGTGGGATTGGATTTTTCCGGGCATGCTGACGTCTCTCGTGTCGCTGGGGGTAGGAGGAGTGGCCGACGATACCTTCGTGGGGAAGTACGTCAGCAAGCGCCGGCGCGCCAGGTTGTCGAGGCGGCGGTACAGCCGGGTGGATGTCGTCAGGGGCGCGAACAGCTCGGAAAAGTGGCAGGGCGTGTCGGCGCTGCCGAGTAGCAAGATCCCATCGCGGTTCAAGGCGTAATGAAACAGGGGAATCAAACGCTGCTGCAGCTTGGCATTGAGGTAAATCAACAGGTTGCGGCAGCACAGGATATCGAGCTTGGTGAAGGGCGGGTCCGAAATGATGTTTTGCTGGGCAAAGATGATCATGTTGCGGATCTCTTTCCTGACCAGGTAATCGTTCTTGTCCTGCAAGAAAAACCGTTCCAGTCGCTCGGCCGACACATCGCTGACTATCGTTTGCGGAAAGCAGCCCTGGCGGGCGCGGTCGATGGCGTCGGCCGACAGGTCGGTGGCAAAGATCTGCAGGCTGTACTTCGCCGGCGGCTGGCTGCTGGCCACCACTTCATGGAAGACCATGGCCAGCGAATACGCTTCCTCTCCCGTGGAACAGGCAGGAATCCACGCCTTGAAAGCGCGCCCGTCCGGGTGGGCCGCCAGCATTTGCGGCAAGACCACCATCTTCAGGTATTCCCACACTTTCGGGTCGCGGAAAAAAGTCGTCACGCCGATCAGCAACTCCTTGAACAGCAGGTCAATTTCCCCTGGATTGTTGCGCAAATAGGGAATGTACTCTTCCATCGACGTCATCTGGTACAAGCTCATGCGGCGCTCGATGCGGCGCAGTACCGTATTGATCTTGTAGTCCGAGAAACTGTTACCCGTATGTTCGGACAGCAAGGCGACGATTTCCTGCAAGGAATTGCGTCCGCTGGCTTCCCTGCCCGGCAACGCCAGGAAGCTGCTGCGAAACAGGTAACTGACAATCTTTTCCGGCATCTTGTCGGGAAAATCGACGAGGTCCACCGCGTCGGCGGCGATGGCGCTTTGCGGCATCATGTCGAACTTGGCCGTATCGGGATGCTGGGCCAGGGTCAGGCCGCCCGCCTGCTTGATGGCCTGCAAGCCGCGCGTGCCGTCGCTGCCCATGCCGGACAAGATCACGCCCACGGCCAGTTCGCCCAGCTCGGCCGCCAGGCTTTCGAAGAAAGCATTGATGGGCAAGCGGTGTCCGCGCAGCTGCAGCGGCTCGCTGAGCAGGAAACGGCCCTTCGACAGGCCCAGGTCCGCATTCGAGGGAATCACATAGATATGGTTCGGCCGCAATGGCGCCTGGTGCGTGATTTCCGTGACGGGAATGCTGGTAGCCCGCTGCAGCAGCTCCGGCAACAGGGCTTTTTGCGTGGGATCAAGATGCTGGATCACCACATAGGCGATGCCGCTTTCCAGCGGCACATGGGTCAGGAAAGCGACAATAGGGTCGAGTCCGCCAGCTGAAGCGCCGATGGCCACCACCGGGAAATCGATGGTGGCCATCTCATGCGCTGGAGCTTTGCTGTGTTTGCTGCGTGTCATCGTCGGCAAGAATACAGCCACGGCACGTGCGCCAGGCTGGCGGATGAATAATCTTGCATTCTAGCATCCAAGACGCACGGCAAAAATGCGAATTTGGCGCCGCGGTTGCTTACCCCTACTGCGCCGGCGGCACATGCCAGCCGCCGCCCAGCGACTGGATCAGGGCCACGGCCGTCGTCTGGCGGTCCGCCTGCGCCTGCACCAGCGAACGGCGTGCCGACAACGCCGTCACCTGCGCCGTCACCACGTCCGTATAACCGACCTGGCCCGCGTTGTAGCGGTTCAGCATCTGCTGCTCGACCTGGTCGGCGGCGAACGACGCCTGCTGGCGCAAGGCCAGCTGTTCGGCCAGCGCGCGCGTGGCCGACAACTGGTCTTCCACGGCGCCAAAGGCGGCCAGCACTGTCTGACGGTAGCGCGCCACGGCAGCCTCATGCCCCGCCTTGGCCGCATCCACGCTGGCCGTGGTGGCGCCCGCGTTGAACAAGGTTTGCGCGGCCGACACGCCCAGCGACCACAGGCTCGACGATGCATTGAACAGGTCGCCCACACGGCTGGCGCCGGAACCGTAGGAACCCGTCAGGTTCAGGCTCGGATAGTAGGCGGAGCGGGCGATGCCGATCTGCTCGTTGGCCACGGCGACCCTGCGCTCGGCGGCGGCGATGTCGGGTCGGCGCTGCAGCAGGGTCGACGGCACGCCCAGCGGCACCTCGGGCACGGTCAGGGTCCACGGCGCCACGGCCAGGCTGAAATCCGATGGTGCGCGGCCCAGGAGGATGGCGATCGCGTGTTCCAGCTGGGCGCGTGCGCGCGTCTGGCCGGACAGGTCGATCTGCGCATTGGCCAGCTGCGTCTGCGCCTGCAGCAGGTCGGACTTGGCGGCGATGCCGGAATTGAAGCGGTTGCTGGTGATGTCGAGCACGCGCTTATAGCCAGCTATGGTGGCGTTCAGCAGCGCGATCTGCGCATCGCTCTGGCGCAGCGAAAAATAATTGGTGGCCAGCTCACCCTGCGCCGACAGGCGCGCCGCAGCCAGGTCGGCCGCGCTGGCGCTGGCGCTGGCATCGGCCCCCGTCACGCCGGCGCGCAGGCGGCCCCATATATCCGGTTCCCACGACGCGCCGATGGCCGCCTTGAAGTCATTGTTCGTCTGCTGCTCGCCGCCGCCACCGGAACGGGCACCGCTGCCCGTCAGGTTCACGCTGGGGAACAGCGAGGCGCGCTGTTCGCGCACCAGCGCGCGCGCCTGCTCGTACGAGGCGACGGCTGCCGCCACGTTCTGGTTCGAGATGTCGATGCTGTCGGCCAGCTGGTTCAACTGCGCGTCGCCGAACAGCGTCCACCAGGGGCCACGTTCCAGGGTATCGGCCGGCACGGCCGGTTGCCAGCCGGCCGCCTCCTTGAAGGTTTGCGGCGCGGCGGCCGTCGGCGTTTCATATGCGGGACTGACGGCGCAGCCGGCCAGCAGAACAGCGGCGGCCAGCGCCAGCAGGTGGCGTGCGGGTACGGCGGATACGATAGGTTTTACTTGCTTCATGATGGTGTACTCGGGTTATCTGGCCCAGGAATGCGGCTCAATTGCTGCTCGTCGGCGCTGCGCGTGCGCAGCTTGTCGAGCAGGATGTAGACCACCGGGGTGGTCAGCAATGTGAGTAACTGGCTGGCAATCAGGCCGCCGATGATGGCGACCCCCAAGGGCTGGCGTAGCTCTGACCCCTCGCCGAAACCGATCGCCAGCGGCAAGGCGCCAAGCGCCGCCGCCAGGGTGGTCATCAGAATGGGGCGGAAACGCAGCAAACATGCCTCGCGCACCGCCTCCACAGCTGTCAGCCCGCGCGAACGCTCGGCCTCCAGCGCGAAGTCGATGATCAATATAGCATTTTTCTTGACGATACCGATCAACAGGAACACGCCGATCAGGGCGATGATGGAAAACTCCATGCGGAACATCAGCAATGCCAGCACGGCGCCCACCCCCGCCGACGGCAAGGTTGACAGCACGGTGATCGGGTGGATCAGGCTTTCGTACAGGATGCCCAGCACGATATAGATCACCACGATGGCCGCCAGGATCAGGAGCGGCTGCTCCTTGTTGCTGTCCTGCGCACTCTTGGCCGAACCCTGGAAGCTGCCGCGCACATTCACCGGCATGCCGATTTCCGACTCCGCCTGGGCCACGGCCGCCTGGCCGTCGCTGAGCGGATAGCCGTCGGCCAGGTTGAACGACACGGTGGTGGCCAGCTCGCCGCCCTGGTGGTTGATGGAGGTGGCCGTCGAGCTTTCGGCAAAACTGCTGAACGACGACAGCGGCACCATGTGCGCCAGGGTGGTGGACAGGGCAGAGCCGCTGGACGGGTCGCGCGCTGCCGTCGTGTTGGACGTCGTCGCGCTTACCGCCGAAGTGATGGCGCTGGTGGTCGTGCTGACGCCGGCCGCGTTGGAAGCCGGCACATACACGGAGCGCAGCGCTTCCGGGCTTTGCGCATAGCGCGGCGCCACTTCCATGATCACGTGGTACTGGTTCAGCTCATCGTAGATGGTCGCCACCTGGCGCTGGCCGAAGCTGTTGTACAGCGCATTGTCGATGTCGCGCACCTGCACGCCCAGTTGGGTGGCGCGGTCCTTGTCGATGCTGACAAAGGTTTCCACGCCGTTTTCCGCCTGGTCCGTGTCGACGTCGATCAGGGCTGGCTGCAGCTTCATCTGGTCGGCCAGTTTCGCTGCCCATTTCTTCAGGTCCGCCTGATTGTCGCTGATCAGGGTGTATTGGTAGGTCGAATTGCTGGAACGCCCGCCCATGCGCAAATCCTGCACAGGGTTGAGGAACAGCGAAATCCCCGTTACCTTGGCCAGCTGCGGGCGCAGGCGCGCGATCACGGCCTGGCCCTTGTCGGTGCGCTGAGAGGCCGGCTTCAGATCGATGAACATGAAACCGCCCCCTGCCCGTCCGCCGCCCGTAAACCCGACGACGGTGGCGACGGCCGGATCGTCCTTGATGATGTCGACCAGCTGGCGCAGCTTGCCCTGCATGGCCTGGAACGAGATGCTCTGGTCGGCACGCATGCCGCCGTTGATCTGGCCCGTGTCCTGCTGCGGGAAGAAGCCCTTGGGCGCGGCCGCAAACAGATACACGTTCAGGCCGACGACGAACACCAGGATGGTCATCACCAGCGCGGCGCTGGACAGGGCCCAGTCCAGGCAGTGCTCATACATTTTCAGCATGCGCTCGAAGCCCCGCTCGAACCAGCCCGCCACGGCACCCGGCGGCTTGTGCTGCTCGCCGCTTTTCAGCAGCCAGGCGCACATCATCGGCGTGGTGGTCAATGAAATAACCAGCGAAATCATCACGGCAGCCGACAGGGTCACGGCAAATTCGCGGAACAAGCGCCCCACCTGGCCGCCCATGAACAGCAGCGGGATGAAGACGGCCACCAGCGACAGGCTGATCGACAGCACGGTAAAGCCGACTTCGCGCGCGCCCAGCAAGGCCGCCTTGAAACGGTCCATGCCGGCCTCGATGTGGCGCTGCGTGTTTTCCAGCACCACGATGGCATCGTCGACGACAAAGCCGGTGGCCACCGTGAGCGCCATCAGGGACAGGTTGTTCAGGCTGAACCCCAGCACGTACATCACGCCGAAAGTGCCCAGCAAGGAGACGATGGTGGCCACGGCCGGGATGATGGTGGCGCGCACGCTGCGCAGGAAAGCGCTGACCACCAGCACCACCAGCACGATGGAGAGGACCAGCGTGAATTCGATCTCGTGCAGGGACGAGCGGATGGAATTGGTGCTGTCGGACGCCACTTGCAGCTTGATGTCGCCGGGCAGCTGCGCCTGCAGTTGCGGCAGCAGTGCGCGCACGCCGTCCACGGTGGCGATGACGTTGGCGCCCGGCTGGCGCGTGATCAGCACGATGACGGCCGGGTCGCCATTGAACAGGCCCAGGGTATTGTTGTTCTCCACGCCGTCGACCACCTCGGCCACGTCGTCGAGGCGGATGGCGGCGCCATCGCGCCAGGCCACCACCAGGCTGCGGTAGTCGGCTGCGCTGCGCCCGCCCGAGGCGGTGCTGGCGCCCGAATAGATTTGCAGGCTGCGCTCGTCCCCGGAGATCGCCCCCTTGGGCCGATTGGCGTTGCTGGCCTGGATGGCCGCGCGCACGTCTTCCATCGACACGGCATAGTGATTGAGCTGGTAAGGCAGCAGTTCCACGCGCACGGCCGGCAGCGAGCCGCCGCCCAGCTCCACGTCGCCCACGCCCTTCACTTGCGCCACTTTCTGCTGCACCAGGTTCGACACGGCATCGTAGATCTGGCCCGGCGTGCGCGTCTTTGACGTCAGCGCCAGGATGATCACGGGCGCGTCGGACGGATTGGCCTTGCGGTAGGTCGGATTGCTGCGCAGGGTGGCCGGCAAGTCCACGCGCGCGGCGGCAATGGCCGCCTGCACTTCGCGCGCGGCCGAATCGATCTTGCGGTTCAGGTCGAACTGCAAATTGATGCGCGCCGAACCCGTGCCCGACGACGACGTCATCTCGTTGACCCCGGAAATCACGCCCAGGCGCCGCTCCAGCGGCGTGGCCACCGAGGTGGCCATGGTCGCGGGGCTGGCGCCTGGCAGGCTGGCGCTGACGGAAATGGTCGGGTAGTCGACCTGCGGCAGCGGCGAGACGGGCAGCACGAAGAAGGCGCCGACGCCCGCCAGCGCGATGCCGATGGTCAGCAGCACGGTGGCGATGGGACGCTTGACGAACGGTTCGGACAGGTTCACGCGGCGCTCCCCGCACCCGGTTTGTCCAGGCTGACACCGTTCTTCGCCTTGCTTGCGAAGCGCTGGCCCAGGCGGTCGAAGCCCAGGTAGATGACGGGCGTGGTAAACAAGGTCAGCACCTGGCTGACGATCAGGCCGCCGAAGATGGCCAGGCCCAGCGGACGGCGCAACTCTGCGCCCTCGCCCCAGCCCAGCATCAGCGGCACGGCCGCGAACAGCGCTGCCAGGGTCGTCATCAGGATAGGGCGGAAACGCAGCAGCGCCGCCTGGTGGATGGCTTCCTGCGGGCTCTTGCCCTCGTCGCGCTCGGCCTCGATGGCGAAGTCGATCATCATGATGGCGTTCTTTTTCACGATGCCGATCAGCAGGATGATGCCGATGATGCCGATCACGCCCAGGTCTTGCCCGGAAATCATCAGCGCCAGCAAGGCGCCCACGCCGGCCGACGGCAGGGTCGACAAAATCGTCAGCGGGTGGATGTAGCTTTCATACAGCACGCCCAGCACGATGTAGACGCAGACGACGGCGGCAAGAATGAGCCACAGCTGGTTCGACAGCGAGTTTTCATACGCGCCGGCCGCGCCCAGGAAGGTCAAGGTCACAGACGGCGGCAAGGCGATGTCTTTCGCTGCCGCGCGGATGGCGTCGACAGCGCTGCCCAGCGCCACGCCTTGCGTGGTATCGAAGCCGAGTGTCGTGGCCGGATACTGCGCCACGTGCGTGATCTGCAATGGCGCCTGTTTTTCGCTGACGCTGGCAAAAGCAGACAGCGGCGTCGACTTGCCGGAACCCGTGCGCACCTGCAGTTCCGACAGGTCGGCCGGCGTGGTGACGATGCCGGGCTGCGCTTCGAGGATCACGCGGTACTGGTTGGTTTCCGTGAAAATGGTCGAGATGATGCGCTGGCCGAAGGCGTTATACAACGCGTCATCGACGGTGGCCGTGGTGACGGACATGCGCGCGGCGCTGTCGCGGTCGATGGCCACCACGACGGCGGCGCCCGTGGCTCCCGCGTCCGTGACCACGTTGCGCAGCTGCGATTTTTCGCGCATGCGCGCCGCCAGCTTGCCGGCCCACTCGGTGACGGTGGCCGTGTCGGCCCCTTCGAGCGAGACGCGGTATTGCGTCGGCCCCGATTCCGCATCGATGGTCAAATCCTGCGTCGGCTGCAAATACAGGGTCACGCCAGCCACCTTGGCCACGCGGTTGCGCAGGCGCTCCATGATGTCATCCTGCTTGCCGCTGCGCGGACGCTTGAGATTGATCAGCATGCTCCCCGTGTGCAGCATGGTATTGTTGGCCGCATCGACGCCCACCAGGGAACTCAGGGTATCGACAGCGGGATCTTCCAGCAACGCGCTGGCGGCAGCCTGCTGCAAGGTGGCCATGCGTTCGTACGAGACGGCTTGCGAGGTTTCGATGCGCGCCTTCAGCTGCCCCGTGTCCTGCGTGGGGAACAGGCCTTTCGGGATGATGATGTACAAAATCACCGTCAGCAGCAAGGTGACCAAAGCCACCAGCAGGGTCAGTCCCTGGCGTTTCAGTACCCACACCAGCGCATGGTCGTACTGCACGATGACACGGTCGAGGAAAGCCTGGATGCGCTGGCCCGTGGCGCTGACCTTTTCATCGGCACGGCTCTTCAGCCAGCGCGCCGACATCATCGGCACCAGGGTCAGCGAAACCACGCCGGAAATCAAAATCGTGATGGCCAGGGTCATGGCAAATTCACGGAACAATCGGCCCACCACGTCGCCCATGAACAGCAGCGGAATGAGCACGGCGATCAATGACACTGTCAGCGAGATGATGGTAAAGCCGATCTGCGACGCGCCCTTCAGGGCCGCCGCCATCGGTGTTTCGCCCTCTTCGATGTAGCGGGCGATGTTTTCGATCATGACGATGGCATCGTCGACGACAAAGCCGGTGGCGATCGTCAGCGCCATCAGGGACAGGTTGTTCAGGCTGTAGCCGAGCAAATACATGACGCCGCAGGCGCCGATCAGCGAGATCGGCACGGACAGGCTGGCGATCACCGTGGCGCGCAGGCTGTGCAAAAAGGCGAAGATCACCAGCACCACCAGCAGCACGGACAATAACAGTTCCATTTCCACGTGCTCGACCGAGGCGCGAATGCCCGTCGTGCGGTCGCTCAGCACGTCGAGCTTCATGGCCGCCGGCAGGCTGGCCTGCAGGTCGGGCAACAGGGCCTTGATCGCGTCGACCGTCTTGATGACGTTGGCGCCGGGCTGGCGCTGCACGTTCAGGATGATGGCCGGCTGCTTGCCCGACCAGGCGCCCAGGCGCGTGTTTTCCGCGCTGTCGACCACATTCGCCACGTCGGACAGGCGCACTGGCGCGCCGTTTTTATAGGTGATGATCAGGCGCTTGTAGTCTTCCGCCGTCACCAGCTGATCGTTGGCGTTGATGGTAAACGAGCGCGTGGGGCCGTCGAAACTGCCCTTGGCGCTGTTGACGTTGGCCGCCGCGATGGCCGTGCGCAGGCTGTCGAGGCCCAGGCCGTACGAGGCCAGCAGCTTGGTATCGCCCTGGATGCGCACGGCGGGACGCTGGCCGCCTGACAGCGACACCAGGCCCACGCCGCTGACCTGGCTGATCTTCAGCGCCAGGCGCGTGTTGACGATATTCTGCACCTGCGTCAGCGGCATCGTGTCCGAGGTAATGGCAAGCGTCAGCACGGGCGCGTCGGCCGGGTTGATCTTCGCGTACACGGGCGGTGCCGGCAAGTCGGTGGGCAGCAGGGAACCGCCCGCGTTGATGGCCGCCTGCACTTCCTGCTCGGCCACGTCCAGGGTCTGGCCCAGGGTGAACTGCAAGGTGATGATGGAGACGCCGGCAGCGCTGGTGGAACTCATGCGCTGTAAACCCGACATTTGCCCGAACTGGCGCTCCAGCGGCGCCGTCACGGTCTGCCCCATGACTTCGGGACTGGCGCCCGGGTACAGCGTCTGCACCTGGATGGTGGGGAAGTCCACCTGCGGCAAGGCGGCCAGCGGCAGTAACTTGAAGCCGACCAGCCCCGCCAGCACGATGGCCAGCATCAGCAGCGCCGTGGCGACAGGGCGCTTGATGAAGGGAGTCGATGGACTCATTGCGCTGCGCCCTTCGCTGGTACCGCTGGAACGCTGGCCGGTGCGGATGCGGAAGCCGCTGCCGATGCGCCGGCCGCGCCGTCAGCGTGCTGGCGGCGGTGGCGGCGTTCGCCGTTTGCGCCAGCCGCGCCGGCGCCACCCGCGGCAGGCTTGTCGCCCGCCAGGGTGACTTTCGCGCCTTCCTTCAGACGGTCGGCACCTTCCGTGATGACTTGCTCTCCCGCTTCCAGGCCGGCGCGGATTTCCACCATGTCGGTGGTGGCCTGACCCCGCGTGACCATGCGCACGGTGACGGTCTTGTCGGCTTTCAGCACATACACGAAGTCGCCATTGTTACTGTGGCGCAGGGCCGTCACGGGCACCAGCACGGCGCCCGTGATATTGCCCAGCTCCAGGCGCACGTTGACGAACTGGCTGGGGAACAGGGCCATCTTGTCATTCGTGTAGCGGGCCTTGGCGCGCACGGTGCCCGTCTGCACGTCGACCTGGTTATCGAGCGCGCTCAGGCTGCCCTTGTCCAGGGTATGCGTGCGCGTGCGGTCCAGCGCCAGCGCCGCCAGGGCCGAACCGGCATTCAGGCGCTCCTGAATGGTCTGCACTTTATCCTGTGGCACGGAAAACTGCACGTCGATGGGCGACAGCTGCGTCACCACCACGACGCCGCCCGCGTCGCTGGTGCTCACCAGGTTGCCGATATCGACCACCTTCAGGCCCGCGCGGCCGCTGATCGGCGAGACCACCCTGGTATAGCCCAGGTTCAGTTTGGCCGTGCCTTCGGCGGCGCGGTCCGTCATGACGGTCCCTTCCAGCTGTTTGACCAGGGCGGCCTGCGTATCGACATCCTGGCGCGCGATGGAGTCCTGCCCCAGCAGGGTTTGATAGCGTTTCAGGGTCAGGCGCGCGTTTTCCAGCTGCGCTTCATCGCGCTGGCGCTGGCCCGTGGCCTGCATCAGCGCCATCTCGAACTGCGCCGGATCGATCTGCGCCACCACCTGGCCCGCCTTGACCATGCCGCCTTCCTTGAATTTCAATTCTTTCAAAATGCCCGACACTTGCGGACGCACCGTCACGGTGGATGCCGCCGTCACGGTGCCCAGCGCATCGAGCAGCACGGGCAAGTCGGACTTCACGGCCGTGGCCACGCCAACGGTGGTCGAGGGGCCGCCGCGGCGTCCACCGGGGCCGCCTGGCCCGCCAGGGCCACCGGCGCCAGGTTGTGCGCTGACGCCCGTATGGGTCAAATACCAGGCAGCGCCGCCTAGCGCGGCCATCACTGCCAGCGCGATGACGCTGCCGACGATTTTCGAGCGGCGGCTGCGCCGTGGGGTATTGGGTGCTGTCTGCGAATCCATCGCTTATCCTTGTATAGGCCGCTGGCACGGCGAGTCTGTGGTGCCGGCCGAGGTGGAACACACTCAGGCCGGACGACCGTTTTTCGGGGTTAAATGCGCTACAAAGCGTCGGGAGTCAAGAGCTGAAAATCAGCTGAAAAAGCCGCGCTCCCATCGTGAAACGACTCTAGCATAGTCATGTTTCTGTTTCATTTCTACTTGAAACAATTGCACAGGCGGCCGTGCACAGCCAGCGGGCGCCGCGGCATGGCCGCCAAGAGGGAACGATGGAAAAATCAGGCTTGCAGGGCAAGGCGGCGCAGCCGCGGCACACGGCGGGCGGCAGGCATGTCGATACAAACTCGCTACAAAATTCCCGCCAGCCGCCTTGACAGGGGCCGGCGCAGGCATTTTCGGAGGGAATTCAGAGGGGAAACGGCAGCGTTTCTTTACCTGGCTTTACAGTGTCATGCCAAGGATGACATCCTGATAGTCGGTGCGGCCCACGCGGAAGGTGCGCCGGCCCAGCTGCGCAAAGCCGCAGCGCGCATAAAACGCCAACGCATCGTGGTTTTCCGCGTACACGCCCAGCAGCACGCGCCCTGCCCCGCTGGCGCGCGCCTGCGCCAACGCCGCCTGCATCAAACGCTGCCCCACGCGCTGGCCCTGGAAGCGGTGCAGCAGGTAGATGCGCTTGATTTCCAGGTCGTCCGGCTGCGGGTTGGCCACCGGCAGGCTGGCGGGACTGAGCACCAGGTAGCCGACGGGCGCGCCACCGGGCGTGGCCTCGGCCAGCCACAGCCGCATGGCCGGCAGCGCCAGCCAGTCGCGGTACAGCTGCGCGTCATGCTGGCGCTGGCAATGGGCGATGACGTCGGCGCCATCGAGGATGCCGGCAAACGCCTCCAGGAAGGTCGATTGCCCCACCAGCGCCAGCGCCTGTTCATCGCCCTGCACGCAAGGGCGAATGGTGATCGCCGTGTCGGTGTGCGTACTCATGTCGTTGGCCATGCCTTGCTCCTCATATGAAACAAGCCGGGCGAAGCCGGCTTGGATATGCTGTTGATGTTGCCGTTACTTGCCGCCCAGGGGCACCTCGCACAGGCAGTGCGTGAGGGCCATGAACGGTTTGCGTTCGCGCGTGATGCCCGACAGCCAGCTCAGGTCCTGCGCCATGCCCAGCGCCGCATCGGCCGGCAAGCCCGTGCTGGCCAGGCCCAGCTTCACGTGCTCGCCCAGACCCAGTGTGGCCATGGCCTTGGCGCCGAACATGCCGATCAGGCGGTCCACGTTCGACGTTTCCTGCTCCAGGTAGGTCACGCGGTAGTCGCTGCCCAGCTTGGCGCGCTTGGCGGCCGACGCCAGCGCATCGCCATAGCTGCCGATGCGGTCGACCAGGTTGCGCTCTTTCGCCTGCAAGCCTGTCCAGACGCGGCCCTGCGCCACTTCATCGATCTTTTCCGGCGTGGTCTTGCGCGCCTTGGCGGCCAGCTTCAGGAAGTCGCCATACACGTGGTTGATCGAGCCCTGGATCACTTGCGCAAAACGGGGATCGAGCGGGCGCAAGGGGTTGCCCGCGTCGGCCAGCCAGGTGGTGGGCGAACCGGCCGTGTGGATGCCCAGCTTTTCCACCACCTTGTCGGCCGTCGGCAAAATCGCGAACACGCCGATGGAACCGGTGATAGTGGCCGCGTCGGCGATCACTTCATCGGACGAGGTGCTGATCCAGTAGCCGCCGGAAGCGGCCACGTTGCCCATCGAGACGACCACCGGCTTGCCGGCGGCGCGCGTCAGCTCCAGTTCGCGGCGGATCAGTTCCGAGCCGAAGGCGCTGCCGCCCGGCGAATCGACGCGCAGCACGATGGCCTTGATCGATTTGTCTTCGCGTGCCTGGCGGATCAAACGCGAGGTGGACAGGCCACCGATGGCGCCCGGCGGCGCGATGCCGTCGCCGATTTCACCCGAGGCGATAACCACGCCGACGGCGTCGCCGATGTGCACGGGGCGCAAACGCGCCAGGTAATCGGTATAGTTCACCTGGCGGAAGTTCGTGCCTTCCGTGTTCTTGGCGCCGCGCGCCATCATGAACTGGCGCAGTTCGTCGCGCGTTTTCAGGCCGTCGACCAGCTTGGCGTCCAGCGACAGCTTGCCCAGGTCGCCGCCGGCTGCCGTCATCATCGCGGGCAGCGCATCGATAGCTTGCATGATGGCGCCGGCCGGCAGCTTGCGCGCCTTTTCCACGTCCGTCGTGTAGGTGGTCCACAAGCCGTTGTTCAGGTAACGGTCCGCTTCGGCCGCCGCTTCGGAGGGGCCGTTGGCGATGAAAGGCTCGGCCGCGCTTTTATACGTGCCCACTTTCAGCAGGTTGACAGTCACACCCACTTTGTCGAGCGCGTCGCGGTAGTAATTGCGGTAGCGGCCAAAGCCTTCCAGCATGACGCCGCCCATCGGATGTAGGTATACCTCGTCAGCCTTGACCGCCACCAGGTACTGGCGCTGGTTGTAGCTCGAACCCCAGGCCGTGACTTTCTTGCCGGTGGCGCGGAAGCGCTCCACGCCGGCCGCCACTTCGCGCAGCGACGCCAGGCCGCCGCCCTGCAATTCGTCGAGCAGGATCACCATGGAACCGATGTTCTTGTCCTTGGACGCCGTGTCGAGCACCGCCAGCACGTCGCGCAGCTGCACGCTTTTCTTGACTTCGCCGCTGACATTGGCCAGCACCGCTTCGCGCACGCCGCCCGGGGTTTCCTCGACCAGCGGGCCTTGCAAGTCCAGCACCAGCGTGGTCTTTTCCGCCAGGGGCTTGGCGCCGCCGCCAAAGATGGCGATCAGGATGGCGATGACGATCAGCAGGAAAATCAGATTGATGACCGCGCGGCGGGTGGCGTCCAGCGCGCGCCAGAATGCGCCAAAGCCGCGGCGCAGCGGCGGAAAGGGGTTGAGTGACATTGATGCTCCGTGGGGTTATGTACCTAAAGGAAATCAATATAGCTGAAAATGGCTGCGATCGTCTTGGGATTCGTCTTATTTTGACAAGTGTGGCGCGCCTTGGCCCCCCTGCCCTGCCGGCGTGGAAATGAGAAACAGGCCGCCCAGTACCAGGGCGCCATTCAGGATCAGCAATTCCAGGCCGATGCGGTAATGTGCGAACAACAGCGCCTGCTCCCCTTCAATTAGCGCGCACAGCAGTGGCCCGGCCACGGCCACCAACGGTACCCAGCGGTCCCGCACGCCGCGCCGGCTCAGCAGGCCAAAGGCGAACAAGCCCAGCAGCGGACCATAGGTATAACTGGCCAACTTCAGGATGACGACGATCATGCTGGGACTATCGATCCACTTGAAGGCCATGATCAGGATCAAGAACAGTGCAGAAAACCCCAGGTGCACCTTGCGGCGCCAGCGCATCTGCGCCGCCGGATTCAAATCCGCCCGCCGCTGCAGGCCCAGGATGTCGATGCAGAAGGTGGATGTCAAGGCAGTGAGCGCCCCGTCCACGCTGGGAAACAGGGCGGAAATGAGGGCGATGAAGAAAATCAGCTGCACCACGGCGGGGAAATGCCCGAGCACCACGGTGGGGAACAGTTTATCTCCTGTGGCCGTCACGCCCGCCAGCGGCGCATACAGGTGCAGCAAGCCGCCGAGGAAGAGGAACAGCAGCAGCACGCCAGTCAGTACCACGGTCAGGCTGAGCATGTTCTTTTGCGAGTCGCGCAAGGTCCGCACGGAGATATTCTTTTGCATCATTTCCTGGTCCATGCCCGTCATGGCGATGGTGATGAACATGCCGGCTACGATGTGTTTCCACACATACGCGGGGCTGTCCGGGTCGACATTGAACATGCGCGTAAGTCCCTGCGCGCGCATGCGCTCGAGGCTGTCGATGAGGGACAGGTCCATCTCGCGCAGCAAAAACACGCTGCAAATCACCAGCCCCGCCAGCATGCAGGCCGTTTGCAAGGTATCGGTCCAGACGATGGTTTTGACGCCGCCCTCATACGTGTAGAGCACAATCAGCAGCAGCACGACACCGGCCGTCAGCCAGAACGGCACGCCGAAGCTGTCGAGTATCGTCGCCTGCAGGATATTGACCACCAGATACAACCGCGCCGTGGCGCCCAGCAGGCGCGACAGGATGAAGAACGCCGCCCCGCTCTGGTAGGAACGCCGTCCCAGGCGCAATTCCAGGTAGCGGTAAATCGACGTGAGCTGCAGCCGGTAGTACAGCGGCAGCAAAATAAAGGTGATGGCCAGGTAGCCCAGTACGTAACCGATCATCAGCTGGATGTAGCCGAAACCATCGCGCCCCACGGCGCCCGGCACGCTGATGAAAGTGACGCCCGTGAGCGTGGTGCCCACCATGCCGAAGGCCACCAGCATCCAGTTGCTATCCTTGTTGCCGATGAAAAAACTGTCGTTGGTGGCGTGGCGCGAAGTGCGCCACGCCACGCCCAGCAGGATCAGGAAATACGCGAGGACGACGGCAAACAGGATGACTGGGGACATGGAGCTAGAGGCGAACGATGATCAGGGCAGGAATATACAGCAAGGCGCCAGAGGGGACTCTGCGCAGGGGCTGGACACACGTTGTAGCACAAGGTCGATTTTTGCATTTTCACTGGCAATCATTCCCCCCTACCTGGCAGGCGTTCCTGCTATGGCAGAAAGGCTTGGCCGCGATCTCGGCCGCAGGGGAAACTTCCTGTCCGCAAATAACGCAGCTATCCATTGAGCATGCGGAGAAGGAATTTATGACTTTGAGGAAGCGTACTTGCAAATGCTTGATCCTGATCTAGCGGCACGCTGATCGTTCCCTTGCGTAATCCTGTACTGAGATATTCGGCATAGCTTTGGACAAATAACTCTCTAACGTGGTGCGCCTCCACTCCATCGCGTGCAATCAAATCCTCCAGCACGGCGCGCATGGAGTTCATTAATATAACGATCCGATTGTGATGCCATAGTTGATTGTGATACAGATTTTTTTTCTCAGCGACCTCTGCATGCAAGGAAGCGATGGTATCCAAAAGCTCAGTATTCGATACCTGAAGCGCGTTTGCAGCATTCCACATGTCAAAGGCCGATGTGTTCAGACGGTCGTTTTCACTCTCCACCTCGTCTAGCAGTGCCTTAAGCGACTCGATCAACGCTACCTGCTCACTCAGTTGTTGCGTCAGCACTTTTTTATCAGCGATATGCCGGTTGGTATACGCAACCTGCTTGCCCATCTCAACATTGGCAACCTGCACCGCATCATTCCATCCAGCATCGGCACCAAGCGCATGGCCGTCCCGCTGGCCGGCTTCATAACCTTCATCGTAGCCTTGACGGTGCCCGTTTCGGTAGCCGTCGCGCTCTCCGTGGATGCGTCCATGGCTGTAGCCATTGGCCTGGGCTAATGCATTAGGATCAAAATAGCTGCTCATCCCATATCCTCAGTCTGTAATTTGACTCAAGAATACGGAGCGACTTGCTCTGTGTCAATATTGCATGCATCCCATAAATAACCAGCCATGTCCTACTGGCGCACCATGACACGGAAACCTTCGTGCCATGCAGTTGCCCATCCACTCCAGTCTGCCCATTGCAGTGCGAACGAATATGCCAGGAGATCCGGGCACTTTCTGGCAGAAAACAGCAAAACAGGGCAAAATGACATCCTCCCTTTCTCGCGTCCTGCGCACCTTCGCCCCATGTCCGATATCGCCACCTCCTCCCTGCGCCTGCGCAATGACATTAACGCAAAACCGCTGGGTGTTGCCCTTTTACTCATCTTGCTCGGCGCGTGGTATCTGGCGCAGACCGTCGGCATTAAGCAGGCTGCGCTGTACGTGGTGGGCGCCTTGCTGGGCGTCACCCTGTATCACGCGGCCTTCGGCTTTACGTCTGCCTGGCGCGTCTTCATCGCCGATGGCCGCGGCGACGGCTTGCGCGCACAAATGCTGATGCTGGCCGTCGGCGTGGCGTTGTTCTTCCCCGCGCTGTCGGCAGGCACCTTGTTCGGCACGCCCGTGGCGGGCCTGATTTCTCCCGCCGGTACCTCCGTCATCTTCGGCGCCTTCATATTTGGCATCGGCATGCAGCTGGGCGGCGGCTGCGCTTCCGGCACCCTGTACACGGTCGGCGGTGGCAGCACGCGCATGCTCATCACCCTGGCCGCTTTTATTATCGGCTCCGTGATCGGCACGGCGCACATGCCGTTCTGGACGGCGCTGCCGCAACTCCAGCCGATTTCCCTCGTCACGACCCTGGGCCTGGTACCAGCGCTGGCGCTGAACTGGATCGTCTTCGCGCTGATCGCCGGCCTCACGGTATTCATTGAAAAGCGCCGCCATGGCAAGCTCATTGCGACGCCCCTGCGCCCTGCGCAGGCGTCGCCCTGGCTGCACGGCCCCTGGCCATTGGTGGCGGGCGCCGTCGCGCTCGTCGTACTGAACTTCGTCACCCTGGCGCTCTCGGGCAAGCCGTGGGGCGTGACGTCCGCGTTTGCCCTGTGGGGCGCGAAAGCGGCGTCTGTGGTCGGCATCGATACGGCCAGCTGGGCCTACTGGTCGACCAAGGCCAATGCTGCCGCCCTGACCGCGCCGCTGACGCAGGACAAGACTTCCGTGATGGATATCGGCATCGTGCTGGGCGCCATGCTGGCGGCGGCACTGGCCGGCCGCTATGCGCCCGTGTGGCGCATCCCGCGGCGCTCGATTATCGCCGCCATCGTCGGCGGCTTGCTGCTTGGCTATGGTGCGCGCCTGGCCTACGGCTGCAATATCGGCGCGTATTTCAGCGGTATCGTCTCGGGCAGCCTGCACGGCTGGCTGTGGCTGGTTTGCGCATTCCTCGGCAACATCATCGGCACACGCTTGCGTCCGTGGTTTGGCCTGGAAGTGGAGCGAGTGAAGCCAAGCGGCTGCTGATGCCGCCTTTGCGGCTCAGCCGGGAGCCGCTTTACACTGAATGCCCCACCGCATGAATCGACTTTCCCCCCAGCATGCACGGGGATGGGATTGAGCCGATCCATCCGGCCGCTCAGGGCCGTCAAGCCAAATGCGCCCAGCACGACGAGGGCACCGATCCAGCCCGTGCAGGATGCGGGCGATGACCAGGGTTTCATAGCCGGGCGACTTCCACGCCAGCAAATTCCCCAGGGTGAACAAGACAATCAAGGACAGCAGCAGGGTCTTGCGCGAGATCTTGCCCGTCAGGACCGTCAGCACGGGCGTGCCGACGGCGACACCCAGCGCATGCAGGCTGACCAGCAGGCCGGCCGATGGCAGGTTGACGCCCAGGTCCGCGGCGATGGTGGGCAACAGCCCCACGATGACAAACTCGGTGGTTCCGATGGCAAATGCGCTGAGGGTCAGCGCGAGCAAGGCAACGGGCATGAAAGACTCCGATATAAGTGCATGCAAAGGGTATGCAAATGCGAGGCTTGCAGTATCGGGGCTTCCTTTATTTCGAAAAATACCTCCACAGGAAGAAGATGATTGCTTCATAAGCAACAATTAACGATGCCACCGGGCCATGGCCTGGGTGGTGGCGGCAGCCTCCCTGGCACGCCGGGCGGCTTAGAGCTTATCCCAGTAGATGAATACATCCCCTGCTAAAATAGGCTCTTAGCGTGACAGGGGGCTGTTGCCAGGACTGGTGCGCGGCTCCGGCTTTTCCATCTTTTTCGCCTTGTCGTGCGATTCCAGCTCAGGCAGGCTGGGACTCCTCCGCTCCGCCTTGGCGGCCGGGGGCTCGAAATGGCGCCATTGCGCGGCAGGCAGTTGCGGGAAGCGTTCGCGCTCTGCCCGCAGGATAACGCCCATTGCCACATCGAACGGCATTTTCACTGTCGCCACTTCCAGGCTGGCCGCGTCTTGCCGCAGCGAGGCGACTTTCTCCATACTGCGCACCAGTTGCAGCGATGACTGGCGGTACACCTGCGTGTCCAGCCATGCGGGAATGGCAGGGATGGGCGACGCCGGGTCGGGCGGGCCTGCGATGAGCGGCTTGTCGGGATGCCCAACGGTCGAACGCCCATACCACACATCCACGGCTCCTGAACGCAGCAACAACTCCGCACGCCCCTGCGCCAGAAGCTTGCTGCGCAACTCGTTTGCTGCCGGTTGATAAAAGGCATCGATGCCTGCGCTGTGGACCAGCGCCGCGGAAGCGACGTGCGTCAGGTTGGCGGCGGCCAGCAAGTCTGCCGTCAGCAGCCATTGTTCGGCGCTGGGCAGGCGCTTGATGGGCTCGCCAAGGGCGGCGTGCGCCACTGTCGCCAACTGCGCATTCAGTTGGCCGGGATCGCGCTGCAATGCCGCGATTTTTTCCGCATTGGCAGGGTCGCCCAGGTACTGGGCCAGGCCAGCCGTTACCTTGATGGCATTGCGCTGGTGGCCCATGCGCAGAAGGGACAAGTCGGGCACCAGCACGCGCACCCTTTGCTCCGAGGGCAAATCGCTTTTCAAGGTGAATGCATAGGTATTTTCATCGGCATCGACCCGCAGCGCCACGGTCAGCATCTCGGTGGAGTGCCCATTGATCGGTTGCGGACTGGCGCCAGGCGACACCAGCAAAGCGCGGCTGGACTTTTCCGCGATCCAGTACTTCATCCTTGCACGCCCCTTGTTCATCAGGCGGGCATTTTCTTCGGGCGCGGCCAGGGTAAACGTATAGACGTTCTTGTCGCGCTGAAAATCGGGCAACTCCAGCGGCATTCCCATCTGCAACGGCAGCACATGCTCGATCAGTTGCCCCGACAGGAACATGTAGGCAGGATGCGTGGCACGATCAGGCTTGACGAGCGAAATGTGATCGGCATTATCGATCGCCACCGGACGCCCGGCACACACCCGCGTGGCACTGCCCCATTGCACGATACGCACGCCGCTCACATCGGCCGTTTCATAGGCGCAACTGACGCGCGGCTTGGCCGTCAGGCTGGACCAGTCGTCGCTGAGCTGCTTGAGCACGTCATTGCTATCCACCGGCCGCAGGTGTGACAGCGCGGGATTGCGCGCCACCAGGTCCGCCAACTGCGCCACCTGCGCGCCTTCCATGGGAGCACTGAACAAGACAATCAACGGCACCTTTTCGGCCAGCTCGGGGGCCTTGTCCAGATTATTGGCCAGGTAGCGCATGATGACGAGTCCGCCCATGCTGTGCCCGACAAACACGATGACCGGGTAATCGAGCACGCCGGACGGCAGCAGATAGCTTTGCAACTTGTTGGCCGCTTCGCGGATATCGAGCGAGCCGCCCGTCATGATGTTGGAGCTGAAGCCGAAGGCGTAGCTATCGACTTGCGGCCCCAGCCTGGCATCGTTCTTGAGCAAACGAAAGAAACTCTCGCCATGCGCACCCGTCCACGTGCCGCGCGTGCTGCCAAAGATGCCATGCACGAACACCACCGCGATTTTATGCCGGGGATCGGTACGCTCTACCCAGCCGGGGTCCTCGCTATTCACGGGTGCCGGCTTGTGGCATGCCGCCAGCAAGACAAGGCCAACAACAGGGCCAACAGCAGGGCAAGCGGCAAGGCAAGCTGCGATGAGTGCTCGCCACCACCGCTGGCGGCACAAGGCGATAGCCGTTCGCATCGTTGCTTTCCCCTTCCATGGTCACATGCACCTGCATGCTGGCGCTACGGCGCACTGGCAAACCAGTATGCGCCGCCAGCGCCCCACGCATGGCACGATTATCCGATTGTTTGATCTGGCTAAAACTGTCGCCAACGCCATGGAACCAATGATCGCAAGTGACATGCAAACCGGCGCGTACCAGCTCTGCTACACTGCCCCGCTAGCAAGGGAGAGCAGTCACATGAATTCAGAGAAACTGGCGCTGCTGGTCACGCGCGAAATGCCATATGGGAGATATCAGGGACGGTTGCTGGCCGACTTGCCCGGACACTACCTGGGCTGGTTCGCGCGCGAGGGCTTCCCCTCGGGCGAACTGGGCAGTTTAATTGCGCTGATGTACGAACTCGACCACAATGATTTGCGCAGCTTGCTCGACCCGCTGCGCACGCGCAAGTCGCCGTGGCGGCCGGGCGAGTAAGGAGAGTAAGGCAAGTCTTAAAACTGGCGCACCTTCTTCGCCAGCATGGCGCTGAACTCGCCATTTTCCACCAGTTTTTGCAGCTCGCTGGCGCCGCCGATGAGCACGCCATTGACAAAGACCATGGGGAAAGTCGGCCAGCCCGTCCACATTTTCAAGGCATTGCGGCGGTGCCACTGGTTCAAATAGCTGCCGTATTGCAGATACTGGTAGGGCGTGCCCAGCACGTCCAGGATCTTGCGCGCCTTGCGGGGAAACGGATTGAGCGCCATGCCGACCACCACCACCTGGTGCGCGGCGATGGCAGCCTGCACCTCGCGCACGATGTCCTTGTGCTTGCTGCCGATCAAAGGGCGGGCAGCGGAATGGATCTGGGCTTCGTCAAGGATGGCGCGGGTCATGAAAGTCCTGGGGTGAGTGGCACGTGGCGTGCGGGTCACGCATTGTGCCATGCGCACAGGCGGGCGTGGGCGACACCTTGAGCGACCCGGTCGATAGCCCGCATGCACTGAGCGAGTGCGATAGCGCGACCTTAGGTAATCGTTGCCGTCGAATACGGTGACTGGGTATGCCAGCCCAGGCTCACATATAAGTTCAATCCATCTTCGGTTGCCACCAGCCCCCGGCGCCGATGCGCGGTTTCGGTGACGATTCGGTCAAAAACAAAGACGCCGGCATGCTCCACGGCATGGCCGCTGGCGGCAACAGCAGCATCGCCGGTAAAAATACGCGCCGTCGTGATTGCCTGCGACGTTGCGACGTCAAGCCGGTAGCCGGCCGGCAAAGTTGGCACATGCAGACTGCCTTCATGGGGGAACGTGCCGCCAGCCAGGCAGCAAGAAGGCCAGGCTCAGGCAGATGCGAATTTTCTTGCTCCCCCATCATTTGCTTCCCTCATGCGTGCCCGCTGACTATGCCAGAGTGCGGCCGTCGGCTACCCGCTGGATCGCATTTAGAACAGTTCGTCCAGCAGCAAGTGAAATTGCAGCTTGCCTTGATCGATATCAAGGATGCCATATTGCTGCGCAAACCTTTGCTGTAGCGCGGCGTCCAACTCACCAAGAGCGCGCCAGACGATGGCCAGGTCCTGGTAGCAGTCGGCAACGCCGGCCCGTCCCACGTCGATGCAGCCGACGACGGCGCCTTCCTGCATGAGGATATTCTCCAGCGAAAAATCGCCATGCGTCACGGCGAGGTCGGGCACCAGGGGCAGGCAATCCTGCAGCGCCGCCCACACCTGCTCTGCCGTCCAGCCTTCCCGCCCGGCATCGAAATCCTCGGCATCGACCAGGCCCGCATCGATGCGCTGACGTGCCTGGGCCAGCCGAACAGCATGGCCGGCGTTGAACGGGCAGTCGCTCACGGGAAGCGCGTGCAGGCGGCGCAGAAAGGCCGCCAGCGCGTCGACCACGGCGGGGCCCAGCGCGGGGTTCGCTTCCAGCACCTCGGCCGCCGTCGTGCCAGGCAGCGCAGTCATCAGCAGCCATGCCTGGTCCGGGCCTGCCACGCAGGCGAACTGCACCACCGCCGGCACGGGCAGGTACTGCGCCAGCCAGCGCAGCCGCGCCATTTCATCGGCAATATCGGCAGCAATGGCATCCTTGCCTTGCTTCAGGAACAGGTCCGGCGCACCGTCCTTGCCCTGCAGCCGGTAGACGGCAGCGTCCGACTCACCGACGCTGCCGCGCGCCCATTCATAAGGGGCCACCGCGGCGCGCAGGCTGGCGGGCATGGCTGCCGTCACGATGGCTGGTTTCTTTTTGGAGATAGTCATCGGCCTGGACTTTGCCCTATCCCAGCGGCACGTGCAAGCCCATCTTGAGGCAGGTCAGTGCCACCGAGGTGCGGTAGCGCCGGATATTGTCGTCGCCGCCGAACAGGCGTTCCGTCAGCGCTTCGTATTCGGCCATGCTGCTGGCGGTAATGATCAGCAGGTAATCGGCCTCGCCCGTGATCCCGTAGCACTGCTGGACGGTGGGTTCGGCCATGATGCGTGCGCGCATGCCGGCCGTGCGCAGCGGGTGCTCGTCGTGCAAATGCACTTCCACCGTCAGTATCAGGGGGCGGCCCAGGCGGCTCGCGTCGAGCACGGCCACTTCATGACGGATCACGCCGCTTTCGCGCAGGCGGCGGATGCGCCGCTGCACGGCGGGTGCGGACAAATGCACGGCCTGGGCGATTTCGCGCTGCGAGGTCGTGTTATCGCGCTGCAAGATGTCCAGGATCGCCAGGTCGAAGGCGTCGAGGGCAAGGGAAGGCGTGAGCGAAAGTTGCGTCATAATGGTCAAAATGCAGTACAAATATCAGAGCAGACACAATAAACTTTCATGCTTACGATATCAAGCCATTCTCTCCATGCCTTTACGCCGCTATTCCTCGTTTATCCCCTTGCTGGCCATCCTGGGCTCCGTCACCTGTCTGGGACTGGGCACATCGTGGGCCAAGCACAGCCTGTTCCCGCTGGTCGGCGCACAGGGCACGACGGCCGTGCGCGTGGGCTTTTCCGCCCTGTTGCTGTTGCTGTTCTGGCGCCCGTGGCGCTGGCAGCTGAGCCGCGCCGACTTGCGCACGGTGGCCCTGTACGGCGCCGCGCTGGGTTTGACGAACCTGTGTTTTTACATGGCCTTGCGCACGATACCCTTCGGTATCGCCGTGGCGATCGAGTTTTCCGGGCCGCTGGCCGTCGCGCTGCTGGCCTCGCGCCGTCCGCTCGACTTTGTCTGGGTGGCCTTGGCCGTGGCGGGACTGGCGCTGCTGTTGCCGCTCGGCCACGACGTCAGCAACCTCGATCCCACCGGCGTGCTGTTCGCCTTGGGCGCCGCCGTCTGCTGGGCCTCGTACATCGTCTTCGGCAAGCGCGCCAGCCATTTGCATGCGGGCCACTCCGTCTCGCTGGGCCTGGCCATGGCCGCGCTGGTGGTGGTGCCCGTGGGCGTGGCGCACAGCGGCGCCGCCCTGCTCTCGCCTGTCGTGCTGGCCGTGGGACTGGGCGTGGCCTTGATTTCCAGCGCGATACCGATCTCGCTGGAAATGGTGGCCCTGAAACGCCTGACCCCGCAAGCCTTCGGCATCATGAGCAGCATGGAACCAGCCGTGGCCGCCATGCTGGCATTCATCCTGCTCGACGAACGGCTGGATGCCGCGCAATGGCTGGCCATCGCCATGATCATGGCCGCGTCGATGGGCAGTTCGTACATGGCGCAGCGCCAGAAACGGGCGCCGGCCGCCGCCGTGCATACCTGAACTATACCCTTAATGCACGGCCGCACCCGCCACATGGGCAGCCAGGTTGCGGCGCGCCAGCCGTGCCAGCGGCAACAAGGCGAGTAATGCGGCAGCCACGCCGGCCCACGGTGACGACGCCATCAAGTGGCGCGAGACCATCAGCGCACCCAGCATGGAACCGAAGGAAATGCCCAGGTTAAAGGCCGAGATGTTCAGGCCCGAGGCGAAATCGACGGCTTGCGGCGTGTAGCGCTCGGCCGTAGCCAGCATGCCGGCCTGCAGGGCCGGCGACAGGCCGAAGGCGAACACGCCCCAGACGAACAGCATCACCGTCATCATCGAGGGCGAAGCGATGCTCAGCGCCACGCCCACTTGCGTGGCGGCCAGCAAGAGCAGCATCAGGCGCAAGGCTTTTTGCCAGCCCAGGTGGCTGGTCAGGTAGCCGCCCGCCAGGTTGCCTGCAAAAGTGGCGGCGCCAAACACGATCAGCAAGGCGCTGGCCATGGTGGCGGAAAAGCCCGTCACATCCGTCAGGATGGGCGTGATGAAGGTGAAGGCGGCAAGCTGCTGCCAAAGCCGAACGTCGTCACGGCCATCATCGTCAAAATGGGACCGCTGCCGAGGGCCGCCAGCTGCGTCATGGCCTTGCCGCCCTTGCCTTGCGGTAAACCTGCCGGCAGCCAGCGCGCCATGGCCGCCAGGCCCAGTGCGGCCAGGACCACCACGGCAAAGAAGGGCAAGCGCCAGCCCATCAAATTGCCGAGGAAGCTGCCGAAGGGCACGCCGATCACCATGGCCAGGGTCAGGCCCGCAAACATCACGGAAATCGCCCTGCCCGCCTGCGCCTTGCCGACCAGGCTGGCGGCCACGGTGGCGCCGATGGCAAAGAAGGTGCCGTGCGCCACGGCCGTGATGACCCGTCCCACCAGCAACCATTCAAACGTATGCGAAAAGGCGGCCAGCAGGTTGCCGGCCAGGAACACGCTCATCAGCCCCAGCAAGGCCGCCTTGCGCGGCAGGCGCGACATCAGCAGCACCAGCAGCGGCGTGCCGATGGCCAGCGCCAGCGCATACAAGCTCACCAGCGAGCCGGCCGATTCGATGGAAATATGTAAATCCTTCGCAATGCTCGGCAGGATGCCAACGACGATAAATTCGGCGACGCCGATGGCAAAGGCGCCGACAGCCAGCGCCAGCACGCCGCGCGGCATCTTGCTGGCTTGAGGGGAAACAGGGCTTGCGGTGCTCATGATGGCTCCAACAATGGTTCAAGCCAGCCAGTGTATCGATGGAACTATTTTTGATATAGACTCCAATAATGGAAACACCTGTGAAATGGATTCAATAATGGCGCGGCAAGACATCAACCGCTCCTTCGAGATGGGCGTCTTCGTGGCCGTGGTGGAAACGGGCGCCTTTTCCGCCGCCGCGCGCCGCCTGGCCCTGACGCCGTCGGCAGTCAGCAAGCTGGTCAGTCGGCTGGAAGCGCGTCTCGGCGCGCGCCTGCTGCAGCGCAGCACGCGCCAGCTGCACACCACGCCCGAGGGCGACGCCTTCTTCGTGCAATGCAAGCGCATCCTCGATGATATCGACGGCGCCGAGCGCGAAGCGGCGCAGGGCGCGGCGCTGCGCGGGCGCTTGCGGATCAACTGTTTCGTGCCGTTCGGCGTGCGCCATCTGCTGCCCATCCTGCCCGAGTTCGCCCGCCGCTATCCCGACATCGTGCTCGACGTGGTCGTCAGCGACGCCATCGTCGACTTGCTGGAAGAGCGCACCGACATCGCCATCCGCACGGGCAAGCTGAAGGAATCGAACCTGGTGGCGCGCAAACTGGGCGAAGGTGCGATGGTCGTCGTCGCCTCGCCCGCCTACGTGGCGCTGCACGGCCTGCCGCGCACGCCGCAGGAATTGACAAAGCACAATCTGCTGGCATTCAACTTCCGCTGCCAGAACGAAACCTGGCCCTTCCTCGATGGGGAGGGAAATACGTAGCAGGTGGCGCCGCAGGGCAATACCTGCGTCAGCGATGGCGAAAGCATGCGCCAACTGGTACTGGCGGGCATGGGACTGGGACGGTTTTCGCGCCAGCATGTGCAGCGCGATATTCAGCAAGGTCATTTAATACCCTTGCTGCAGGACTACAATCCGGGCGACAAGGAACTCGTGCACGCCGTCTTCGTGGGACCGGGCTTGCAAGTGCCGGCACGCGTGCGCGTGATGCTCGACTATCTGCTGGAAAAAGTGAAGCTGGGGTGAGCGCCGCCCGCACGCCTCGCGTCTTATAATCGGCCCTATCGTTGACATCGTTGAATTTCCAGGGAGCCGCGTCATGCATGATGACTTGATCCACACCTTGCAAACCCGCTTCGCCCAGCACATGCACCGCCATGCCGGCCTGAGCTGGGATGCAGTGCTGTCCCGCCTGAATTCCGCTCCCGCCAGCCTGGCCACCTTGCAGGGCATGGAAGACACGGGCGGCGAGCCGGACGTCATCGCGCGCGCCAACGACACGGGCGCCGTCACGTTTTGCGATTGCTCAGCAGAAAGTCCGATGGGCCGGCGCAGCCTGTGTTTCGATGCCGCGGCCTTGTCCGCGCGCAAGGCCAACAAGCCGGCCGGCAGCGCCATGGCCATGGCACAAGCAATGGGTATCGAATTGCTGACAGAGGCCCAGTACCGCCAGTTGCAGGCACTGGCACCATTCGATCGGAAAACCTCAAGCTGGATTGCGACGCCGGACAGTATCCGGGTGCTGGGCGGCGCCCTGTTTTGCGACCGTCGCTATGAACAGGTCTTCGTCTACCACAATGGTGCCGAGTCGTATTATGCGGGCCGGGGCTTTCGCGGATTGCTACGCGTCTGAGCGCCGCCGCTCAGGCCACCGCTTCCAGGCGCAGCTGCCGGCCCTCGCCCAGCATCACTTCGAATTCCGCCGCCGGTACTGCCGGGCTGAACAGATAGCCTTGCAGCTGGTCGCAGCCCAGGTCGCGCAAGAAGCGCATCTGCTCGGCCGTTTCCACCCCCTCGGCGACGATTTCCTGGCGCAACTGCTGCGCCATGGTGACGATGGCGCGGGCAATGGCGCAATCGTTTTCTTCGAACGGCAAGCCGATGACAAACGAGCGGTCGATTTTTAAGGTGCTGATGGGGAATTTCTTCAGGTAGGCCAGGCTGGAATAGCCGGTGCCGAAATCGTCCAGCGCCAGCGCCAGGCCCATGGCCACCAGCTGGTTCATGATGTCGATGACCTTGTCGGCGCCCCGCATCAACAGGCTCTCCGTGATTTCCAGCATGATCTGGTCGGGCCGCACGCCGTAGCGTTCCAGCACGGCCGCTATGCGCGCCGGCAACTGTTCATCGAACTGGCGCGCCGACAGGTTGACGGCGATGGCCGGCATGTGCAGGCCACGGTCTTCCCAGCTGCGTATCTGGCGGCACGCCTCGTCCAGCACCCAGGTGCCCAGTTCCAGAATTAAGCTGGTTTCCTCGGCAACGGGAATGAAGACGCCGGGCGAGACCATGCCACGCATCGGATGCTTCCAGCGCAGCAAGGCTTCCGCGCCCACGATGCGGCCGCTGGCCAGGCTCACTTTCGGCTGGTAATGCAATTCCAGCTCCTTGTCGCCCAGCGCCAATCGCATTTCGCTTTCCAGGCGCAAATGTTCCTTGGCCCGCCGGTTCATGTCTTCGCGGTAAAACAGGAAGGTCGATTCGATGGTCTGCCCCGCCTTGGCCACAGCCACGTCGGCAAAGCGGAACAGGGCCGGCGCTTCCAGGCCGTCTTCCGGATATACGGTGATGCCGATGCTGGCGCCCACGTGCAGCGCGTGCGTATCGATATTGATCGGTGCTTCGAGCAGGTTGAGCAGTTTTTGCGCCACATTCGCCGCGTGTTCGCGCTTTTCGATATGCAGCAGCGCCACGACGAACTTGCTGTTGTCGACCCGCGCCAGGATGTCCGCATCGCGCAAGGCGCCACGGAACAGCTGGCCGATGGCGATCACCAGCTGGTCGCCCACTTCATGCCCAAGCGTGTCGCTGATGGAACCGATGCGGCTGATGTCGATGACCATCAGTGCCCCATGCGTGCCTTGCCGTTTCGCTTCGGCCAGGCCCTGGTTCACCAGCTGGTTCAGCAGGCAGCGGTTGGGCAAGCCCGTCAGGCTGTCATAGTTGGCCATGCGCTGCATGCGCGCCTCGGCGTCCTTGTGCACTGAGATATCGGAAAACAGGGAAAACACATGGCTGATTTCGCCAAATTCGTCACGCACGACGCTGATGGTGACGTCTTGCGGGAACAGTTCGCCATTCTTGCGCTTGCCGATGATTTCGCCGCGCCAGGAGCCGTGCCCGCGCATGGCGGCGCGCACCTTGGCGCGAAAATCGGGGTCATGCACGCCCGAGCGCAGCAAGTCCGGCGTGCGGCCGATGGCTTCAGCCGGCGAGTAGCCGGTGATGCGGGAAAACGAGCTGTTGATGGAGACGATACGCTCTTCCGCATCCGTGATCAGCACGGCTTGCTCGCTGTCTTCGATGATGCGCGCGTGCAATCTTACCTTGTCCACGTCGGATAGCGGCTCGCTCATGGCCGACAGGCGCACGGCCATGCCGCAAGCCTTGCCCGCCTGGTCGTGGATCACGTGGCGGTGCATGCGCAGCCACGTCACCATGCCCGACTTCTTGCGCCGGCGCACATCGGTGGCCACGTCGCCCTGTTTGAAATGCAATTCCAGCACGCTCGCTTCCGCGTCGTCTTCCGGATACAGGAACAGGATGTGCTGACCCAGCGCTTCCAGTTCTGAATAGCCGAACATCTGTTCGGCGCCATGGTTCCAGCCGATCAGGAAGCCATCGGGATCGATTTCCAGCAAGGCGTCGGCCGGCGCCACGCGCACCACGGGCCCGCTGGCGCCGCGCAGCCGCTCCAGCTCTTCCTGCAGCCGCGCCAGGGTGGCGGCCTGCTGCGGCCCCGCCTGTTCATGGGCATCCTGGGCCAGGCGCAGGCACAGCGCAACCTTCGCCTCAAGCATGGCAACCCCACTCGTGGGCCAGGTCGAGGGAAACTATCAGGGGCGCTGCGGTGTGTGTAATCATCAAAATCCCACTCTGGGGCGTGGAGGTCGAGGCAGAAAGACGGTCGAAATACTGTGAATATGGTAACTTAAAAATGTTGGCGTATGTCAACATTTTAAAACCTACGCAGAATGGCTTGGTGCTGCGTCAGGCACGGCCCGGCCCGGCAGATGCTGCGCCAGGCGGGCAAACACATCCGGTTCGCGCATGCGCGCCATCCACCAGCGCAGCGCGGCGCCATCCTCGCCCACTCTCCAGGCCATGTAAAACGTTTCCGACGGTTTCGGCTCTTCCACGGCCTTTTCCACCAGCAGGCCGCGCGCAATGGCGGCGCGCGCACACGGTCCCGGCAGGAAGCCAAAGCCCAGCCCCAGCACCTGATAATCGAACTTGACCTGCATGTTCGGCACGCTCAAGGCATCTTGCCCCAGCAGCAAACCCACCGTGCGCGGCGCCATCTGGCGCGCCGAATCGGCCACTACCACGGCCCGGTGCTGCTGCAAATGGCCGCGCGACAAGGGTTCCGCCACCTGCGCCAACGGGTGCGTAGGCGCCACGGCAAACACGAAGTCGAGCATGCCGATCGCTTGCGCGATATAGCCGCCACCCGCCGGCCCGTCGCCGGGCGCGCCCACCAGCAAGTCGACGCGCCGGTCCAGCAGCGCTTCCCAGGTACCCGACAGGGCGTCTTGCGACAGGCGCAAGCGCGTCTGCTGCGCCACTTGGTAAAAAGCGCGC
This sequence comes from Janthinobacterium lyxosi, assembly GCF_051380665.1. Classification (NCBI taxonomy): domain Bacteria; kingdom Pseudomonadati; phylum Pseudomonadota; class Betaproteobacteria; order Burkholderiales; family Oxalobacteraceae; genus Janthinobacterium; species Janthinobacterium lyxosi. The sequence goes on from NZ_JBNYXM010000004.1 coordinate 70,938, forward strand.
ACGTCGTCGGCCAGGGCCACGGCGGAAAACATGGAATCGATACCAATGGACAATTCCGTTTCCCAGCCGGACGCCACCCTGCGCACGCGGTGCTCGAGGTCCTGCGCCGCCTTCAGCAGATAGCGGCCCTCTTTCAGCAATTCCTGGCCAGCCGCCGTCAGCATGACTTTCGGACCATTGCGCTGGAACACTTGCACGCCCAGGTCGTCTTCCAGCTTGGCCACCGTATAGGAAATGGTGGACGGCACTTTATGCAGTTCCTTGCCAGCCGACGAGAACGATCCGCGGCGGTCGATGGCGTCGACGATTTGCAAGGCTTCCAGGCTCAGTCTTAACATTCGATTTTTTCGATCATAGCTCGCAAGATTTTCCGTTTTTCTTTCCGGACTGGGGGGCCTATACTTTCTCCATCGTACAGCGAAGGGCAGCATCGGCGTCACGACAACTGCCAGGCAACGGCCCTTCGAAATTATCGCACATTCATTTATAGAACCGGAGTCCACCATGTTACAGATTCGTCATAGCGAAGAACGCGGCGCCGCCAACCACGGCTGGCTCAATTCCCAGCACAGCTTTTCCTTCGGCAGCTACCACGATCCGCTGCACATGGGCTTTGGCCCCTTGCTGGTGATCAATGAAGACCGCGTCACGCCAGGCCAGGGTTTCGGCACGCATGGCCACCGCGACATGGAAATCATTTCGTATGTGCTCGACGGCGCGCTCGAGCACAAGGACAGCATGGGCACCGGTTCCGTCCTGCACTACGGCGATGTGCAGCGCATGAGCGCCGGCAGCGGCGTGCGCCACAGCGAGTTCAACCATTCTGCCACGGATGGCTTGCACTTCCTGCAGATCTGGATACAGCCGAACGTGACGGGCATCCCGCCTAGCTATGAAGAGAAACATTTCACGCCGGAAAGCAAACGGGGCAAGCTGCGTTTGATCGCCTCCTCCGACGGCCGCCAGGGTTCCGTGCTGATCCACCAGGATGCGGCCATCTACGCCAGCATCCTGCAGGAAGGCGAGCAACTGGAACATGCGCTGGACGAAGGCCGCCTCGCCTACGTCCACCTGATCCGCGGCAGCCTGGTGGTCAACGGCACGCCGCTCAAAGCGGGCGATGCATTGAAATTGACGCAGGAAGCGGCCGTGACAATCACTCAACCGGAAGATGCGGAATTCCTGCTCTTCGATTTACCCAAATAATTGATCCATCAATATACAGAAAAAGAAAATCATGGAAAACAAAATCAATCTGCTATTTCCCCTCGGTCGTGCCGCCCTTGGCGTGCTGTTCTTTGTCTCGGGCTTGCTGAAAATCGGCGGCTTTGCGGGCGTGGCAGGCTACATGGCCAGCCAGGGTTTGCCGATCGCCAATATCTTGCTGGTGGGCGTCATCGTCCTGGAAGTGGGCGGCGGCCTGCTGCTGCTTACTGGCTGGCAGGCGCGCTGGGCGGCCCACTTCCAGGATCAGCTGACGAACTTCCTGAAGAACCTGTCCATCTTCGGCGGCATGCTGTTGCTGGTGGAGCGCGGTTTTCGCAAGGTCAAATAGGGCCGAGGGCTGCCTGAACGAACGGGGCCGTCGCGTACGCGGTCCGCCCGCTCGGCAGCCTGTCACCGTATTGTCATCAAACTGACATCGCGCGGTCACATACAATGACTATCATGCGGTTGCCATTTAATCACGCAACCACAGGACATCGCAGCCCATGAACAAGCCCAACGATCTGGCCATCAGCGCCACCGATCTGAACGACATTGACAGCAACGCGTCCCACGACAACCATTTCAATAGCATCCTGAACGCCCGCCTGAGCCGCCGCAACTGGCTGCGTGGCAGCGCCGTCACGGCCGCTACCGCCGTCATGGGTTCGATGGGCCTGTCCGCTTGCGGCGGCGGCAGCGATGCGGCCGCCGTCACGCCGACGCCGACGCCGACACCCGAAAAACTGCTGGCCTTCACCGCCGTGCCGAAAAGCCTGGCCGACGTCGTCTCGGTGCCGGCCGGCTACACGGCCACCGCCCTGTATGCGCTGGGCGACTCGCTGCGCGCGGCCACGCCAGCCTACAAGAATGACGGCAGCGATACCGATTTCGATAACCGCGCCGGCGACCACCACGACGGCATGGAATACTACGGTCTCTCCGCCGCCGGCGCGCCGCTGGCGTCCGGCGCCGAACGGGGCTTGCTGGCGATGAACCACGAAGCGACCACCGACGAAAAACTGTCCTCGCACTTCCTGCACGTGAATGGCGGCACCACCTCGCTGCCGCGCCCCGCGGCCGAAGTCGACAAGGAAGTGGCCGTCCACGGCCTGAGCGTGGTGGAAGTCAAAAAGACGGGCAGCGCCTGGGCCACCGTCAACGATTCCGCTTTCAACCGCCGCGTCACGCCGCTGACGGACATCGAGATTGCCGGCCCGGTACGCGGCAACGCCCTCGTGGTGACCAAGTATTCGCCGACCGGCACCAAGACGCGCGGCACCATCAACAATTGCGGCACGGGCAAGTCGCCATGGGGCAGCTACCTCTCCGGCGAAGAAAACTGGGCCGGTTACTTCACCCGCTCGGCCACCGACAATGCGGCGCGCGGCGACAAATCCGTGGCTTCGCTGAACCGCTATGGCCGCAGCCAGGGCGGCGCCTCGCGCCACGGCTGGGAAACGGGCGGCAGCGACGACAAGTACGCGCGCTGGAACCTGAGCAAGATTGGCGCATCAGCCAACGGCAGCGACGACTACCGCAATGAATTGAATGGCATGGGCTACATCGTCGAGATGGACCCGTACAACAAGACCCGCGCCATCCGCAAGCGCACGGCACTGGGCCGCTACGCGCACGAAAGCGCCGCCTTCAGCGTACCGACCGTGGGTCAGCAGCTGGCCGTCTACATGGGCGACGATTCGCGCAACGAATACATCTACAAGTTCGTCACGACCGCCGTCTGGGCCGCCGCGGACGCCAACCCGGCCGACCGCATGGTCACCGGCGACAAATACCTCGATTCGGGCAAGCTGTACGTGGCCAAGCTGGCCGCCGATGGCACGGGCCAGTGGATCGAGCTGGCCATGTCGAACGCGCTGATCCAGGCATATGGCGCCTACAAGTTCGCCGATCTGGCCGATGTGCTGGTGAATGCCCGCCTGGCGGCCGACGCCGTGGGCGCGACGAAGATGGACCGTCCGGAATGGTGCTCGGTCAACCCGGCCAATGGCGAGATCTACTACACGCTGACCAATAACTCGAACCGCACCGTCAATCCGAGCGGCTCTTCGCAGCTGGCGCCGGACAGCGCCAATCCGCGCGCCTATACGGACATGAAAGGCAGCAGCGCGCAGAACGGCAATCCGAACGGCCACATCATCCGCTTCAAGGAGGGCACGGGCGCGGCCGCAGCCACCAGCTTTACCTGGGATGTCTACCTGTTTGGCGCCGAGAGCGGCGCCGACGCCAGCAAGATCAACCTGTCGAACCTGACGGCCGACCAGGATTTCTCGAGCCCGGACGGCCTGGCCTTCAGCCCCTACACCGGCATCTGCTGGATCCAGACCGACGATGGCGCGTACACGGATGTGACCAACTGCATGATGCTGGCGGCCATCCCCGGCAAGGTGGGCGACGGCGCCAAGTCCACCCTGAACTACGCCACGGCGGCCGGCGGCAACCTGGCGGTCGACACCTTCATCGGCAAGAAACCCACGGCCGACACGCTCAAACGCTTCCTGGTGGGGCCGGTCGGCTCGGAAATCACGGGCATCAGCGAAACGCCCGATGGCAAGACCATGTTCATCAACATCCAGCATCCGGGCGAAAGCACTGCGCTGGCGAATATCGGCGACCCGTCCAAATACACGAGCCAGTGGCCGGCCAACGCCGGTTATGGCGCCGGCAAGCGTCCCCGCTCGGCCACCATCGTGATCACCAAGAACGACGGCGGACGCATCGGCAGCTGATGTCCCGTGCCTGCCGACGCCGCCGCTATTGCGCCTTGCGCGTACTGGCGGCGGCCTGCAACAGGCAAAGCCAGCAATTCACCTTGTAAAAGGAGGAAGTGTCCCTAAGTAAGGCTTATCACCAGACATTGCAACGACCGAATGGCAGCCAGGGAAAACGTTTCCCTGCTTTTTGGTATGATGGCAAGGCGCGCCGGCACCGGAGTGGTGTCGCGCGCCTTTTATTTTTGATAATTACTTATATGAGCACAACCATGCAAAGCGGCGCAGACCTCCTGGCGACAGGCGAATTGGATTACACGACTTCCTGCGCACTGCCGACGCCGTGGGCCCAGTTCACCTTGCACGCCTTTGTCGAGCACGCCACAGGCAAGGAACATCTGGCCATGGTGCTGGGCGATGTCGGCAACGGCGAACCGGTGCTGGCGCGCGTGCATTCCGAGTGTCTGACGGGCGACGTACTGTTTTCCCAGCGCTGCGACTGCGGTGCCCAGCTCGAAGGCGCCTTGAAGCGCATCGCCGAGGAAGGCCGCGGCATTTTGCTGTATCTGCGCCAGGAAGGGCGCGGCATCGGCCTGATCAACAAGATCCGCGCCTACCGCCTGCAAGAGGCAGGTGCCGACACGGTGCAGGCGAATGAACAGCTGGGTTTCAAGGCCGACGCGCGCAACTACACCTTGTGCAAGCCCATGTTTGCGCAATTCGGCATTAACAGCCTGCGTTTGATGACGAACAACCCGCGCAAGATCGCCGCCATGGAAGCGCTGGGCATCACGGTGGCCGAACGGGTGCCGCTGCTGGTCAACCGCAACGCCTTCAACCAGCACTACCTGAATACCAAGCAAAGCAAGCTGGGCCACATGATGACGCCGGAAACGGCGCCGGCGCTGGAAGACGGCGCCCTGTAATCCCCCGGGCTGGCGCAACGCGTGCACGATGCTGCGCCGGGCCGGCCTCGCTCCTGCTCACGCACAAAGGATGCATGAAATTATCTAACTTCGCCTTCTTGCTGGCCAGCCTGTGCGCTGCCGCAGGTGCACACGCGGCCCCCACCGCTTCGACTCCTCCCATCAAGCCGCCACCGGCCACCGCCGCGCCCGCCGCCACCGAACATGCAGCCTTGCCACCGCCCTCGTCGGCCGCGCAAAAGCTGTACACGGCCGCGCGCGCCGACATCCTGCAAGTGCGCGTGCTGTTGAAAAACGGCCGCACGCAGTCGTCGGTCGGCTCGGGCTTTCTGATCGGCACGGGCGACCTGGTGGTGAGCAACTATCACGTCGTGTCACAATTCGCGCTCGACCCCGATACCTACGTAGGCGAATGGGTCGATACCAGCGGGCAGCGCGGCAATGTGGAATTGCTGGCCGTCGACGTGCTGCACGACCTGGCCGTGCTGCGCGTGAACCGCCACGGCACGGGCTTTTTCAAGATGCCCGAGCCGCTGGCGCCCCTGACCCAGGGCCAGTACCTGTATTCGATGGGCAATCCGCTGGACCTGGGCTTCGCCATTTCGGAAGGCTCGTACAACGGCGTCGTCACGCGCAGCTTCTACGACCAGCTGATGTTTACGGGACCGATCAATTCCGGCATGAGCGGCGGCCCCAGCGTCACGGCCAGCGGCGACGTGGCCGGCGTGAATGTCTCGAAACGCCTCGATGGCGAACTCGTCAGCTTCCTCGTACCGGCCCGCTATGCCCAGCAATTGTTGGCCAAAGTCGCCCTGCAAGGCAAGCCGCCGAAAGACTTCAAGCCGCTGGTGACGACGCAGCTGCTGGCGCACCAGGAGGTCATGCTGGCGCGCCTGCTCGACACGCCCTTGAGCCTGAAAGCCATGGGCCCGTACCGCGTGCCCGTGCGCGAGTCCGACCAGATGCGCTGCTGGGGCCGCTCCAACGTCAAGTCCGACAAGCCTTACATGCTCGACAACACCAGCTGCGCCATGGAATCGGCTATTTTCATTTCCGGCGCCCTGCAGACGGGGCAAGTGTCGATGCGCCACGAATTCCTGCGCAGCAGCGAACTGGGCGCGCTGCGCTTTTCCGAACTGGCCAGCGCCTCGTTCAAGAATGAAAGTGTCGGCAGCTACAAAAGCGTGCACCTGACGGGGCCCCATTGCACCGAACAGTTCGTCAAGAACAAGACCTTGCCCTTGCGCGCCGTCCTGTGCGTGCGCGCCTACCGCAAGTTTACCGGCCTGTACGACTTCGCCCTGCTGGCCGCCAGCACCGACGAGCCACTCATGAGCCTGCAAAGCCGTGTCGACGCGCGCGGCGTGTCCTACGCCAACGGCATGCGCGTTACGCGCACCTTCCTCGAAGCGCTGTCGCGCGCCCCATCCACCACCGGGACGCGCAAGCCATGAAGCCGCCCTATTACCTTGAAATCCTCGCCGAGAATGGCGAGGTGCAGCAACGCCAGCGGATTGAATCCCTGCCGATCCGCATCGGCCGCGGCTACGCCAACGACTTCATCCTCGATGACGCGCATACGGCGGCCCAGCACGCCATCGTCGAGGACGATGGCGCAGGCGGCCTGCTGCTGCGCGACCTGGGCAGCCAGAATGGCGTGATCCACCGGGGACAACGGCAGGTGCAAGTGGCCTTGAACGGCAACAGCATCGTGCGCCTGGGCCACACGCGCCTGCGCGTGCGCGCCAGCGACCACCCTGTTGCACCCGAACTGAGCGACACCACCAGGCACGACTGGGAAGGCTTGCGCCCCGCCGTCGCCGGCCTGGCCATGATCGGCGCCTCGGCCGCCTTCAGCAACTGGCTGGGCGACGCGGAAGCCTTCGACCCGATTTCCTACCTGATGATCATCGCCTACGCGCTGGCCGGCGGCCTCGTGTGGGCATCGATCTGGGCCGTGGCAAACCGCCTGTTCGGCCATGTGGCGCGCTTCGGCCGCCACCTGTTCATCATCGGCTGCGGCTTGCTGGCCATGGAAGTGTGGGAACTGGGCAGCAATGTGGCGGCGTATGCGCTGTCGCTGGAAGTGCTGACGCGCTACGGGCGGCATATGTTCATCGTCATTGTCTGCGCCATGATCTACTACCATTTGCGCACGATCAAACCCCAGCATCCGCGCCGCTTCGGCCTCGTTGCCGTCGTGCTGGCCATCCTCGGCTCGACCCTGATCCTGCTGAGCAACCTGCAGACCAGCGGCCGCCTGGCCGACGAGGCCTACATGTCCGTCATCTACCCGCCGGCCATGCGCCTGAGCCCGAATAACACGACGGAGGCTTTCTTCCGCGATGCAGCCGGCCTGCAGCGCGCCATCGACGCCGAGCGCGGCAAGGCGGCCAAGGGGGCCGACGAAGACGAAGACAGCGGCGATTAAGACGCCAATATGCAAAAAGCCCGCCGTGTCCTTGCAGACCGGCGGGCTTTTTTATCGCTTGCTTGCAGGCGCGCGCACGTACGTCATGGCAACTTAGAACTTGGCTTCCTGCTTGCGGCGCGCCGTAAAGCCCAGCAAGCCCAGGCCGATCAGCAACATGGCGTAGGTGGTCGGCTCAGGAACGGCCGAGATCAAGCCGTCATTCGCGCCGAAGCTGACGAAATTGTTATTGCCCGCCTTGAACTGCGCTTGCTGGCCGCCATCGCAGCAGCCTTCCAAGCCGTAGATGCTCAGGGTATGGTTACCGGCCGACAAGGCGCTCGAACCGCTGAGGAACTGGCTGCCATTGTTGTAGTTGCCTGCCCACCACATGTCGTTGCTCTTGAAGTCCAGCGCCACGCCGTCGAGGAACAGGGCGCCGCCCTTGCCGAAGTCGACGCCGCTGCGGAAGCTCCAGGCGCCCGCATCGGCCGCGCTGACGCCAAAGTTGATCACCGACTTGAAGGCGATATTCGAGCCGCTGCCGAACAGGCCACTATTATTGACGTTGTTATAGCTGGCGACCGACGTCGAGCCATAACCGGCGCCCGGCGTGGCCACGGCGGCATTCACTACGGACTGGTAAGCGGCGGCGGAAGCTTGTGCGCCAGCGTTCGAGTAGCCGGTGGACAGGGTGATGGTGCTGGCGTTCGCGTGGGAAAACACACCGACAGCGATCAGGGACAGGGCGATTTTAGGCAAGTTTTTCATGATGGTATCCAGTAAGTAAGTATTCAGTGGGCGCAGCTAGGAGCGCTGGAGCTGAATACACGCTGCATTGAGGCGTGTCGGCGTAGTGCGCTTGGAATTGCAGAAATGAGCGGTCGGTGGCGTAGACTTCCGCGTGAAAGTGCGGACTTGCAGCATGCCATTGCGGCACTGCAAGCGTCCTGGAAAGGGTTCGGGTTCCCGGGACAAAACCAGACAGTTGACGGGTCAGGTAAGACGATGAATGTATTCTATCTTAAATTCCCTAGAAGAAAAGTATTTTTCTTTTAACCATGAAAGGTATTTTTCTAACAAGTACCTTCCCGGCGCGGGAAAAAGTGCCGCCTCTCACTCTGGCGCACTGGCCATACGCCCGTATCGGTGGCGCTTGGCGTGTCGCGGCAGCACCACAGACCAGTCTGCCACTGTCGCATCTTGCGCATTTCTTTTCGCATGCCGCTGCACCACGCGGCGAAACAGCATGGCAAAATGCAGTCATGCAGCTATCTGTCCGATGAGGGGGAAAGAGGAAATGGTCGACCTGGAAGAACTACGCTATCTGGCACTGTCGTTTCCCGACGCCACCGAGGAAGAACACCACGAGCGTCCAGCCTTCCGCGTGGGCGGGAAGATCTTTGCCACCCTGCCCGACGACGAGCACATCAACGTGCTGCTCGATGCGGAAGCGGCGCATATCGCCACCGTCATCACGCCGTCCGGCTGCGAAAAACTGTGGTGGGGCGAACGGCTGGCCGGCATCACGGTGCGCCTGGCGGATGCCGAACTGGACATGCTGGCCGCCGCCCTGACGGCCGCCTGGCGGCGCAAGGCGCCCAGCGACCTGGCCAAGACCATCGCCCCCACCGGGTAGTTACAGCGGCCAGTTGCGCAGCAGTAATCCCACCATCTGCTGCAATTGCTCGCGCGACACCCCCGCCGCCGCCTGGATGGCCATGCCCTGCGACAGGGTCACGACAAAGCGCGCCTGCTGCTCGGGACAGGAATCGGGCGGCAAATCCCCCTCCTCCCTGGCGCGCCGCAAGCGGTCGCGCAACTTGATTTCACCGCGCAGCCGGCGCGCAAACAATTCATCGCGGATCGGCAAGGCATCGTCGCTGCAGGCGAGCGCCGCATTCACGCCCATGCAGCCGTGCGGACCGTCGGGCATGGTTTGCGCGTCGACATACTGCGTCAGCAAGGCTTCCACCACCTGGCGCGCCGTCGGCTGTTCCAGCGCCGCATCGAAAAACTGCATGCGCGTGTCGCTGTAGCGCTCGAGCGCCTTGTGGAACAGCTGCTCCTTGTTGCCGAAGACGGCATACAGGCTGGGCCGGTTCATGCCCATGGCTTTCGTCAATTCCGGCAGGGAACTGCCTTCATAGCCTTTTTCCCAGAACACTTTCATGGCGCAATCGAGCGCCTCGTCCGCGTCGAAGGTGCGTGGCCGCCCCGTTTTCGCCTTGGCTACTTCCTCTTTTTTATCTTGTTTCATACCGTTCGGTAAAAAATTATTGACAACAATACCTGCCTGCCCTGATTATATACCGACCGGTTAAAAACCTCCCGGCTTTTCAGGATATCCCATGCAAACACCACCTGCTTCCCCCTCCGTCCCGGCGGCCACCAGCGACAATACCACCGTGGCGCCTTGGCTGGCCGTCTTATCCGTCGGCATTGGCGCCTTCGCCCTCGTCACGTCCGAATTCCTGCCCGTCGGCTTACTGCCGGCCATGGCTGCCGAACTGGCCATCAGCAAGGGCCAGGCGGGACTGATGATCACCACGCCCGGCATCGTGGCCGCGTTTGCCGCCATCTTCGTGACCGTCGGCTCAGGCCGCCTGGACCGCCGCATCGTGCTGCTGGCGCTCACGGCCCTGCTGGTCGTTTCGAACCTGCTGGTGGCGCTGGCCCCCTCGTATGCGTGGATACTGCTTGGCCGCGCCATGCTGGGCGTGGGCGTGGGCGGCTTCTGGGCCATCGGCAGTGCCATCGGCCCGCGCCTGGTGGCGCCGCAGCATGCGTCGCGCGCCATGTCCATCATCTTCGCCGGCGTCTCGCTGGGCACGGTGGCGGGCGTGCCGGCTGGCGCGCTGGTGGGCGACTTGGTCGGCTGGCGCGTGGCTTTCGGCGCGGCCAGCGCCATTGCCGTGCTGGTCTTCCTCGGCCAGCTGTTGCTGCTGCCCAAGCTGCCACCGACGCAAGCCATCCGCTTGCGTCAGTTGCCGATGATTTTCGGCATTCGCAAGGCCAGGCTGGGCCTGATCGCCACGGCCATGCTCTTCACGGGCCAGTTCGCCGCCTACACGTATATCGCGCCGTTCCTCACGCAAATCTCGCACCTGGCGGCCGGCACGGTCAGCGCCATGCTGCTGGTGTACGGCGCTTCCGGCTTCATCGGCAACCTGGTGGGCGGCTGGGCAGCCGGCCGCTACGAACGGGCTGCGCTGATGGTGACGGGCGCCGTGCTGGGCCTGTCCACCCTGGCCCTGGCCGCGTTCGGCAGCCATGCGCTCACCGCCATGCTGCTGGTGGCCGTCTGGGGTTTCGGTTTCGGCGCCATGCCGATCGCCGTGCAGACGTGGATGTTCAAGGCCGCGCCACACTTGATGGAAGGCAGCAGCGCGCTGTTTGTTGCCATCGTGCAAGTGTCGCTGGCGTCGGGCGCCTTGCTCGGTGGCATGGCCGTTGACCGGCTGGGCGTATCGAGCGCGATGCTGGTGGGCGGCCTGTTCGCCCTCGGCTGCGCGCTGACGATCGCGCTCTTCGGCAAGCCGCAAGCCAGCGCCAAGGCGGGCGCCGGCGCGGCCTGCGAGGCCTAGCAAGGAAGTCGGTTCAGATGCGCCCGCGGCGAAATTCCCCGAGGAATTTCGTCACTTCGGCCGGCGTCATCACCACGTCCGCATCGCCGTGAAACGCATACAGGAAGGGCGTGCCGCCCAGGCGATCCGTCAGCTTGGCAAAGAGTAAAAAACGGCTGCCCAGCGGATAGCGCTGCAGCTCGACCAGGCGGCGCGAACACTGCACGGCCAGCTCGGGCGAAAAGGCCTGGCCCGGCACGGGGCGAATTTCCACGCGGCCATTGATCGCGCGCGATTCGACGGCAACATGCCGATATGCATAAGTATCACGGGCCATGCCGCCACCTTGAATGAAGTAAAGGCGCCATCTTAAGCGAAGTGGGCGCCTGCCGTGTTACTGCGGCACGATGCGCAGCAGACGGCCATTGTCTTCATCCGTCAGCGCATACAGGTAGCCTTCCGGCCCCTGGCGCACGTCGCGCACGCGCGCGCCGATCGCCAGGCGGTCCTGCCCCGTCACCTTGCCATTCGCATCGACGGCGATGCGGCGGATATCCTTGGCCGCCAGGCCGCCGCTGAAAATGCTGCCGCGCCAGGCGGCAATCTTGTCGCCCGTGTAGACGGCCAGCCCCGACGGGGCCGGCGATGGCACCCAGGCCACGCCGGGATTGCGCATGCCCGGCACTTCATGCTTGCCGACGGGCTCATGCGTCTTGTAGTCGGCGCCATAGCTTTGCAGGGGCCAGCCGTAGTTGCCGCCCGCCACCACCAGGTTCAGCTCGTCGCCGCCATACGGACCGTGCTCCGTGGCCCATACGCGGCCGGAAACGGGGTCGAGCGCCAGGCCCTGCACATTGCGGTGGCCGTACGACCAGATTTCCGGCAAGGCGCCCTTGGCCGCCAGCGGATTGCCGGGCGCGGGTTTTCCCTCATCCGTCAGGCGCAGGATGGAACCCTGGTGCGTAGCCAGGTTCTGCGCCTGCTCGCGCGCCAGGCGGTCGCCTATGCGCAGCGGCGGATTGCCGCCATCGGCCACGCTCATCAGCAAAGTGCCATCCGGCAGCCACAGTAGGCGCGAACCGAAGTGCTGGCCGCCGCTCTTGTCCGTGGCCACCTTGAACAGGGTCTGGATGCCTGTCACCTTCTTGCCGTCGAACACGCCGCGCACCAGAGTCGTGCGGTTCGCGTCATTCGTGCCCGTCGATACCGTCATGTACACGCGCGGGTTCGGCTTGTTGGCATCCTGCGGATGCAGCACGATATCGAGCAGGCCGCCCTGCCCGCCCGTAAACACCTTGGGCATGCCTTCCAGCGCCACATCCTCGAATTGCTTGCCGTTCAGCAGATGCAAGGTGCCCTGCTTGCTGGTCACGAGCGCGCGGCCCTCGCCCAACCAGGCGATGCCCCACGGCTGGCGCACGCCCTGCGCGACGGTCTCGGCCTTCCAGCCCTGCTTGGCGCCGGGCGGCTCGCCCGTGGCTTGCAGTTCGGCCCAGGCCGATGGCGCGGCGGCCAATGTCCATGCAAGCAAGATGCTGGTGCGGCGTAGCTGGAACATGCTCTCTCCTGTCTGTGGTCGATAGTCGGTGGCGTATCAGGCGCGCAGCAGCAAGGCCACGGCTTCGGCCGCGATCCCCTCTTCCCGCCCCAGATAGCCCAGTTTTTCATTCGTCTTGGCCTTGATGTTGACCTGACCCACGGCGACGCCCAGGTCGTCGGCCACGTTGGCGCACATGGCGGCAATATGCGGCGCCATCTTCGGGCGCTGGGCGATGATGGTGGCGTCGATATTGCCGATGATATAACCGGTCGCTTGCACGCGGCGCACGGCTTCGCGCAGCAGGGTGCGCGAATCGGCGCCCTTGAATTGTGCGTCCGTATCGGGGAAATGGCGGCCGATGTCGCCCAGCGCGGCAGCGCCGAAGATGGCGTCGGTAATCGCGTGCAGCAGCACGTCGGCGTCGGAGTGGCCGAGCAAGCCCAGGTGATGGGGGATTTTCACGCCGCCGATGATCAGGTCGCGGTTTTCCACCAGCGCGTGGCAGTCATAGCCCTGGCCGATGCGGAACGGTAATACGGGAGTAGTGGTGGTCGTCATGCGGTCTTTCTGTTCAGGATTCAAGGATTGGCCAAGAGTGGGACAAATACAGCTCGGCCGTATGTATGTCGCGCGGCAAGGTCACCTTCAGGTTGCGCGGGTGGCCTTCGACAAGCCTGGGCGCCAGGCCCAGCGCTTCGACGGCGCTGGCGTCATCCGTGATGGCTTGCGGGTCGGGCGCTTCGGATAAGGCCTTGTGCAGCAAGGCATAACTGAACATTTGCGGCGTCTGCGCCAGCCACAGGCCGTCGCGCGGCACCGTCTGTGCCGACACATTGTTCGCACCGGCACCCGGCCCCGCCCGCTTGACGGTATCGACCACGGGCAAGGCCAGTAGCCCGCCGGCCGGATGGTCGCCTACCTCGCCGATGAGTTTTTCGATCAGCGCCGGCGTCAGGCCGGGACGCGCCGCATCGTGCACCAGCACCTGGTCGTGTGCGGTCAGGCTGCCGTGCAGCGCCTGCAGGGCATTCAATATCGTCTCCATGCGCGTGGCGCCACCGCAGCGCAGCACAGTGACACCGTGCTGCGCGCCTTGATCTGGCACAAGGCCATCGATCTGGCCATCGTCCGCACTAACGACGATGTACGTATGCGCGATCCGGGGGCTGGCGAGAAAGGCGTCGAGCGCATGGCGCAGCATGGGTTTGCCGGCGATGGGTAAATACTGCTTGGGACTGCCCGCCTCCATGCGCGCGCCCACGCCGGCGGCGGGGATCAACGCAAAGTAACGGACGGTGTTCGGTGCTGCTGTCATGCCATTCCTTGTCTAATTGGCGGGCGCTGCCTTGCCCGTCAGGATGTTCTGGATCTCGCCTTTGCACGCCTTGCCCAGACGCGCATATTCTTGTGGAGAATCGATGGCCGCCTGCAAGGTTTCCACCTTGCGCATTTCGGCCTTGATGTACGGCAACCAACCCGTGTCGATCTCGCGCGCCAGCGCCGCCTTGGCCGTGCCGCTGGGCGCATACAGGGGCCGCGCCTCGAAGCGTTTGGCCAGCGCGGCGCGCACCGTCTTTTCCACGCGCGGCAAGTGTTCCATATAGGTTTTCATGTGCCGCAGCTCGTGCGCGAGTATCTCATCATACGCGCAAGTGCCGGGGGCAAACTCGCGGCCGATATAGATCACCACGGGTGCATACGTGAGGGTCACTGTAATCTGCGGCGCCACGCATTCGTAGCCGCTGGCCGGGTCTTGCAGCATGGGGCCGGCCAGAGCGATGGCCACGCGCGAATCGGTCTTCGTCAGCCCCAGCACCCAGGTATTCGCGCGCGCCGTGCCCTTCATGACTGTCAGGGCCTTGTACGGCAGATGCGTGTCGATGCTGTAGCCGTTCTGCTGCGCCGTCAGCACGGACACCGTCTTGCTGATCGTGTCTTCGCAGCGCACCTGGAACGGCGTGCGCGCCTGCGCACCCAGGGTGACACAGGCAAGCAGCAGGAAAATGGGCAGGCGCATGCGCAAGATCAAGCCGGCTGCCAGGCGCCGCTGGTGATCTTGTCGAGCCAGAAGATGCCGATGACGGTTTTCACGTCGGTAATCGTGCCATCCTTGACCCAGTCCAGCAATTGCGGCACCGTGGCCGTGAAGGTTTCCAGGAATTCGCCGTCGTCGAGCTGACGTTCGCCCGCTACCAGGCCACGCGCCAAAAACAGTTCCAGGTGCTCGTCCGAGTAGGCGATGGCATTGTGGATGGTCGAGACGAATTGCCAGTCGCTCGCCGTGTAGCCCGTTTCTTCCAGCAACTCGCGCTGGGCGCAGGCCAGGTGCGATTCTCCCGCATCGATCTTGCCGGCCGGGAATTCGATGAAGACGCGGTCCAGCGGATAGCGGTACTGGCGCTCCATCAGCACGGTGCCATCGTCGAGCAGCGGCAGGATGACGACGGCGCCCGGATGCAGGACGAATTCGCGCATCGTGATCTTGCCGTCAGGCAGGGTGACACGGTCGCGCTGCACGCGCAGAAAGCCGCCCTGATAGACCAGCTCGCCGTCCACCTTGGTTTCAATCAGACTCGTATCCATGGGATTCCTTTATTGAATAAAAAACGGCGCCAGAGGCGCCGCTTTCGGAGGGTCGTGCTAGCGGCGTTTGCGCAGGTAGCGACTCACGAAGCCAGGGAAAGCCAGCACCAGGAACAGACAGCCGGTGATGGCGTAAAACTCCCACGTCTGCGGGAAACCGTTGCCGATGCGCGCTTCCAGCGCGAACGCCACGGCGCCGACGATGAAGTACAGAATCACCATCTCCAGCAGGCGCAGCGCCAGCGGCTTGCGCCAGCCCTGCTCTGCCTGCGCCGCCTTTTTCAGGGGCACGGCGGCAAACAGTTTCTCGTTCAAGAATGGCAGGTTGGCGCCCAGGATACCCAGGGCGATAACCAGCCAGCTCGAGGCGGTGACATCCATCGGTCAGGACGCCAGGGTCTTGGTGATGGCGGTCGCGCAGGCAGCCAGGATGCTGTTAGGCATCACACCCAACGCCAGGACGAACACGCCGTTCAAGGCCAGCACGACGCGCATGTCGCCATGCACGACCAGCGCGTTGCTGTCCGTCGGCTCGTCGAACCACATCATTTTCACGACGCGCAGGTAGTAGAAGGCGCCGATCAGCGAGAACAGCACGGCAGCGATGGTCAGCCACAGCTGGCCCGTGGCCAGCACGGAGGCGAGCACCGAGTACTTGGCCATGAAGCCCATCAGCGGCGGCACGCCGGCCAGCGAGAACATGAACAAGGTCATCACCAGCGCGAAGATCGGGCTGCGTTTGCCAAGGCCCTTGAAGTCGGCCAGTTCTTCCGCTTCGAAACCATTACGCGCCAACAACATGATCACGCCAAAGGTACCCAGGGTGGTGAACACGTAGGTGATGACGTAGTACATCGAGGCGCCGTAGGCGGTGGCTGCACCAGCCGCGTTCAGTGTGTTGTTCGGTGCGTCCACGGTGCCCGACAGCAGGCCCAGCAGAACGAAGCCCATTTGCGCGATGGTCGAGTACGCCAACATGCGCTTCAGATTGGTTTGCGCGATGGCGGTGAAGTTACCGATGGCCAGCGACATCACGGCCAGCACCAGCAGCATTTGCTGCCAGTCATGCGCCATCGGCAGCAAGCCCTCGCCCAGCAAACGCAGGGTGATGGCAAACGCGGCCAGTTTCGGCGCGCCGCCCAGCAGCAAGGTCACGGCCGTCGGCGAACCTTGATACACGTCAGGCACCCACATGTGGAATGGCACGACGCCCAGTTTGAAGGCCAGGCCGGCTACCAGGAATACCAGGCCGAAGACCATGATGGTGCCGTTGGTCTTGCCGTTTTCCAGCGCCACGCGCAGTTCGCCCAGGTCCAGCGTGCCGGACGCGCCGTACAGCATCGAGATACCGTACAACATGAAACCGGAAGCCAGTGCGCCCAGGATGAAGTATTTCATGGCCGCTTCCGTGGCCTTGGCATTGTCACGACGCAAGGCGATCAGCGCGTATAGCGACAGCGACATCAGTTCCAGACCCAGGTAGATGATCAGGAAGTTGTTGGCCGAGATCATGATCATCTGGCCCAGCAGTGCAAACAGGGCCAGTACGTAGAACTCGCCGCCCAGGTTGCCCGACAGCATGTTGCGGTCGGTGGCATAGGCACGCGAGTAGATCAGGGTCAGCGCCACGGCGCCGTACGAGAACAGTTTCAGCAGCTGCGACATCGGGTCCGACACGAACATGTTGTGGAAGGTGTAGACGGTGGTGCCCGCGTTGAAGTCGCCCACGGTCAGCAAGGCGCAGCCTGCCAGAGTCAGCAAGGACAGCGCATAGGTGATCGAACGCTTCGCCGCAGGCAAGAACATATCGATCAGCAAGAGCGCCGACGTGGCGATCAGCAGAAAGATTTCCGCGTACAGCGGTACCAGATTAGGTGCATTAGTCATGTTATCGGTCTTCTATTTAAGGCAACTTGCTGATGGCGACATGCTGCAGCAGGTCGGCAACCGAAGTTTGCATCGTGTCGGTGAACGGGGCTGGGTACAGACCCATCACGAGCACGGCGATGGCCAGCACAGCAAGCATGAAGAATTCACGTTTGTTGATGTCGGTCAGTTCGGCCACATGCTTGTTCTTGATCTTGCCGAACACCACGCGCTTGGCCATCCACAGCGAGTACGCCGCGCCCCAGATCAGTGCCGTTGCAGCCAGCAGACCGATCCAGAAGTTGTATTGCACCGCGCCCAGGATCACCATGAACTCGCCGACGAAGCCGGAAGTGGCTGGCAGACCGCAGTTGGCCATCGAGAACAACACGAAGAAGGCGGCAAATTTCGGCATGCGGTTCACGACGCCGCCGTAGTCGGCGATGTTGCGGGTATGCATGCGGTCATACAGCACGCCGATGCACAGGAACATCGCGCCGGAGATGAAGCCGTGCGAGACCATCTGCACGATACCGCCCTGCACCGAGATGTCGTTGAACATGAAGAAGCCCAGGGTCACAAAACCCATATGCGCGATCGACGAATAGGCGACCAGTTTTTTCATGTCGGTTTGCACCAGAGCAACCAGACCGATGTAGATGACGGCGATCAGCGACAAGGCGATCATGAAGCCCGACAGGTAGTGGCTGGCATCCGGCGTGATCGGCAGCGAAAAACGCAGGAAACCATACGCGCCCAGTTTCAGCATGATGGCGGCCAGCACGGCGGAACCGCCAGTCGGCGCTTCCACGTGGACGTCCGGCAACCACGTGTGGACGGGGAACATCGGCACTTTCACGGCAAACGCCATCAAGAAGGCCAGGAAGATGAAGATCTGCTCGTTCATCGTCAGCTTGAACGCGTGCCAGGCCAGGATGTCGAAGGTACCCGACACATTGCGCAGGTAGATGATGGCAACCAGGGTCAACAGCGAACCGAAGAAGGTATACAGGAAGAACTTGAACGACGCATACACGCGGTTCGAGCCGCCCCAGATACCGATGATGATGAACATCGGTATCAGAGTTGCTTCAAAGAAGAAGTAGAACAGCAAGCCGTCCAGCGCGCAGAACACGCCGATCATCAGGCCCGACAGGATCAGGAAGGCACCCATGTACTGGGCGATGCGCTTCTCGATCACTTGCCAAGCGGAAATGACGACGATGACCGTGATGAATGCCGTCAGTGGAATGAACCACAGCGACAAGCCGTCGATACCCAGCGAGTACCAGATATTGAAAGTTTCAATCCACGGTGCTTTTTCGACGAATTGCATGCCGTGTGCGGCGTTGTCGAAATGCTGGATCAGCGGCAAGGTGCACAGCATGCTGAGCACGGCGCCAGCCAGCGACAGCCAGCGGGTAAAACCCGCTTTGCTGTCACGGCCGAGAGCCAGGACCAGGACGCCGCAAATGATCGGCACCCAGATCGACAGACTCAGGTAAGGAGGTAGTGTAGAAATCGTAGACTGCATCATGGTTCTCAGTATTCTTTTATCAGGTCAGCTTACTTAGCGGGCCAGAATGGCAGGAAATAGATCAGGAAGCCCAGCACGCCCAGGATCATCACGAATGCATAGTGATAGATGTAGCCGGTCTGCAAGCCTCGCGACAGCGAGGACAGCCAGGCGACGACCTTGGCGCTACCGTTGACCAGCAGGCCATCGATGAGCTTCTTGTCACCGAAGTTCCACAGGCCATTACCCAGCAAACGGGCACCGCCGGCGAACACGACTTCATTGAACTTGTCCATGTAGTACTTGTTGTCCAGCAGGGTGTGGATCGCGTGGAACTTGGCAAAGAACCAGGCCGGTACACGCGGGTTGACCATGTAGCAGTAGTAGGCTGCCACGACGCCGGACAATGCCAGCCAGAACGGTGCCGTCGACAGGCCGTGGATCGCCATCGCCATTGCGCCGTGGAATTCATGCGACAACTCTTCCATTGCTGGATGGTTTTCGCCGACGAAGATCACGCCCTTGAAGAAATCGCCATGCAGCATCGGGCCGATCGTCAGGTAACCGATCAGCAGCGACGGGATCGCCAGCATCACCAGCGGGAACCACACGACGAATGGGGATTCATGCGGCTTCTGGCCAGGTTCCAGACCGTGGTGCGCGTGGTCGTCTTCCTCTTCTTCATCATGCGCATCCGAATCATGCTTGGCCGCAGGCGCGTGATGGTCGTCATGAGCGTGACCTTGGCCGAAACGTTCCTTGCCATGGAAGACGAGGAAATACATGCGGAACGAGTAGAAAGCAGTGACGAACACGCCAGCCAGCACGGCGAACTGGGCAAAGCCAGCGCCCCAGATGTGCGTCGCTTCAACGGCTTCGATGATGCTGTCTTTCGAATAGAAACCGGAGAACAGCGGCGTGCCGATCAGGGCCAGCGAGCCGACCAGGGAAGTGATCCAGGTGATCGGCATGTACTTGCGCAGGCCACCCATGTTGCGGATATCCTGGTCATGGTGCATGCCGATGATGACGGAACCGGCGCCCAGGAACAGCAGTGCCTTGAAGAATGCGTGCGTCATCAGGTGGAACACGGCGACGGAGTACGCGGACGAACCCAGCGCGACAGTCATGTAGCCCAGCTGCGACAGGGTCGAGTAAGCGACGACGCGCTTGATGTCGTTCTGGATGATGCCCAGGAAACCCATGAACAACGCCGTGATGGAACCGATCACCAGGATGAAGGACAGTGCCGTGTCGGACAGTTCGAACAGCGGCGACATGCGCGAGACCATGAAGATACCGGCCGTCACCATCGTCGCGGCATGAATCAGTGCCGAGATCGGGGTAGGACCTTCCATCGAGTCGGGCAGCCACACGTGCAGCGGGAACTGCGCCGATTTGCCCATCGCGCCGATGAACAGGCAGATGCAGGCGACGGTCAGCAGGGCCCAGTCGGTGCCTGGCAGGCTCAACAGCGCCAGTTCGTCTTTCTTGGCAAACACTTCCTGGTAGTTCATGGTGCCGGCAAATGCCAGCAACAGGCCGATGCCCAGGATGAAGCCGAAGTCGCCCACGCGGTTGACCAGGAAAGCCTTCATGTTGGCCACGATGGCCGTCGGACGCTGATACCAGAAACCGATCAGCAGGTAAGAGACCAGGCCCACGGCTTCCCAACCGAAGAACAGTTGCAGGAAGTTGTTGGCCATGACCAGCATCAGCATCGAGAACGTGAACAGCGAGATGTAGGCGAAGAAGCGGTTGTAGCCTTCGTCGTCCTTCATGTAGCCGATCGTGTAGATGTGCACCATCAGGGAGACGAAGGTGACCACGCACATCATCATCGCCGACAGCGAATCGATCTGGAAGCCCACTTCCATCTTCAGGGTGCCGATCGTCATCCAGTTATAGATCGTGCCATTGAATGTCGCGCCATCCATCACTGCCAGCAATGTCTGCACGGACAGGATGAACGCAATCAGTACGCCCAAGATCGTCGCGGTATGCGACGTCTTGCGTCCGACCAAATTACCCAGGAACTGGGTGCCAAGCAAACCTGCAATCGCGGCACCGGCCAGCGGCGCCAGCGGTACGGCAAGAAGGAGGTTAGGGTTGAGGAGTTGCCCCGCCATGATGAACCTTAATCGTTATTATTCGAGAGATCGAGTCTGAAAAACATCAGCCTTTGAGGCTGTCCAGGTCTTCGACGTTGATGGTATCCAGATTACGGAACATCACCACCAGAATAGCCAGACCGATAGCCGACTCAGCGGCGGCAACCGTCAGGATGAAGAAAACGAAGATCTGACCGGCCGCGTCGCCCATGAAATGGGAGAACGCGATGAAATTCATATTCACCGCCAGCAGCATCAATTCGATTGCCATCAGCAATACGATGATGTTCTTGCGGTTCAGGAAAATACCGACGATCGAGATTGCGAACAGGATCGCGCCCAGGACCAGAAAATGTGTGAGCGATAATGTCATGGTGCCTCCTTAACTTCCGGCTCAGCCGCAGGACGCTCGACAACCGCGTCCATCTTGATGATCTTCAGGCGGTCGTTGCGCTTGACGCGTACCGCATCGCCTGGAGCAAAATGCTTGGTGTCCTTGCGTTTGCGCAAAGTCAGTGCAACCGCGGCAACGATGGCCACCAGCAGCACGACGGCAGCGATCTCGAAGGCGAACACATATTCCGTGTAGATCAGCAGGCCCAGTTCCTTGGTGCCGCCCAGGTTGACGTTCACCGGAGCGATGCTAGGCGCAAAGTTGCGGAAACCGTGCCACAGGACAGCGGCCATTTCCAGCACGATGATCACGCCCACCGTTACCGACAAAGGCAGGTAGCCCCAGAAGCCTTCGCGCATGCGGTCGATATTGATATCGAGCATCATGACCACGAAAAGGAACAGCACCATCACGGCGCCGACATACACCAATACCAGCACGATGGCCAGGAATTCAGCTTGCAGCAGCATCCAGATGCCCGCTGCGGAAAAGAAGGACAGCACCAGGAACAGTACTGCGTGGACCGGATTACGGGCCGTGATGACGCGCGTCGCTGCCAGAATCAAGATCAGCGCGAAGGCGTAAAACAAAATTGTTTTAAAGTCCATAAAAAACCCAATAGACGTACAGATGAACGAGGGGCGCGCCGCAGCTGTGGGCTACGGCGCATCCATCAGCGATAAGGTGCGTCGGCGGCGCGCGCAGCGGCGATGTCATTTTCATAACGATCACCCACGGCCAGCAACATCTCTTTCGTGTAATACAAATCCCCGCGTTTCTCGCCGTGGTATTCCAGGATTTGCGTCTCGACGATCGAATCGACCGGGCAGGACTCTTCGCAGAAACCGCAGAAGATGCACTTGGTCAAGTCGATATCGTAGCGCGTGGTGCGGCGCGAGCCGTCGTCACGCTGTTCCGATTCGATCGTGATGGCCATCGCCGGGCAAACCGCTTCGCACAGTTTGCAGGCGATGCAACGTTCCTCGCCGTTCGGGTAGCGGCGCAGCGCGTGCAAGCCACGAAAACGCGGCGAGATCGGTGTCTTCTCTTCCGGGAATTGCACCGTAATCTTGCGCGAAAACATGTACTTGCCTGTCAACGCCATGCCCTTGATCAGCTCGCCTAACAAGAGGCTGCTGAAGAAATCTTTTACCTTATCCATTCGTATGCACTCTCTTACTTCCAAATATTCCAGGATGTCTGCATCCAGGCAGCGACGAAGACCAGGTAGACCAGCGTCAACGGGATAAACACTTTCCAGCCGAGGCGCATGATCTGGTCATAACGGTAGCGTGGGAAAGTACCGCGCACCCAGATGAACACCGACACGATGAAGAAGGTTTTTGCAAACAGCCAGAAGAAGCCGCCGAAACCACCCCAGAACTCAAGGAAAGCAAACGGTGCGGACCAGCCACCGAGGAACATGATCGAAGCCAGGGCGGCGATCAGGATCATGTTGGCGTATTCGGCCAGCATGAACATGGCGTAGGCCATGCCCGAGTACTCGACCATGTGACCGGCAACGATTTCCGACTCGCCTTCGACGACGTCGAACGGGTGACGGTTGGCTTCAGCCAGGCCCGACACCAGGTAGATGACGAACATCGGCAGCAGCGGCAGCCAGTTCCACGACATGAAGTTCACGCCCTTGTCGGCGAAGAAACCGATTTGCTGGCCGCCAACGATGTCGATGAAGTTCAGGCTGCCCGAGACCATCAGCACGATGACCATCACGAAGCCCATCGGGATTTCATACGAAATCATCTGTGCCGAAGCGCGCATGGCGCCCATGAATGAGTACTTCGAATTCGAGGCCCAGCCGGCGATGATGATGCCGTAGACTTCCATCGAGGTAATCGCCAGCAGCAGCAGCAAGCCCGCGTTGACATTGGCCAGCACGGCTTCCGGACCGAACGGCACGACCGACCAGGCGGCCAGGGCCGGCATGATGGTCATGATCGGGCCGATCACGAACAGGCCCTTGGCGGCCTTGGCCGGGATGATGATCTCTTTGAACAAGAGTTTCAGCGCATCGGCGATCGGTTGCAGCAAGCCCAGCGGGCCTACGCGGTTCGGGCCGACGCGAATCTGGATCCAGCCGATCAGCTTGCGCTCCCACAGGGTGGCGTAAGCAACCAGACCCATCAGCGGCAACAGCACGCACAGGATCTTGATCAGGGTCCAGAAGAACGGCCAGGTACCGCCCAGCAAATCCTGGCCGGTACTGTTGATGACGTTTACAAATTCAGGCAGAGCCATCAGATTTTCCCCTCTGCTGTTTCAACTGTGATGTCACCGAACATGCCGCCAAGCTTTGCTGTCGAGGCATGCGCCGCCGACACTTTGACCACATTGGCTGGCAGGCCGGCATGGATTGCCGCCACCAGGATGGCGCTGCCGGAGCCTTGCGCCACTTTGACCTTGTCGCCCGCCTTGATGCCCAGCTTTTCAGCCAGCGCCAGGGACAGGTGCGCTTGCGGCGCGGCGCCATCGACCGTGCGCAGCAGCGGTTCAGAGCGGCGGACCAGCGCGTCGGCAAAGTAGATCGGCACGTCGGCGATGCGTTGCAGCGCAAGCGACGCCGGTGCGTACGTCGCCGCTTCCGGTGCGTTCTTGGCGATGTTGTTCAGCTGTGCCGACAGATCGGTCACACCAAAGCCAAACGCTTCGTCGCGGATCGCTTCCGAGGTGTCGTAGTCGAAACCGGCCAGGCCCAGGATGTTGCCCAGGACGCGCAGCACTTTCCAGGCTGGACGGGTATCGGCCAGCGGTTTGACGGTGCCATTGAAGCTTTGCGCGCGGCCTTCGCAGTTGACGAAGGTGCCCGAGGTTTCAGCGAACGGGGCGATCGGCAGCAAGACATCGGCGTAATCCATGCCGTGCTTGAAGGCAGACATGGCCACGACCATCTCGGCGCCGTCCAGGGCGGCGCGGGCCGCTTGCGGATTGGCGGCATCGAGTTCCGGCTCGGCGTGCAGCAGCACGTAAGCTTTTTTCGGTACGGCAAAGGCGGCTTGCACGTTGGCGCGCGGCTTGGCGACCAGGTGCGCGCCAACCGTGTTGGCCGCTTCCGTCAGGTAACCGAGCTTGGCGCCCGTCTGTTCGGCGATCCATTGCGCGGCAGCATGCAGTTGCGACGCTTGCGGGTGTTGCGTTGCCGCGTTACCCAGCAGCACGGCGCCGTTGTCGCCAGCCATCAGGCTGGCGGCGATGGCCACAGCCACGTCCGAAGCAATAATCGCTTCAAAACCGTTTGGCGCGGCGATTTCTTTCGCTTTGGCAACAGCAACGACCACTTCCGACAAGGCCGCCAGCCAATCACCTGGCGCCACGATCATCTTGTTGGCGATGGTGATCAGTTGATCATCATCGGAGGCATGCAGGATCGACAGCTTGGCGCCGCCCTTCACGGACGCGCGCAAACGCGTCGCCAGCAATGGGTGATCCTTGCGCAGGAACGAGCCGATGACGAAGGCGCGCTTGATCTGGCCAAATTCGTTGATCGGCATGCCCAGCCATGGTTTCACACTTGCGTCGAGCGCGAAGTCGGTCTGGCGCAGGCGGAAGTCGACGTTCTCGGAACCGAGACCGTGGGCCACTTTCTGCAGCAGGACCAGCTCTTCGACGGTCGAATGCGGCGTTGCCAGCGCGGCGATGGCGTCGGCGCCATGCTCGTGCTTGATATTTTTCAAACCGTGCGCCACGTATTCCAGCGCCGTTTGCCAATCGACTTCTTTCCACTCGTTGCCCTGTTTCAGCATCGGGGAAGTCAGGCGTTCGGCACTGTCCAGCGCTTCGTACGAGAAACGGTCCTTGTCCGAGATCCAGCACTCGTTGACGGCTTCGTTTTCCAGCGGCAATACGCGTTTGACCTTGCCAGCTTTCACTTGCACGATCAGGTTCGCGCCCAGGCCGTCATGTGGGCTGACCGATTTGCGGCGCGACAGTTCCCACGTACGGGCGCTGTAGCGAAACGGTTTCGAGGTCAGTGCGCCAACCGGGCACAGGTCGATCATGTTACCCGACAGTTCGGAGTCGACCGTCTGGCCGACAAACGACACGATTTCCGAGTGTTCGCCGCGGCCAATCATGCCCAGCTCCATCACGCCGGCCACTTCCTGGCCAAAGCGCACGCAGCGGGTGCACTGGATGCAGCGCGACATTTCTTGCATGGAGACCAGCGGACCGGCTTCCTTCGGCTGCACCACGCGCTTGTCTTCCTTGTAGCGCGATTCGCTCTTGCCGTAGCCCACTGCCAAGTCTTGCAACTGGCATTCGCCGCCCTGATCGCAGATAGGGCAATCGAGCGGGTGGTTAATCAGCAAGAATTCCATGACCGACTTTTGCGCCTGCACAGCTTTATCGCTGGCGGAGCGCACGATCATGCCGGCACTGACCGGGGTCGCACAAGCGGGCAAAGGCTTGGGCGCCTTTTCCACTTCGACCAGGCACATGCGGCAGTTCGCTGCGATCGACAATTTCTTGTGATAGCAGAAGTGCGGAATGTAGGTTCCCAATTTGTTGGCGGCGTCCATCACCATGCTACCAGCAGGGACTTCGACTTTTTTGCCGTCTATTTCGATTTCAACCATGGTGATCGTTACCTGACGCAGCTTAGATATATGCGGGCACTAAGCAATGCTTGTGCTCGATATGATATTCAAATTCTTCACGGAAATTCTTAATGAAGGCCCGTACCGGCATGGCAGCCGCATCGCCCAGCGCGCAAATGGTGCGGCCCTGGATGTTGTCGGCGATCGAGTTGAGCATGTCCAGGTCGTCTGGACGACCCTGCCCCTGCTCGATGCGGTGCACCATGCGGTACATCCAGCCTGTGCCTTCACGGCAAGGCGTACACTGGCCGCACGATTCTTCAAAATAGAAGTAGGACAGGCGCTCCAGCGCCTTCACCATGCAGCGTGTTTCGTCCATCACGATGACGGCGCCCGAACCCAACATCGAACCGGCTTTCGCGATCGAGTCATAGTCCAGGTCGGTCTGCATCATGATGTCGCCGCGGATCACCGGCGCGGACGAGCCGCCAGGGATCACGGCCTTGATCTTTTTGCCACCGCGCATGCCGCCTGCCAGTTCCAGCAGTTTGGCGAACGGGGTGCCGAGCGGCACTTCGTAGTTGCCCGGTTTTTCCACGTCGCCCGAGATCGAGAAGATCTTCGAACCGCCATTGTTCGGCTTGCCCATCGCCAGGTATTTCTCTGGACCGATGTTCAGCACGAAGGGCACGGCCGCGAAGGTTTCCGTGTTGTTGATCGTCGTCGGCTTGCCGTACAGGCCAAACGAGGCAGGGAAAGGCGGCTTGAAGCGCGGCTGGCCTTTCTTGCCTTCCAAAGACTCCAGCAGGGCCGTTTCTTCGCCGCAGATGTAGGCGCCATAACCATGGTGCGCATGCAACTGGAACGAGAACTCGCTGCCCATGATCTTGTCGCCCAGGAAGCCGGCGGCACGCGCCTCTTCCAGCGCTTCTTCGAAACGGGCGTACTCGGCCCAGATTTCGCCGTGGATATAGTTGTAGCCGACAGTGATGCCCATCGCATAAGCGCCAATGGCCATGCCTTCGATCAGGGCATGGGGATTGTAACGAATGATGTCGCGGTCCTTGAAAGTGCCCGGTTCGCCTTCATCTGTATTGCAGACGAGGTATTTTTGACCCGGGAACTGGCGCGGCATGAAGCTCCACTTCAAGCCGGTAGGGAAACCCGCGCCGCCACGGCCGCGCAAGGACGAAGCCTTGAGGTCGGCGATGATCTGTTCCGGCGTGATGTTCTCTTCCAGGATACGCCGCAGGGCGCTATAGCCGCCGCGGTTCACATAATCTTGCAAATGCCAGTTCTTGCCATCCAGATCCTTCAGGATCAATGGATCGATATGGCGGTTGTGGAGTGACGTCATTTCTTGAGTTCCTCCAGCATGGCGTCGATTTTCTCGTTCGACATCCAGCTGCACATGGTTTTATTACTGACCAGCAAGACAGGCGCATCGCCGCAAGCACCCATGCACTCGCCCTCAACCAGGGTGAACTGGCCATCGGCGGTGGTTTCGCGGAAATCGATACCCAGTTTCTGCTTCAGGTAGTCTGCAGCGCGCACGCCGCCCGACAGGGCGCATGGCAGGTTGGTGCACACGGTGATCTTGTGCTTGCCCACGGGTTTCACGTTGTACATATTGTAGAACGTGGCCACTTCCTGCACGGCAATCGCCGGCATGCCGATGTAATCGGCCAGTTCCTTCATGGTTTCCGGCGCCAGCCAGCCCAGTTCATCCTGGGCATGGGCCAGCGCGGCCATGACGGCCGACTGACGCTGGTCGGCCGGGTACTTGGCCAGCTCGCGGTCAATTTTCTTATAGCATTGCTCTGATAACAACATACTTTTTGCCTCTTAGCGGTCAATACTGCCGAACACGATATCTTGCGTCCCGATGATGGTCACGGCGTCGGCAAGCATGTGCCCACGCGCCATCTCATCGAGCGACTGCAAGTGGGCGTAGTCTGGCGCGCGCAGTTTCATGCGGTACGGCTTGTTGGCGCCATCGGACACCAGGTACACGCCGAACTCGCCCTTCGGATGCTCCACGGCGCTGTAGGCCTCGCCTGGCGGCACGTGGAAACCTTCCGTAAACAGCTTGAAGTGGTGAATCAAGGACTCCATGTTGGTCTTCATGTCGACGCGACCCGGAGGCGCCACCTTGCGGTTGCTGGTCATGACAGGACCTTCATTGTTGCGCAGCCACTCCACGCATTGCTTGATGATGCGGTTCGACTGGCGCAGCTCTTCCACGCGCACCAGGTAGCGGTCGTAGCAATCGCCGTTGGTGCCGATAGGAATGTCGAAGTCCATCAGGTCGTACACTTCGTACGGCTGTTTCTTGCGCAAGTCCCACTGCACGCCCGAGCCGCGCAGCATGGCGCCCGTAAAGCCCATGGCCAGCGCATCTTCCGGCGAGACCACGCCGATGCCGACGGTACGCTGCTTCCAGATTCGATTATCGGTCAACAGCGTTTCGTACTCGTCCACCGAATTCGGGAAACGACGCGCGAAGTCTTCGATGAAGTCCAGCAGGGAACCCTGGCGGTTTTCATTCAGCTTGCCGATCGCCTTGGCGTTGCGGATGATCGAGGCCTTGTGCTGCGGCATCGAATCCGGCAGGTCGCGGTACACGCCGCCCGGACGGTAGTAAGCCGCGTGCATGCGCGCGCCCGAGACTGCCTCGTAGGCGTCGAACAAGTCTTCGCGGTCGCGGAAGCAATACAGGAACGGCCCCATGGCGCCAACGTCCAGCGCGTGGGTGCCGAGCCACATCAGGTGGTTCAGGATACGCGTCATCTCGTCGAACATGACGCGGATGTATTGCGCGCGCAGCGGCACTTCCAGGCCCAGCATCTTTTCGATGGCCATCACGTACGCATGTTCATTGCACATCATCGACACATAGTCGAGACGGTCCATGTACGGCACGGATTGCAGATAGGTCTTTTGCTCGGCCAGCTTTTCGGTAGCGCGGTGCAGCAGGCCGATATGCGGGTCGGCACGCTGGATGACTTCGCCATCCATCTCCAGCACCAGGCGCAGCACACCGTGCGCAGCCGGATGCTGTGGCCCAAAGTTCAGGGTGTAGTTCTTAATCTCAGCCATTATTTCATCCCGTAATGTTCTTCGCGGATCACGCGCGGCACGTTTTCCCGCGGCTCGATCGTCACGGGCTGGTAAATCACGCGCTTTTGTTCCGGATCGTAACGCATCTCGACATAGCCGGAGACGGGGAAATCCTTGCGGAACGGATGGCCGATGAAACCGTAGTCGGTCAGCAGGCGGCGCAAGTCGTTGTGGCCTTCGAAGAGGATGCCCAGCAGGTCGAACGCTTCGCGCTCATACCAGTTGACCGCACGCCAGATGTTCACCACGGAGGGCAGCAGCGGCATGTCGTCGTCGGGCGCGAACACGCGCACGCGCACGCGCCAGTTGTGCTTGACCGACAACAAGTGCGAGACGGCCGCGAAACGCAGGCCATCCCAGCTACCGTCGCCATAGGTCGAGTAGTCGACGCCGCACAGGTCGAGCATTTGCTCGAAATGCAGGGTCGGATCGTCGCGCAAGGTCTGCATCACGGCCAGATAATCCTCGGCCTTGACGACCAGGGTGACTTCGCCCAGTGCAACAGTCGTGCTAACGCGATCGCCCAGGGCAGTGCCGAGGGCGTTTTGCAATACTTCTAAATGTGTAGTCATAATCTGAAGCGGCCCGGTTAGCGTGCGATCGTGCTGGTACGCTTGATCTTGTTCTGCAACTGCATGATGCCGTACAGCAAGGCTTCAGCGGTCGGAGGACAGCCAGGCACATACACGTCGACGGGCACGATGCGGTCGCAACCGCGCACCACAGAATAAGAGTAATGGTAGTACCCGCCGCCATTGGCGCAGGAACCCATCGAGATGACCCAGCGTGGCTCTGCCATCTGGTCGTAGACCTTGCGCAAGGCCGGCGCCATCTTGTTGCACAGGGTGCCGGCAACGATCATGACGTCGGACTGACGCGGCGACGGACGGAACACGACGCCGAAACGGTCCATATCGTAGCGGGCTGCGCCCACATGCATCATTTCGACCGCACAGCAGGCCAGACCGAACGTCATCGGGAACATAGACCCGGTGCGCGCCCAGTTGATCAGCTTGTCGGCCGAGGTGGTGATGAAACCTTCGCTTAATACGCCTTCAATAGCCATGGCTTATTCCCAGTCAAGGGCACCTTTCTTCCAAATGTACCAAAATCCGACCACGAATTCAGCGATGAACACCATCATCGTGACGAAACCGGCCCAGCCCAGGTCGCGCATTGCAACGCCCCATGGGAAAAAGAATGCCGTTTCCAGATCGAACAAAATAAACAGGATTGCGACCAGATAGTAGCGCACATCAAATTTCATGCGCGCGTCTTCGAATGCTTCAAAGCCACATTCGTACGGGGAGAGTTTTGCTGCGTCAGGTTTGTGAGGACCTAACAGGCGCCCCAGGAGCTGGGGAGCGATACCGACACCAAGGCCGATAATAATGAACAGCAGGACGGGGAAGTAATTTTCGAGGTTCACGATTGATAAGCTTATATTGAACGATCGGTTAAATGAGGACGCTGCGATCATTTGCAGCGTATCTAACGCACGACCCCAATCAAAGCTAAGACCAGGATCGAACGACACATCCTCGTAAAAAAAGCCAGCAACTTTGTACGAGCCATGGCTCGTGCGCCGTTGCTGGCTTCTGATTTCTGGTGCCGACGACGAGACTCGAACTCGTACAGCTTGCGCCACTACCCCCTCAAGATAGCGTGTCTACCAATTTCACCACGTCGGCGGTAAGGCCCGTATTCTACTCTGCTTTGCCGCTAAAGTTAATGCACAAATGCATCAAAACACAGATAAAAACGATAAATTTTTACATCTTCCAGCGCGCCACGATTTTTTCCTGCCGCGCCGCCAAAACATTGAGCAATAATCTGCTCGTAATGAGAATTACTCTCGATGAGGTATCAAGATACTCATCAGCGACCACTCAGTTACTATCCAATTACTTCGGAATCGCGCCGGCCGGGGTGCTGGCAACCGGTGCCGCCGCCGCCGGAGCGCTGGCCGCCGGTGCTGCAGGTACCGTCGTCGGGATTGCGCCCGCGCCGGTGACTGGCACTGGCTTGACGACCTTATCCATCACGCCGCCGCCGACGGTGGTGGCGCGCTGATTGGCCATCAGCGACAGGGCCAGGGTGGCGCCGAAGAAGATCGCGGCAGCAACGCCCGTCGATTTCGACATGAAGTTCGACGAACCCGTCGCACCGAACAGGCTGCCCGAGGCGCCCGAACCGAAGGCGGCACCCATGTCGGCGCCCTTGCCGTGCTGCAGCAACACCAGCGCGATAATCGACAATGCCGAAATAACCTGTACTACCACTACCAGATTGAACATCATGTTCATTGCAATTCCATTCTTAGTTTAAATTAATTCAATCAGCGGCGTGAATAATTGCCAGGAAATCCGCCGCCTTCAATGCTGCCCCACCGATCAGACCGCCATCGATATCCGGCATCGCCATCAATTCTTTTGCGTTCTCCGGCTTCATGCTGCCGCCGTACAGGATTTGCACGCCGGCCGCCGCTACCGCATTCTTTGCCGCCAGTTGGCCGCGCAATACCTGATGCACGTCCTGCGCCATTTGCGGCGTGGCCGTCTTGCCCGTGCCGATGGCCCAGACTGGCTCGTAAGCCAGCACCAGTTTCGCCACGTCGTCGATGGAAATCGCCGCCAGCACGGCACCCAGCTGCTGCGCCACCACGGCGTCGGTCTGACCCGCTTCGCGCTGCGCCAGCGTTTCGCCGATGCAAACGATAGGCGTGATGCCTGCCGCCAGCGCGGCAACCGTCTTGGCCGCCACCTGCGCATCGCTCTCGCCGTGGTAGGCGCGGCGCTCGGAATGCCCGATCACCACATAGCCGCAGCCAAAATCCTGCAGCATGGCCGTCGAGATTTCTCCCGTGTAGGCGCCACTGGCGTGCGCGGACACATCCTGCGCGCCCCAGCCAAGAGCCGAGCCTGCCAATTGCGCCTGGCACTGCGCCAGATACGGCGCGGGCACACAGACGGCGCTGGCGACGCCAGAGGCAGTCAGGCCAGCCACTATTTCAGACAATAACACCGCGTTCGAGGTGCGACTGCCGTTCATTTTCCAATTTCCGACGACGAGTTTGCGACGCATAGTAGCCTAAATTCTAATAACCCGTCATTCTAACTCCGGCACCGATGCCGGTCAAACAGGCAGTGCCCCGTTTCAAACAACTTGCAACATGATCTTGCCCACGTGCGTGCTCGCTTCCATCAAGGCATGCGCCTCGTTGGCTTTTTCCAATGGGAAAGTTTGATAGATCACGGGCTTGATCTTGCCCGCCTCGATCAGGGGCCAGACGGTCGTGCGCAGATGGTTCGCAATGGCCGCCTTGAAGGCGACGGGACGGGGGCGCAGGGTCGAACCGCTGACGCTCAGGCGACGGCGCAGCACCTGCCCCAGGTCCAGAGTGGCCTTGCTGCCGCCCTGCACGGCGATCAGGCCGATGCGGCCATCGTCGGCCAGGCAATCGATTTCGCGCGGCAGGTAATCGCCGCCCACCATATCGAGGATGACGTCGACGCCGCGGCCAGCGGTCAATTCCTTGACGACGGCCACGAAATCTTCCGTGCGGTAATTGATGCCCCGTTCGGCGCCCAGCGCTTCGCAGGCGCGCGCCTTCTCGTCGCTGCCCGCCGTGGCGAACACGCGGTGGCCGAGCGCGGCCGCCAATTGAATGGCCGCCACGCCGATACCGGACGTGCCGCCCTGCACCAATAACGTTTCTCCATCGGCCAGGGCGCAACGGTCGAAGACATTGCTCCAGACGGTAAAGAAGTTTTCCGGCAGGGACGCGCCCTCCAGCGCCGTCAAGCCTTGCGGCAAGGGCAGGCACTGGCCGGCGGGCGCGGCGCAGTATTCGGCATAGCCGCCGCCCTGCACCAGCGCGCAGACCAGGTCGCCTTTTTTGAATTCAGTGTTGCTAAAGTCGCCATCGACGACTTCGCCCGCCACTTCCAGGCCAGGCAAGTCCGACGCGCCGGCGGGCGGCGCATACTTGCCCAGGCGCTGCAACACGTCAGGGCGGTTGATGCCGGCCGCGTGCACCTTGATCAGCAGTTCGCCCGCCTTGTATTGCGGCATGGGACGTTCGGCGATCTGCAAAACGTCGGCGGGACCTGGCTGGCTGATGGCAACTGCACGCATGGCGGGACTCTTTCAAGGGAAAACGGCGATTGTACGCCAAGCCGCCCACCCTTGCTGAGGGCATCCCCCTAAGCGCCGCCCGTCTTCGACTGGCGCGGCAAGGGCATGCCCGGCTTCCATTTCGCCGACAGGGCCTGTCCTTCCTCGACCTGCTCATGCGTCATCTTGCGCACCACGGCGGCGCGCTGGTCGGCCGCATTCGCGTTGCCATTCGCTGCCGCCAGGTTCCACAGCATGTAGGCGATGACATTGTCCTGCTGCACGCCGCCCATATGGTAGCGATACATCAGGCCCAGCACCTGCTGCGCCTCCGCATGGTTCTGCTCGGCCGCCTTGCGGAACCAGCCCACGGCCTGCTTGTGGTCCTGCAGCACGGCGTTGCCCGTGTAATACATGGCGCCCACCACATACTGGGCATCGGCCTTGCCCTGCTCGGCCGCCTTGCGGTGCCAGAACATGGCTTGCTTGTAATCCTGCGGCAAGCCACGCCCCATGTAATACATCAAGCCCAGCAGATGCTGGGCATCGGCGTTGCCGGTCTTGGCAAGGGGCAATATTTCCTTGTAAGCCAGCGCGTAATTCTTGTTGTTGTAGGCGCTGGCGCCTTCGGCGAAGCCGGCCCGCGCGGGTAGCTGTATCGTCAACAGCATGAGTAATGTAATGATCAGTTTTTTCATCGGAATGGGATGTGGTCTGACTGCTTTTTCTTGTTCTGCCAATAAGGCCTGCGGCAGGATGCTTTTATTTCCAGCTTACTTTGCCCAAGCCCTCGACGCTGACATCGCGGTTGGCCGGCTTGCCGTATACCACCACCGAACCGAGTCCGCTCAGGTTCAGCTTGGCATTCGTATGGGCATTCACCGTGGCATTGCCGAGGCCGCTCAATTCCAGGTTGACGGCGTCCGCTTCGAATTGCTGCGCATTCAGGCTGCCCAGGCCGCCCAGGCTGGCTTTCAGGATACGCCCGCGTCCGCCCAGCACCACCGAGCCCGCACCCTGCAAGTCCAGCTCCGCGCGCTCATTGTTGCCGATCCAGAGCTGCATGCTGCCCACACCGCCCAGGCTGGCATTGAGCTTGCGGTAGTCGCCCACCAGCTTGATGCTGCCCGCCCCTTCCAGCGACAGAGTCAGCTCCTCGCCCTTGAAACCCGTGATATCCGTGCTGCCAAAGCCTTCCGAGCTCAGTTCGCGCAAGTTCGGCAAGACCAGGTCGGCGCGTATCGACGAGGGGCCGATCTTGAAGCCGCGCACTTCCGTTTCGATGTGCAGGGTATCGCCGCTTTGCGCCGTGCTGACATCGGCGATGTAGCGCTTGTCGGCCGTGATGCTCAGCGAAGGCACATTGCCCTGGCGAATGCGCACTTCCATCACGCCATCGAGCTTGACGCGCACTACGCGGGCATCGATATTGCGCATTTCCAGCAAGCGGGTCTCGGCGGCCGCGCCGCGCACCAGGCCCAGTGTCGCCAGGAACAGCAGCGCCAGTTGCAGTGTCTTTTTCATGTAATGCATCCTCGGTATCTTGTTTTTATCTGTCTGGTCGCCCGCCGGGGGCGCCTGCATTGCTCGCGCAGCATCACTGTAGCAGCGCCGAAAATTGCTGACAATCAATTATGCAAAATGGGCTTTTTCTGCGGCGCTCAAGCGCTTGGCCTTGACCACCACCACGTGCATGGCAGCCTTGTTCGCTGGCGCGACCGTGGTGGCGGTGGAACTGGCCACTTGCAGGGCCGGGGTGGCCGGGGCGATGGCGTAGCAGCTGACGCTGAGCAGGATGGCGGCGGCAACGGCAATGATTTCCATGTTTTTAGCGACGTTCATTTGAATCTCCTCGGGTGTCTGGCAGTGGGCTTGCGGTATGGTGTCACTATAGCCATACCGCCCCCGGCCGACACGCCGATTGCGACGAACTGCGCTTTTGGCAGGCTGGCCTGACAAAAACGCGGATGAACGTGCCGAATAAGCGTCGCGGATAAACGTCCCGACTGCTGAACGTTTAAAACTCTTCCCACTCGTCGGCGCCGGACTTGGCCGCCTTGCGGGGC
Source organism: Janthinobacterium lyxosi (assembly GCF_051380665.1). Taxonomy (NCBI): domain Bacteria; kingdom Pseudomonadati; phylum Pseudomonadota; class Betaproteobacteria; order Burkholderiales; family Oxalobacteraceae; genus Janthinobacterium; species Janthinobacterium lyxosi. The sequence continues at coordinate 105,643 of NZ_JBNYXM010000004.1, forward strand.
TTGGCCGGCGACAGCGCGCGGGCCGGCGCGCGCGGTGCAGGAGCGGCTGGCTTCGCCTTGAGGCGCGTCACGGGCGCAGACGCCGCGCCAGCACCCGCATCACCGAGGCGGAACATGCCGACCGCCTGCGCCAGGTCCACCGCCTGCTCCTGCAGGCTTTCCGCGGCAGCGGCGGCTTGCTCGACGAGGGCCGCGTTTTGCTGCGTCATGGTATCCATATGCGTGACGGCCGTATTGATCTCGCCGATGCCGGCGCTCTGTTCGCGGCTGGCCACCGTAATCTCGCTCATGATGGTCGTCAATTGCTGCACCGAGGCCACCACCTGATCCATGGTCTGGCCCGCTTCATCGACGAGCCTGCCGCCGGCATCCACCTTTTCCACCGAGTCGCCGATCAATGCCTTGATTTCCTTCGCCGCGCCAGCCGACCGTTGCGCCAGGTTGCGCACTTCGGATGCCACCACGGCAAAGCCCCTGCCCTGCTCGCCCGCGCGCGCCGCCTCGACGGCCGCGTTCAGGGCCAGGATATTCGTCTGGAAGGCGATGCCATCGATCACGCCGATGATGTCGACGATCTTGCGCGAGCTTTCCTGGATGCCGGCCATGGTGCCGACCACTTGCTGCACCACCCTGCCGCCCTTGGCCGCCACTTCCGAGGCGGACACGGCCAGCTCGTTGGCCGCATGCGCGTTTTCCGCATTCTGCTTGACGGTCGAAGTCAGCTCATCCATCGAACTGGCTGTTTCTTCCAGCGCGCCCGCCTGCGCTTCCGTGCGTGATGACAGATCGGCGTTGCCGGCGGCAATGTCCGCCGACTCGCTGCGCACCAGGGTGCTGATGCTGCGGATCTGCACCAGCACGGTGGCGATCTTTTCGACGAACAAATTGAAGGCCTTGGCGATCTGCGCCAGTTCGTCAGTGCCTTGCGCGTCGAGGCGGCTGGTCAGGTCGCCATCGCCCGTGGCGATCGCTTCCATCGCATCGCGCACCAGGCCCAGGCGGCGCAAGGCGCGCGCCACCAGCGCGCTCAATGCCGTGGCGGCCAGGACCAGCACCAGCAGGGCCGTCAGGGCCGAGGCGCGCAGCATGGAGCTCAGGGCTTGCGTGGCTTCCGAACGGTCGAGCACGGTAGCCAGCAGCCAGTCGCTGCCCGGCACCTTACTCACATGCAAGATACCATCGCGCTCGCCGAGGCGAATGGCGGCACCGTCGCCGCTCTTTTCAATATTGCCCAGCGCCTGCGCGCTCAAGCCCGGGTCCAGCTCGGCCAGCGGCTTCAGGGTCAGCTTGCCGTCCGGGTGGGCGATGATCTTGCCGCCGCCATCGACGAGGAAGGCGTAGCTGGACGCCGTTGGCTTGATCGAGGCGACATTTTGCACCACCGCATCCATCATCACATCGGCCGCCAGCACGCCTGTCACGCTGCCCTTGCCGCCCAGCGGCTCGGCAAACGTCACCACCAGCTTGCCCGTGCTGGCGCCGATATACGGCGCCGTGATGACGGGCCCGCCCGCTTCGGAGGCCAGCTTGTACCAGGGCCGCGCCGTGGGATCGTAGTCGGCGGCGCGCTGGCGCTCCTGCGAAAAGACGGCGTGCTTGTCGGCAAAGCCGATATACGCCATGTCAAAGGTGCCCGCCTGCTCGGCCGCCTTCAGGGCCGGCAACGGATCGGCCGCCGTGGCGCCCTGCTTGAGCGAAGCCACGACGGCTTGCTTGGAACGCAGCCATTCGGCGATGGCCTGCGCATGGCTGTGCGACAACTGCAGCATCTGCGTGTCGAGCGCGGCCAGGGTGCTTGAGCGCGTAGTGTAGAAATTGGCAATGGCGACGGCCAGCATGGCCAGCACGACGATGGAAACGGCGATGGCGATCAGCCGCGCCTTAAGGGAGGACAACATGGTGCATCCAATAAAAAAGAGAAAATCGGGAGGGATGCGCCATGGTCGATGAATAAGTTTTTGTCGTCAAGCAATACCGACTCTCAATTACCCACAAACAACAATTGATACCTTATATTAACTATATCCCAACTACATCTCACCGCGCAGCTTGCGCAAGGCCGGCGATTCGCCGCCCGTCGCTTCGATGCGGAAGCGCGCAAATGCCTGCTCCAGCTCAGGGTACTGGCGCAAGCGGCCCTCGGTAAAGTAGTGCCCACCCGGGATATCGCCCCACGGCAACGGCACGGTCATGGCGCCGGCGGCGGCCTGCGCCAGCAGTGGCCCCAGCGCGCTGCGCAAATCGGCCACCTCGCCGTCCACGGGTGCCAGTCGGGCCAGCCATTGTTCCAGTTCGGCGGCATGGGCTTGCAAACGCTGTTGCTCCATCATCTCTCCTCAATTCTTGATCGTGCCGATCAGCACGGGGACTGACCATAAGCTACGGTTGGGTAGTAAATACTGTTGCGCCCCGCCACGGCGGCGCACCAGACCGCCCAGCTCTTCCGTCGGCGCCACCTGGCTGACGAACACGTTGACGGTGCCCTTGGGCATGATCTGATACACATCATACAGCGGCGCCTCGCTCTTCAGGGGCAAGCCGAAGCAGTCGGCCAGGCTGGCGCAGCGACCCGAGGCCAGCTGCAATTGCGCGCTGGTGGTGAAATACGGCGAATATGGCGACACATTCTGGCCATGCGGCACGATCTTCACCAGCGCGGCCGACATGGCCTGCAGGTCCGGCAAGGTGCTGCCGGAAGCGAGCTGCTCGACCGCGCGCGCATAAATCGTCTCGGCCGGGGCGGCCGGATCGGCGCTGCGCAGTTCGCGCAGGAACTGCTGCCCCGGCCCGCTATCGAGGTAGGGATCGATCGCTTCCCGCGGCAAGCCCGCCGTCTTGAAGGTGCTGAGGTCATTGATTTCGCGCACATGCACGGCGCGCAGGACCTCGATATCCTGCGCCGGCATGGCCGTGGATGCGGCGGCGATGGGGATGGGCAGCGGCACCGGCGTCGGCGTGGGCGCGTTGTCCAGCTGGGCCCGGACGCCGGGCGCGACGGCAAGCAGAAAGGCGGCGGCCAGCCCGCAGAATGTGCGCATGCTGCATCTCCTTGGAAGACTCGTTCAGGGGAAGATCCCATTCCGAATCTACAAGGCGTAAAACTGGCCACTGCGAGCTGGATCAAGGCCGATGCGCAAAGCGGCATCTACCTTGATGCAGCACAAACGCGGCGCAAAAAACCGCCAGGGCTTGCGCACTGGCGGTTTTTGAGCATACGGACTAATCCGCCATCAGGCGAACTTAAGCGGCTGGCGCTTCGTTGCCTTCAGCAGCTTTCATCGACAGCTTCAAGCGGCCGCGGTCGTCCGTTTCCAGCACTTTAACGCGTACCAGCTGGCCTTCTTTCAGGTAATCGGCCACGGCGTTGACGCGCTCGTTGGCGATCTGGCTGATGTGCAGCAAGCCGTCCTTGCCTGGCATGACTTGCACGATGGCGCCGAAGTCCAGCAGTTTCAGCACGGTGCCTTCGTAGGTCTTGCCCACTTCGACGGAAGCGGTCAGTTCTTCGATGCGGCGCTTGGCTTCCTGGCCGGCAGCGGCGTCGACGGAAGCGATGGTGACCACGCCTTCGTCGCTGATGTCGATCTGCGTGCCCGTCTCTTCGGTCAGCGCGCGAATCACGGCGCCGCCCTTGCCGATCACGTCACGGATTTTTTCCGGGTTGATCTTGATGGTGATCAGACGCGGTGCGAAATCGGACAGTTCGGTTTTGACATGCGGCATGGCTTTTTGCATTTCGCCCAAGATGTGCTCGCGGCCTTCCTTGGCTTGCGCCAGTGCCACTTGCATGATTTCCTTGGTGATGCCCATGATCTTGATGTCCATCTGCAGCGCCGTGATACCGTTGCGGGTACCGGCTACCTTGAAGTCCATGTCGCCCAGGTGATCTTCGTCGCCCAGGATGTCGGACAGCACGGCAAACTTGCCGCCTTCCTTGATCAGGCCCATGGCGATACCGGCCACGTGTTCTTTCATCGGCACGCCGGCGTCCATCAGTGCCAGGCAGCCGCCGCAGACGGAAGCCATCGACGAGGAACCGTTCGATTCCGTGATTTCCGATACCAGGCGCACCGAGTAGCTGAACTCTTCAGCTGCTGGCAGGGCGGCGATCAGCGCGCGCTTGGCCAGGCGGCCGTGGCCGATTTCGCGGCGTTTTGGCGTACCGACACGGCCCGTTTCGCCGGTGGCGAACGGAGGCATGTTGTAATGCAGCATGAACGAATCGGTGAACTCGCCCATCAGCGCATCGATCTTCTGGCTGTCGCGGGCGGTGCCCAGGGTGGCGACGACCAGCGCTTGCGTTTCGCCGCGCGTGAAGAGGGCCGAACCGTGGGTGCGTGGCAGCACGCTGGTGCGAATCGAGATCGGACGCACGGTACGCGTGTCGCGGCCGTCGATGCGTGGCTCGCCGTCCAGGATTTGCGTACGCACGATTTTCGCTTCGATGTCGAACAGGATGTTGTTCACTTCGGCGCTGTCGATGGATGCGCCGCCGGCAGCAGCCGCTTCGGCCGACAGGTCAGCGATCACTTCCGACGTCGCAGCTTTCAGCTTGGCCGTACGCTCTTGCTTATCCTTGGTTTGATACGCATCATTGATCTTGGCGTTGGCGAAATGCGCGACGCGGGCGATCAATGCTTCGTTTTTCGGCGCAGGCGCCCATTCCACTTCCGGCTTGCCGCCGTCACGCACCAGGTCGTGAATCGCGTCGATGACGACTTTCATCTGCTCGTGGCCGAAGACCACGGCGCCCAGCATGATTTCTTCGGACAGCTGTTTCGCTTCCGATTCGACCATCAGCACGGCCGTTTCGGTACCGGCGACAACCAGGTCCATTTCCGACGTTTTCAGCTGCTGGACGGTCGGGTTCAAGATGTACTGGCCATTCGCGTAACCGACGCGCGCAGCGCCGATCGGGCCACTGAAAGGCACGCCCGATACGCACAGGGCAGCCGATGCGCCTATCATGGCGGCGATGTCCGGATCGATTTCCGGGTTGACCGACAACACGTGAATGATGACTTGCACTTCATTCAGGTAGCCTTCCGGGAACAGCGGACGGATAGGACGGTCGATCAAACGGGATGTCAGTGTTTCTTTTTCGGAAGGACGGCCTTCGCGCTTGAAAAAACCGCCCGGGATTTTGCCGGCAGCATAAGTTTTTTCAACATAATCAACCGTCAAAGGGAAGAAATCCTGGCCTGGCTTGGCATCTTTGCGTGCCACCACCGTTGCCAGAACGACGGTATCTTCGATCGACACCAGCACTGCGCCGGATGCCTGACGTGCGATTTCGCCGGTTTCCAGGGTCACTTGGTGTTGACCGTACTGGAAGGTTTTCGTAACTTTGTTAAACATGGGGTATCCCTTTTCTAATTGCCGACAGATTTTCAGGGGCTGTCGTTCACCTCACCACAGGCGGTGGAAAAACCGTTGCCGCCTTTACTACTTTACTTTTAAAACATGATATCGGTAAGAGAATACTTTACTTACAGATATAAATCCGGAATTCAAATGACAAAATGCCCGCGTCAGCGAACTGGCGCAGGCATTTCTGTATAAACCTTGTACGGCAAAAATTACTTGCGCAGACCAAGTTTAGCGATCAGGTCGCGATAACGGGTAGCGTCTTTAGCCTTCAGGTAGGACAACAGGCTCTTACGACGGTTGACCATCATGATCAGGCCGCGGCGGGAGTGGTGATCTTTCGAGTGGGCTTTGAAGTGGCCGTTCAGTTCGTTGATGCGAGCTGTCAGCAGTGCAACTTGCACTTCAGGGGAGCCGGTGTCGTTTTGACCACGTGCGTTGTCCGCGATGATAGCGGCTTTGTTGATGTTTTCTACTGTCATGATAAACCTTTCACATGCGGTGCACAGAGTCTGAACCCTATCCACCGTGAACTACGATTATTAAAATACTGGCCTATGCTTCCAACCAGACGCGCAAGTATATCGGAAAAAAGCCCGCCTGTATCCTGTCGTGCAGGCTTTTCTCGGCGCATGATAGGATTTTCCTGCATTTCAGGAGGTCAAACATGAAAAGACTGCTCAAATTGGCAACACCGCTGCTGTTTGCCGTGCTGGCTGGCTGCGCCAGCTGGAACGTCCCGCCGCCGCAGGCGGGCGAGCCGCGCGCCGCCGTGGAAGCGCGCCTGGGCCAACCGACGAATATTTATCAATTGCCCACCGGGCTAGAACTGGAATACGCCACGGGACCGTACGGCCAGTACACGTATATGGCCCGCTTCGGCCCAGACGACAAGTTGATTTCCTACGAACAAGTACTCGACACGCCAGGCTTTGCCCGGGTCAAGGTGGGCGTGTCGACGCAGCAGGATGTGCTGCACCTGCTGGGCCGCCCGACGGAAAAATCGTATCTGGCGCTGCCCAAGCTCTACGTCTGGTCTTACCGCTACAAGGAATCGGGCGTCTGGGATTCCATGATGCACGTGCACTTCGACCACGACGGCATCGTGCGCATGATGATGAACGGCCCCGATCCGGCCAAGGAAGAGCGGCGCTTCTTCTGGTAGTTCGCGCCCCCTCACGGCTGGGGATCGATCCGCTCGTCCTTGGAGTGCAGTTTATTTAGGGCCGACAGGTACGCTTTGGCGGACGCGACGATGATGTCCGGGTCGGCACCCACGCCATTGACGATGCGCCCGTCGCGCGACAGGCGCATGGTGACTTCGCCCTGCGACTGCGTGCCCGTGCTGATGGCATTGACCGAGAACAAGACCAGCTCCGCGCCGCTGGCGGCTGCGCTTTCGATGGCGTTGACGGTGGCGTCGACGGGGCCGTCGCCCTGCCCTTCGCAGCTGCGCTGCACGCCGCCGACAAGAAATTCCACGCGCGCGTGGGGCACGGCGCCCGTCGTCGACTGCTGCATCAGTGAAATAAAACGGTAGTGTTCACTCTCCTGCGCCTGCTGTTCCTCACTGACGAGGGCCATGATGTCTTCGTCGAAAATCTCGGATTTCCGGTCGGCCAGTTCCTTGAAGCGCAGGAAGGCCGCGTTGACTTCCGCCTCCGATTCCAGCGCGATGCCCAGCTCGTGCAACCGCTGCTTGAAGGCATTGCGGCCCGACAGTTTACCCAACACGATCTTGTTGGCCGTCCAGCCCACGTCTTCGGCGCGCATGATTTCATACGTCTCGCGCGCCTTCAATATGCCGTCCTGGTGGATGCCGGAGGCGTGCGCAAAGGCGTTCGCGCCCACCACGGCCTTGTTCGGCTGCACGGCAAAGCCTGTAATCTGCGACACCATTTTTGACGCCGCCACGATCTGCGTCGTGTCGATGCCGACCGTCATCTGGTAATACGCGGCGCGCGTGCGCAGCGCCATCACCACTTCTTCCAGCGCCGTGTTGCCGGCCCGCTCGCCCAAGCCGTTGACCGTGCATTCGATCTGGCGCGCGCCGCCGATCATGACGCCGGCCAGCGAATTGGCGACAGCCAGGCCCAGGTCATTATGACAATGCACAGACCAGATGGCTTTATCGGCATTCGGTATGCGTTCGCGCAAACGCTTGATGGTATTGCCAAAGATTTCAGGCACGGCGTAGCCCACCGTATCGGGAAAATTGATGGTGGTGGCGCCTTCGGCGATCACGGCCTCCAGCACGCGGCACAAAAAATCCTCGTCAGAACGGCTGCCGTCTTCAGGGCTGAATTCGATGTCGTCCGTGAACTGGCGCGCGTAGCGCACGGCGTTTTGCGCCTGCTGCAAGACTTGCTCGGGCGTCATGCGCAGCTTCATCTGCATGTGCAGGGGCGAAGTGGCAATAAAGGTGTGGATGCGCTTGCGCTCGGCAGGCGCCAGCGCTTCGGCGGCGCGGGCGATATCGCGGTCGTTGGCGCGCGACAGCGAGCAGATGATGGACTCGCGCACGGCGCCGGCAATCGCCCGTATCGACTCGAAATCGCCCTGCGAGGCGGCAGCAAAGCCCGCTTCGATCACATCGACCTTCATGCGCTCGAGCTGCTTGGCGATGCGCAGCTTTTCCTCGCGCGTCATGGAGGCGCCCGGCGATTGCTCGCCGTCGCGCAAGGTGGTGTCAAAAATGATGAGTCGGTTGCTGGTGTTCATGGCTGCTCCTGGCTGGCTGAAGACTGGCGACGCTACCGACTCAGCGCATCAATGCTCGGGGTCGGTCTGGATGATGCTGACGGGCTTGCCCTTCGCCATGCGCCAGAAAAACACGGCGTAGCCGGACAGGCCATAGGCGACGAAAATCGGGAACAGCACTTTCGGCGGGTCGATGGAAATGAGCGCAAAGAACAATGCCAGCAGGAATACCACGATGAAGGGCACGGACTTGCGGAAATTCACATCCTTGAAACTGTAGAACGGCACATTCGTGACCATGGTGAGGCCGGCGAACAGGGCGATCGTCCACGAGACCCAGGCCAGCTGGTTGCCGGCAAATTCCAGGTCATTCATCAGCAGGATGAAGCCGGCCACCATGGCCGCCGCCGCCGGGCTGGGCAAGCCCTGGAAGAAGCGCTTGTCGACGACCTGGATATTTGTGTTGAAACGGGCCAGGCGCAAGGCGGCGCCGGCGCAATACACGAAGGCGGCCAGCCAGCCCAGCTTGCCCATGCCGCGCAGCGACCATTCATAGATCACCAGCGCCGGCGCGGCGCCGAACGACACCATGTCGGACAGGCTGTCGTACTGGGCGCCGAATTCGCTCTGCGTATTCGTCAGGCGCGCGATGCGGCCGTCGAGGCCGTCGAGGATCATGGCGATGAAGATGGCCCAGGCCGCGTGTTCGAATTTCTGGTTCATGGCCATGACGATGGCGTAGAAGCCGCAAAACAGGGCTGCCGTCGTGAAGGCATTCGGCAACAGATAGATGCCGCGGCGGCGCAAGGTTTTCTTGCCAGTGCCATCGGTCACCGGCTGGCGCACGAATTTGCTGAAGCGGGACGCTTTGGAGACTGCGGGGGTGCCGTTCTTGCCTCTACGACGGGGGAAGTTTGCCATGTTGTTCCATATCTTGTGTACTGCAGGGGATTCGGTGCCAGATGACGGGCGCACGGCCATTACACCATGCGCGCGCCGATCTTGCCATTATAGAGGAGCCACCGCCAAAGAAAAGCGCGGCGGCGTCAAGCTGACAATATTGCCCCCGATTCAAGCTTTATTTGAAGCGGATCTTCGCCACCAGGCCCATGTTGAGGGTCGTTTCGCCCGCTTCGAAGCTCGGTTCGGCCACCTGGTTGCCGCCATAGCCCATGGAGTCGGCGCTCATGGCGCGTGCACCAGCCATGTTGGCGCGCTGCGCGTAGTTGCCCGAACCTTCGAAATCGATGGTGTCGATCACGGCGTCATTGACATTGCGCCCCATGGCGCCGGCGATGGCGGCCACGCGCGCATTCAGGTTCTTGTAGGCGGCGGCGATGCGCTGGTCGTCGAGCTTGCGGATGGTGGCGGGCGCCAGGCCAAAATTCAAACGGTTCAAGGTCAGCACACCTTGCGCTGCGGAAACCGTTTTCGGCAAGGCTGCCAGGTTGGTCGTCGTCACCTGCAAGTACTGGCCCACGCGCCAGCCGGTCGGCACACGCGGCTTGGCGACGGTTCCTGGCGGCAAGGGCGCCGTTTCCGGGTACACGGCATACGTGTAGTAGCCCTGGGTTTTCAGCACGGCTTGCGGGTCGGCTTTCTTGACGATGGCCGCGCCCTGATTCATCTTCTGGTTCACGCGCGAGGCGGCGGCGGCCTTGTCCTTGTCCTGCTCTTCGATGGCCAGGGTGACAGTCACCTGGTCGTTCGCATGCACCACTTCGCCATTCGCGGGCACCACCACGAGGGTGCCGGAGGTAGGCAAGGTTTGGGCTTGTGCGCTCAGGGCAACGGTAGCGAGAGTAACAACAGCGGCGGCAGCCAGCATCGATTTCATGACGGTCATGGTGTTCTCCTGGAAAATAATGGGGCAAAAACGACCATGGGGCCAACAGCCCCATGATTTTTTAAAACATGCTAACGCGGAAATATTTCCACGCTGGCGCTGACTTGAGCTTACTTGAACTTGACCTTGCCGACGACACGCATGTCGAGGGTGGTTTCGCCCGGCTCGAAGCTCGGCTCGGCGACGGTGCTGTCTTCGGCCATCTTGGCACTGCGCATCATCATCGGTGCGGCGGCAGGACGGCTTTCGTTGGCGTAGTTACCCGAACCTTCGAAGTCCACCGTATCGAGCACTGCGTCGGAGACGTTGCGGCCCATGGCCTTGGCGATGGCGGCCACGCGCTCATTGAGGTTTTTGTACGTGGCGGCGATGCGCTGGTCGTCCAGCAAGCGGATGGTTTCCGGTTTCAGGCCGAAATTCAAGCCATTCAGGGTCAGCACGCCTTGCGCCGCCGACACGGTTTTTGGCAAGGATGCCAGATTGGCCGTCGTCACTTCCAGGTACTGGCCGACTCTCCAGGCCGTTGGCAAACGCGGCTTGGCGACAGCGCCGGCTGGCAGCGGACGCTCTTCCGGATACACGGGATAGGTGTAATAGCCGTACGATTTGAGTGCCGCCGAGGGGTCGGCCTGCTTGACGATGGCGATGCCCTTGTTCATCTTCTGGTTGACTCTCGACGCGGCGGCGGCCTTGTCCTTGTCCTGTTCTTCGACGGCCAGGGTAGCGACCACCTGGTCATTGACATGCTTGACTTCGCCAAACGCGGGGACCACCACCAGGGTGCCGTTGGTTGGCAGGGATTGGGCTTGTGCGCTCAGAGCGACGGTGGCTGCAGCGGCAACAAGGACGGATTTCATCACGGTCATGGGGTACTCCTAGGTAGTTAATATGGCTGACAGCCCGCGAAGGGGGTGCTTTTGCCATCCCTTTCGCCTGAGAAACTTGTCAAACTGTGTAGATTCTAACGCCTCGTTCATTTCTGTGGCGCAAATTAACAAATCGTCACAAAATATGCTGCCCAGTCACATCTGCTCACATTTCAATACACTGTTATTTAAAATAACATCGATTAATGCCCCACTACCGCGCCACCGCTGCGCTGGCCCGGCTTGAAACTGTAACGGTGCGCGCGCCAGGCGATAGCCAGCGCCACCAGCAGCAAGGCCAGCATGGCCCACGGGAAGGACGCCGCGCCATAGCCGTCGAGCAGCATGCCGCCCGCCAGGCCGCCGCCTGCGATGGCCACGTTCCAGATGGTCGCCACCATCGCTTGCGCCACATCCATGCCATCGCCGGCCGCGTCCGCCGACGCCGTCTGCAGCAAGGTACCGGCGCCGCCAAAGGTGATGCCCCAGATGGCCATGCTGATATAGATGACGACCGGCGAGTCCATCGCCAGTCCCAGCGCGACCACCACCAGGGCAAAGGCGGCGATGCAGCCCAGCACGAGCGGGCGCAGCCAGCGGTCGATCAGCTGGCTGACCAGCCAGATGCCGGCCAGCGATCCCACGCCATACACGAGCAGCACCAGGTCGACGCGGGGACGCAAGCCGGACGGCGCCAGGAACGGTGCGATATACGTATATAAAATATTATGCGCCAGCATCCAGGCGACGATCACAAACAGAATCGGCCGCACGCCCGGCGTCACGAACACCTGACGGATCGACAGGCGTTCGCCATTCTTTTGCCCCGGATAATCGGGCACGACCAGCAACACCCACGCAACCAGTACCACGGCCAGGCCGGACATGATGCCGAAGATGCTGCGCCAGCCCAGCACGCCGCCCATCAGGGTGCCAAGCGGCACGCCCAGCGACAGGGCCAGCGGCGTGCCGATCATGGCAATGGCCATCGCCCTGCCCTGCTGCTCGGGACGCACCATGCGGCGCGCGTAGCCGGCCATCAAGCCCCAGGCCAGCCCGGCGGCCATGCCCGTCACGAAGCGCGAGACCAGTGCGACGGTATAGTTGGGCGCCAGGGCCGTCGCCGTATTGAAAATCAAGAAGCCGATGATGGCTAGCAGCAATACATTGCGCCGGCGCCAAGTGCTGGTGAGCGCCGTCAGGGGAATGGCCGTCAGGATCGAACCGATGGCGTACACGGTCACCAACTGGCCCGTCATGACTTCGGAAATACCGAGATCGCGGGCAATCTGCGGCAGCAAGCCGGCCGGCAAGGTTTCCGACAGGAGGGCGAGAAACGCCGTCATGGCCAGGGCCAGCAAGGCCAGGATGGGAATGGAAGAGTCAACAGCAGCCTGCGAGGGCGCCGTGGCGGTGGTACGGTCAGTCATGGGGGTCCTTCAGCTTGCGCAAGCGGCTAGTCAACTAGCGCCTGGCGTGCTACGAAAGCGGTGATGCGCGTTGCGGTCGGCAGATACCGAAACAGATGCAGTCCATAGAAAACTGCAAAGGAAGGGCGGAATTATATAGGAGGCGGGCGAAAAACGTGCGCACGAAAATATCCGTGCTCAAGCTGGCGTCATGCAGGCATCATTGGCCGCCTTGCGTGGCGAAAACCAGGCATTCGATTTCGGACTGAACAGGAAGGCACAGATGACGGCGAACGTGAGCGCGCCAGACAAGACGTTCATCTTGAGCGGCACGGTCGCCAGGCTGAGCGCAATGTCGATCACGCCCCACACCAGATAAACAGTGCGCGCACCACGCTGCCTTTGCAACATGGCCAGCGCTGCCACCAGGGTAATACCCGGGCTGGCGAGCAAAATCGCGTATTGCACCTCGGCGGGATCGTTGCGGCCGAGGTAAGCCGACGCCAGGGATGACAGCGAGCCGATGATCAGAAACCAGCAGCTGATGGCAACCGAGACGGGGCGCTTGACCACATGAAGATTGCCGACAAAAACTTTAGAAAAACAAGCATGGGGCTGACGGTATTTTTGAATGGGCCTGATTGTAACGGATGTTGCCTGCTAAACACCTGCGCACACAGCAAAGCCGGCTTGCGCCGGCTTTGCTGTGCAACAGACTGCTTAGTTCTTCGACTGGTCAACCATCTTGTTCTTGGCGATCCAAGGCATCATGGCGCGCAGTTTGGCGCCCACTTCTTCGATCTGGTGCTCGGACGTCAGGCGACGGCGCGAGATCAGGGTCGGTGCGCCTGCCTTGTTTTCCAGGATGAAGCTCTTCGCGTATTCGCCCGTCTGGATGTCTTTCAGGCATTGACGCATCGCATCCTTGGTGGCCGAGGTCACGATTTTCGGGCCGGTCACGTATTCGCCGTATTCGGCGTTGTTCGAGATCGAGTAGTTCATGTTGGCGATGCCGCCTTCATAGATCAGGTCGACGATCAGCTTCAGTTCGTGCAAGCACTCGAAGTACGCCATTTCAGGCGCATAGCCCGCTTCCGTCAGGGTTTCGAAACCGGCCTTGATCAATTCCACGGCACCGCCGCACAGCACGGCTTGCTCGCCGAACAAGTCCGTTTCGGTTTCTTCACGGAAGTTCGTTTCGATGATGCCGGCACGGCCGCCGCCGTTGGCCGACGCGTACGACAGGGCGATATCGCGGGCGATGCCCGATTTGTCCTGGTACACGGCGATCAGGTGGGGCACGCCGCCACCTTGGGTGTAGGTGGCGCGCACGGTGTGGCCCGGGGCTTTCGGCGCAACCATGATCACGTCCAGGTCGGCGCGTGGCACGACTTGGCCGTAATGCACGTTGAAGCCGTGGGCGAAGGCCAGCACGGCGCCTTGCTTGGCGAACGGGGCGATGTTTTCGTTGTAGACCTGGGCGATGTTTTCATCTGGCAGCAAGATCATGATGACGTCGGCTGCTTTCACGGCGTCGTTGACTTCCGCCACTTTCAGGCCGGCTTGCTCGACCTTGGTCCACGAAGCGCCGCCCTTGCGCAGGCCGACGGTGACGTTGACGCCCGAATCGTTGAGGTTTTGTGCATGTGCGTGGCCTTGCGAACCGTAGCCGATGATGGCAACGTTTTTGCCTTTGATCAAGGAGAGGTCAGCGTCTTTGTCGTAAAAAACTTTCATGGTATTTCCTATAATTTGATGATGCGTTGTTGTTTTAAATGCGGCGCCAGGGCCGCGCAATGCTGCTGTGTGCTTTTATACTTTGAGGATGCGTTCGCCGCGACCGATGCCGGAACCGCCCGTGCGGACGGTTTCCAGGATGGCGGCGCGGTCGATCGAATCGATGAACGCGTCGAGCTTGACCTTATTGCCGGTCAGTTCGATCGTGTACGTCTTTTCGGTGACATCGATGATGCGTCCACGGAAGATATCGGCGGTGCGCTTCATTTCCTCGCGCTCCTTGCCCACGGCACGAACCTTGATCAGCATCAACTCGCGTTCGATATGCTGGCCTTCGGTCAGGTCCACCACCTTGACTACCTCGATGAGGCGGTTCAAGTGCTTGGTGATCTGCTCGATGATGTCGTCCGAACCGCTGGTGACGATGGTCATGCGCGACAGGGTCGAGTCTTCCGTCGGCGCCACCGTCAATGTTTCGATGTTGTAGCCGCGTGCCGAGAACAGGCCTACCACGCGCGACAGGGCGCCCGCTTCGTTTTCCAGCAAGACAGAAATAATATGGCGCATGATTAGAGATCCTCCGAACCGAGCATCATTTCGGACAGGCCCTTGCCGGCTTTCACCATTGGCCACACGTTTTCGGACTGGTCGGTAATGAAGTTCATGAATACCAGCCTGTCTTTCATGCCAAACGCCTCTTTCAGGGCGCCGTCGACGTCGCCCGGTTTTTCAATTTTCATGCCCACGTGGCCATACGCTTCAGCCAGCTTCTCGAAGTCGGGCAGCGAATCCATGTACGACTCGGAATAGCGCGAACCGTAATCGATTTCCTGCCACTGGCGCACCATGCCGAGGAAACGGTTGTTGAGCATGATGATCTTCGGCGTCAAATGATACTGCTTGCACGTGGCGAGCTCCTGGATGCACATCTGGATCGAGCCTTCGCCGGTAATACAAGCAACGGTGGCGTCCGGATTGGCCATCTGCACGCCCATGGCGTACGGCAAGCCGACACCCATGGTGCCCAGGCCGCCGGAATTGATCCAGCGGCGCGGCTTGTCGAAGCCATAATACTGCGCCGCCCACATCTGGTGCTGGCCCACGTCGGAAGTGATGAAAGCATCGCCTTTGGTGAGCTGGAACACTTTCTCCACCACCGATTGCGGCTTGATGACCAGGTCGGAGGTCGGGTATTTCAGGCATTCGCGGCCACGCCATTCGGCGATCTGCTTCCACCAGTTACTCAATGCATTGACGTTCGGCTTGGCTTCGGCCGCGTCGAGTTGCGCGAGGAATTCGATCAGCACATCCTTGACGTTGCCGACGATGGGAATGTCGACCTTCACGCGCTTGGAAATCGACGATGGATCGATGTCCACGTGGATGATCTTGCGCGGATGCGAGGCGAAATGTTTCGGGTTGCCAATCACGCGGTCATCGAAACGGGCGCCGATGGCGATCAGGACGTCGCAGTTCTGCATCGCCATGTTCGCTTCATAGGTGCCGTGCATGCCGGGCATGCCGACATACTGCTCGCTCGAGGCGCGGTAGCCGCCCAGGCCCATCAAGGTGTTGGTGCACGGGAAACCCAGGCGGTCGACCAGCTTGTTCAGCTCGGGGGCCGCATTCGCCAGGATAACGCCGCCGCCCGTGTAGATCATCGGGCGTTCGGCTTGCAGCAGCAGCTGCACGGCCTTGCGGATCTGGCCCGAGTGGCCCTTGTCGACGGGACGGTAGGAGCGCATTTCGACTTCCTTCGGATAGTCGAAATGGCATTTGTGCATGCTGATATCCTTGGGGATATCGACCAGCACGGGTCCCGGACGGCCGGTACGGGCGATGAAGAAGGCTTTCTTGATCGTTGCCGCCAGGTCCTTGACATCCTTGACGAGGAAGTTGTGCTTGACCACGGGGCGGGTGATGCCGACCGTGTCGCATTCCTGGAACGCATCCTGGCCGATGGCGTGGCTCGGCACCTGGCCGGAGATCACGACCATGGGAATCGAGTCCATGTACGCGGTCGACAAGCCCGTGACGGCATTCGTGACGCCCGGACCGGACGTGACGATGGCGACACCGACTTTGTTCGAGCTGCGCGAATAGGCATCGGCGGCGTGGATCGCGGCCTGCTCGTGGCGTACCAGGATATGCTGGAATTTGTTTTGCTGGAAGATGGCGTCGTAGATGTAGAGTACGGCTCCGCCCGGATATCCAAAGACGTGCTCGACGCCCTCTTCAGCCAGACAGCGCACGACAATTTCTGCGCCGGTAATTGGTCCTGCTGCTGCTTCGGTATTCATGAAACATTCCTTTCAAGGTCCATTGGAGATTGATCGGATGTTCTTTCCTGACGAGGTACGCCTAACGCAACAGTGCTCCTGCTTCCCTTTTCATGCGGTCACGACATTTCTTTGGGCACCCATAGATACCTTACAAAACAACGCTTAACGCAACTCGTTTGGCCGGAGTTTCTGTGGCGCCTGTACGAACCGCTCGCGCTTGTGGCACGGGTTAGAACAAACTGCCTACAAATGAAAGCGCGTCTTGCCGCGGATGGCCTTGTGTGCCGGTCGCGACCTGACCATAGGGCTTTGGGGTGTTCAAAGCGTCCCATACGTTATCGCGTTGCACCATTATGGTCAAGGAAAATGTCGGCCTCGCTGCATTTTTGCTCGCACGACGTACAAAAACCCTGCGGAAACGCACATTTTTTGCTAGCATGCACGGGGTTGCAAAAAGCATACCCGCCCCCATTCGCCCACCGCACCCGCAGCCGCTAAGATCCCCATACCGCATGGCAACAGACAAAGAATTATCCGACTTTCTAGAAAATGTCGAGCGGCGCGCTTTCAAGCAGGCCGTCTACGCGGTCCGCAAGGAAGAGTCGGCACTCGACATCGTGCAGGATGCCATGATCAAGCTGGCCGAGAAATACGGCGACAAGCCGGCCGCCGAACTGCCAATGCTGTTCCAGCGCATCTTGCAGAACACCATACTCGATTATTTCCGCCGCGAAAAAGTGCGCAATACCTGGGTCAGCCTGTTTTCCGGCATGAAACCCGCGGGCGACGAGCATGAGGATTTTGAACTACTTGACACATATGAATCAGAACAGGGCTCGAGTGCCGCCGAATCGTCGGCCGACCAGGTCGAACGCGCGCAAATGCTTGATTTGATTGATGCAGAGGTACAAAAACTGCCCGCACGTCAACGCGAAGCCTTCCTCATGCGTTATTGGCAGGACATGGATGTGGCTGAAACAGCGGAAGCGATGGGTTGCTCCGAAGGTAGCGTGAAAACACATTGCTCTAGAGCTACCCACACGCTCGCCGAATCGCTGAAAGCCAAGGGAATAAAATTATGAACACCGACGATCTCAATTTCGCTTACAAAGTGCGCCATGCACTGAACGAAAAACTCGACGACCTGCCCGCATCGGCCACCGATCGCCTGGCAGCGGCACGCAAGCTGGCCCTGTCGCGCAAGAAGGCGGACGCGCCCGCCACCGTCGCCGTGCGCCAGAACGTGTTCGCCGGCGTCGCCAGCCATTTGCTGGTCGAGCCGCTGTCGTGGCTGGGCCGCATGAGCGTCATCATCCCGCTGTTGCTGCTGGTCGGCGGCATGGTGGGCATCTATCAGTTTGAGCAAGAACAACATATTGCCGAACTGGCAGAAATCGACGCCGCCGTGCTGTCCGACGAATTGCCGCTCTCCGCCTATATGGACCATGGCTTCAACGCCTACCTGACGAAACGCGAGCAATAAGCATGGCACGCTTGAGCGTACGCAAAGGCTGGCTGGCTGGCGGTATCGGCCTGGGTGCCTGCGCCCTGGCTGGCGCCGCATGGATGGGCCAGCACCAGTCGCCTCCCGCCGCCTCCGCCGTGGCGGCAACGCCCATGACGGCCGTAGCACCTGCCCCGGCCGTCAAGCCCGGCTCGCCCCGCACGGCCGGCAAAGGCGGCACGCCGCCCAAGGCCAACGACAACCCGTCCTGGAACAAGCTGTCGCGCGCGCAGCAGGAAGCCCTGCAGCCGCTGGCGGGCGAATGGAACAAGCTGGAAGCCTTGCGCAAGCAGAAATGGCTCGATATCGCCAGCCGTTTTGCCTCCATGACGCCCGACGAACAAACGCGCGTGCATGAACGCATGCGTGTATGGATCAAGCTGACGCCGGAACAGCGCCGCCAGGTGCGCGAAAACTATACGCGCACGAAGAAGATTGATCCAGGTCAAAAGTCCGCGCAATGGGAGCAGTACCAGCAATTGCCGGAAGAGCAAAAGAAAAAGCTGGCCACGGAACTGGTGCCGAAAAAGCCGCTGGAGAAAGTGCCGGCGATCAATTCGAATACCAGCAAGCCGGCCTTGATTCTGGCGCCCGCCACGCCGGCAGCGCCTGCCGTCGCCGCGCCCGTCCTGTCGCCCGCTCCCGCAGCGGCAAGCGTGCCGCCAGCCGATCCTGCCGCAGCCCCCGCCACCGTGCCCGTCACGCCACCTGCCACGCCTGCCCCACTGCCAACCAATGCCAAATAGCACGCCTGCCGCCAGCACCACTTCCCATCCCACGATCAAGCGCCGCCTGATTTCCATGGTGTACGAGTCACTGCTGGCCCTGGCCGTGCTGTTTTTGCCCTTCCTGCTGTTTGAACTGGCCGTGCAGGGCGCGCATACGCCACTGACGGAACACATGCGCCAATGCCTGGCCTTCCTCGTCATGGGCGCGTATTTCATCCATCAATGGAGCCGCGAAGGGCAAACCCTGGCCATGAAGACCTGGCGCTTGCAACTGGTACTGCCGGGCCACGCCCACGTGCCGCTGCGCGTGGCCGCCTGCCGCTACCTCCTGTCATGGATGTGGCTGCTGCCGGCACTGCTGGTGTCGTATGTATTCGATTTGCAGCACTGGACAGCCCTGGGCGCCATCGGCATCGGCATCCTGGCCTGGTCGGCCACGGCCCTGTTCACGGGCAATGGACAATTCCTGCACGACAAGCTGGTAGGCACGCAGATCGTGCAATTGCCCGCACCGGCCAAGAAGTCAAAGAAAGTCGCCGCCTGAGTTTCTATACGGCTTGACCTGGGTCATTGAAGCGCCACGGGGGCTCTGCGATCATGGCAGGCCATGAATAATACCGCCCCCCTCCCCCACACACGCTTCGCTCCCTACCGCGAGGAAGTCTGCAGCGAAGACGACGTCAAGCATCTCGTCCACACCTTTTATGCGGCCGCGCGCGATGACGCCATGCTGGGTCCCATCTTTGCCGCCGAGGTCAAGGATTGGGATGCCCATCTGGCAACATTGGTCGATTTCTGGTCAGGCTTGCTGCGCGGCACCATGCGTTACCATGGCAAGCCGCTGGCCCAGCACGCGCAAATGGAAAATCTCACGCCCTGCATGTTCCGCCGCTGGCTGACCCTGTTCTTCGCCACGACCGAGAGCATGGGCAACCTGGCCCTGCAGGAGAAGGCCGATGCCATCGCCTTGAATATTGCCGAACGGCTATGGAAAAGTTTTGCGGAAAGCCACGCCATCGTGGCGCCGCAGCTTTAGAAGCGTTCGTAACCCTGCAGATAGCGCCACTGACCTGACGGCATGGCGCCCATCGGGATGCGGCCGATGCGCAAGCGCTTCATGGCGACGACGTCCAGTCCCACCATCTTGCACATGTGGGCGATCTGGCCCGGCTGCACGTTTTTCAGGGCGAAGCGCAAGCGCGTCTCGTTCTGCCAGCTGACCTTGATCGGCGGCAAAGGCTTGCCATTGAAGGGCAAGCCGTGATTCAGCAACGCCAGGCCATTGTCGGCGATGGCGCCCGACACTTCCACGATAAATTCCTGCTCCACCGTTTTCGCTTCGTCGACCAGCTTGCGGGCGACGCGGAAATCCTGCGTAAACACCAGCAGGCCGGACGCCATGGTGTCGAGCGGATTGGTGATGGTCAGGCCGATCAGGTGGCGCTTGAGGAAGCGCGTAACGGCGCTCGGCAGCACGTTTTCCGGGGTAAACAGCTCTTCGGGACGCAAACAGGCCAGGGCTGGCTTGCCTTCGCTGCCCACGCCGCCGTTGATCCCGGCCGGCTTGTGCAGCAAGATCGTCACGGGCGGCATTTCGTCCAGGGTGGCGTTCGGCAGCAGCACCACCGCTTGATTGTCGGCCACGCGCGCGCCCGATTCCTCCACCAGCACGCCGTCGACCGTGACCCAGCCGCCCTCGATATACAGCTCAGCCTCGCGGCGCGAGCAGGGCACGTCTTCAGACAGGCGCTTGGCCAGGCGGACGGTGGGCATTTCGTGTGGTGTGGTCATGGGGGATGCGCAAAAAGCAAGGGAGGAGAAAGCCGGTATTGTAACCGACCCGCTCCTCCCCTCGTGTGCGACAGCGTATGCTTACGCAGTGGCCTTGGCCAGCTCTTCGGCAAAGAAACGGCGGCCCATCTCTTCCAGGCCCAGCGTTTGCAACACTTCCTGCAGGCGCTCGGTCGGACGCTGGCGCGGCAAGTTTTTATAACTGGCGATGATCAGCTCATTCTTCATCGAATGCTCCCAGCCCACCAGCTCCGTCACGCTGACCTGGTAGCCGTGCGCTTCCAGCTGCAGACAGCGCAGCACGTTGGTGATCTGGCTGCCGAACTCGCGCGTGTGCAGCGGGTGGCGCCACAATTCCGTCAAGACACTCTTGCCCAGGCTCTTGCCCTTGTTCTTCTTCAAGACGGAAGCGACTTCGGCCTGGCAACATGGCACCAGCACCATGAACTTCGCCTTTTTCTTCAGGGCGAAGTGGATCGCGTCATCGGTGGCCGTGTTGCAGGCATGCAAGGCGGTGACGATGTCAATCTGCTGGGGCAGCAAGTTTGACTCCGTCGATTCGGCCACGGACAGGGGTAAAAACGACATGCCGGGGAACTTGAATTTCTTGGCCAGTTCTTGCGAGCGCTGCACCAGCTCTTCGCGCGTCTCGATGCCGTAGATGTGCGAACCGTCGTTGCCGTTCTTGAAGAACAGGTCGTACAGGATGAAACCCAGGTACGACTTGCCGGCGCCGTGGTCGACCAAGGACACGCCGCGATGGTCGAGCTGCACTTCGCGCAGCAGCGGCTCGATGAACTGCGTCAGGTGGTACACCTGCTTGAGCTTGCGGCGGCTGTCCTGGTTCATCTTGCCGTCGCGCGTCAGGATGTGCAATTCCTGCAGCAAGGCGACCGACTGGCCATCCTTGATCTCGGGCATATTGCTGGCTGCCGTGATGATGTCTTTCGGCGCAGCGACTGCGGTGGCGGCGGCTGCCGCGCCCTTAGCGCGCTTCATCGATCCACGCCATCTGTATCGCTTCGAGCACTTTTTCGCCGCCGCGCGTGTGGTCATCATCGAAGCCGTCCAGTTCCACCACCCAGTTATGCAGGTCGGTGAAACGCACGGTCAGGGGGTCGATGTCCGGATGCGCGTCGAACAAAGCTTCGGCGATCGCGTTGATATCAGACCATTTCATCTTGGTTGCCATATTAGTGGCTGCCTTCGCTGACCTGGTTGATCGTGTATTTCGGGATTTCGACGACGAGGTCGGCTTCGGCCACGATGGACTGGCACGACAGGCGCGACACGGCTTCCAGGCCCCAGGCCTTGTCCAGCATGTCTTCTTCCAGTTCCGTCGCTTCGTTCAGGGACTCGATGCCTTCGCGTACCAGCACGTGGCAGGTGGTGCAGGCGCACGATTTTTCGCAGGCGTGCTCGATGTCGATGTCGTTTTCCAGCAGGATGTCGCAGATGGACTTGCCGGCAGGTGCTTCGATGACGGCGCCGTCCGGGCAAAGCTTGGCGTGCGGCAGGATAACGATTTGTGGCATGGTTTCTTCTTTCAGTCTGTCATTCGGAGCGCGGCCGCAATATCGTCAGCGCGCTGTTCAATTAGTTTTATACGACTTGATCGAGGGACTTGCCCTTCAATGCCGTACGTACGCTGCGGTCCATGCGGCGCGAGGCAAAATCTTCGGTGCCGTCGGCCAGCGCTTCGATCGCCAGCTTCAAGGCCTGGTGGTCGATGGCGCCGCTTTGCGACTGCACGATGGCGTCGCGCACCTTGTTCATCAAGCCATCCACGGTGGCGCGCTCAAGCGAGTCGAGCAAGCCGCCGTCTTCATCGAGCGCCGACTGCGTGGCCAGCAGGATGCGTTCCGCTTCCACCTGCTCTTCGCGCAGCGCGCGCGCCACCATGTCGACGTCGGCCGAAGTGTAGGATTCCTGCAGCATGCGGGCGATGTCGTCGTCGCCCAGGCCGTAGGCCGGCTTGACGCTGATCGACGCTTCCACGCCCGAGCGCAGTTCGCGCGCCGAGACGGACAGCAAGCCGTCCGCATCGACTTGATACGTGATGCGGATGCGCGCGGCGCCCGCCACCATCGGCGGAATGCCGCGCAACTCGAAGCGCGCCAGCGAGCGGCAGTCGCTCACCAGTTCGCGCTCGCCCTGCAGCACGTGCACGGCCAGCGCCGTCTGGCCATCCTTGAATGTCGTGAATTCCTGCGCGCGCGCGCACGGAATCGTCGAATTGCGCGGAATAATCTTTTCCACCAGGCCGCCCATGGTCTCGATGCCGAGCGACAGCGGGATCACGTCCAGCAGCAGCCAGTCATCGCCGGCGGCGCGGTTGCCGGCCAGCAAGTTCGCCTGGATGGCCGCGCCCAGCGCCACCACCTTGTCCGGGTCGATATTCGCGTGCGGCGTCGTGTGGAAAAATTCGCTGACAGCGCGCTGCACGTGCGGCATGCGCGTGGCGCCGCCGACCATCACCACGCCGTCGACGTCGTCCGCATCCACGTTCGCGTCGCGCAAGGCCTTCTTGATGGCGTTCATGGTCTTGCCCACCAGGTGCTGCGTCATGGCGGCAAATTCCGTCGCCGTGATGCGCAGGTGGATTTCTTCGCCCGAGTTCAGGGCCGCGTCGATCATCGTTTCCGACTTGGTCGACAGCGTCTCCTTGATCTCGCGCGCCTTCACCAACAGGATGGCCGTGTCTTCGTCCGACAGGGGCGCCAGCTTGGCGTGTTCGCTGATCCAGCAAAACAGGCGGCGGTCGAAATCGTCGCCGCCCAGGGCCGAGTCGCCGCCCGTGGACAGCACTTCGAAGACGCCCTTGCTCAGTTTCAGGATCGAGATGTCGAAGGTGCCGCCGCCGAGGTCATACACGGCGTACACGCCTTCGGAAGCATTGTCGAGGCCGTAGGCAATGGCAGCGGCCGTCGGCTCGCTCAGCAGGCGCAAGACATTGATGCCGGCCAATTGCGCCGCATCTTTCGTCGCCTGGCGCTGCGCATCGTCAAAATAGGCGGGCACGGTGATCACGGCGCCGACCAGGTCGTCGCCCAGGGAATCCTCCGCGCGCTGGCGCAGGGTGGCGAGGATTTGCGCCGACACTTCGACGGGGCTTTTCACGCCGGCCACGGTTTTCAGCTGCACCATGCCAGGCGTATCCTGGAAGTCATAGGGCAGGTTTTCCGCGTAGGCGATGTCGGCCAGGCCGCGGCCCATGAAGCGCTTCACGGACACGATGGTGTTCTTCGGGTCGGTGGTTTGCGCGGACAGGGCCTTGTAGCCGATGTTCGCATGGCCGTTCGGCAGGTAGCGCACGACGGAGGGCAGCAAGGAGCGGCCATCTTCGTCGTTGAGCACCTCGGGAATGCTGTTGCGGACAGTGGCGACCAGGGAATTGGTGGTGCCAAGATCGATACCGACGGCCAGGCGGTGCTGGTGCGGCGCGGTCGACATGCCTGGTTCGGAAATTTGCAGAAGTGCCATTGTATTCGTGCCTCGATTAATTTTTTGCGTGATGCAGCTGATGCCTGTCGCGCATTATAAGACGCGCGCCAGACTGGCGCTTGGCAAGCGGGTCAAGCGCTTGGCCAGTCAGGCTTCCATGGCTTCGTATGCAAAACGCACTTCCTCGCCGAATTTGTCGAGGAACATCAGGGCGCGCACGCTTTGCGCGGCATTCACATGGTCGGCGGCGTCGAGCTGGGCTGCCACCTGGGCCAGCAAAGCCTTGCGTTCGCCGCGCAGTTGGCGGTCCAGGGCGTCGAGCGCGTCGGCATCCTTGCCGGCCCGGGCGTCGCCCAGCTCTTCGCGCCATTCCATCTGCTGCATCAGGAAGCTGACGGGCATGGCCGTGTTCGATTCCGTCTGCAAATCGACGCCATTGAGCTCGCACAGGTATTGCGCGCGCTTTTGCGGGCTTTTCAGGGTTTGATAGGCTTCATTGGCGCGCGTGGCCCATTGCATCGCCACGCGCTTTTCAGCGCTGCTGGCGTTGATGAAACGGTCCGGATGAACCTTGCCCTGCACGTCGCGGTAGGCCGCGTCAAGCTCGCTCATGTCGAGCCCGAACTGCGCCGGCAACTGGAATAATTCGAAGTGGTTTTGCATAATGGTCGGTGGTCGCTGTACCGCAATCGATGGGTACAGCGCACCGACCGGGGTCTTGCCAGCTGTTTAAATCCTGAAGGACTCGCCGCAGCCGCAGGCGTCTTTTTCGTTCGGATTGTGGAACTTGAAGCCTTCGTTCAAGCCTTCGCGCGCGAAATCGAGTTCCGTGCCGTCGATGTAAGGCAAGCTTTTCGGGTCGACGAAGACTTTCACGCCGTGCGATTCGAAGACGCTGTCTTCGGCCGCCACTTCATCGACATATTCGAGCTTGTAGGCCAGGCCCGAGCAGCCCGTGGTGCGCACGCCAAAACGCAGGCCCATGCCCTTGCCGCGCCGTTCGATATAACGGTTGATGTGTTTCGCCGCTTTTTCGGTCAGTGTGATCATGTATTTCTCCGCGCCCGCCCCGCGCCTTGCGGCGCCGGGCGGGATGCAAACTTAGGCCGCAACCGGATGGCGGGTCTGGTAGTCCAGCACTGCCGCCTTGATGGCGTCTTCCGCCAGGATGGAGCAGTGGATTTTCACTGGCGGCAGGGCCAGTTCTTCGGCGATCTGCGTGTTCTTGATGGCCAGCGCCTGGTCCAGGGTCTTGCCCTTGACCCATTCGGTCACCAGCGAGCTCGAGGCGATGGCCGAACCGCAGCCGTAGGTCTTGAATTTCGCATCTTCGATCAGACCATCGGCGCCCACCTTGATCTGCAGTTTCATCACGTCGCCGCAGGCGGGCGCGCCCACCATGCCGGTGCCGATGGTGTCATCACCCTTGTCGAAAGCGCCCACGTTGCGCGGGTTTTCGTAGTGATCGAGTACTTTGTCCGAGTAAGCCATTTTGATGCTCCTTTAATATTCTTGCTGGCCCCGTGAGTGGGACCTTCGTGATGGTTAGTGGGCCGCCCATTGAATCGAATTAATATCGATTCCGTCCTTGAACATGTCCCACAGCGGCGACAGCTCACGCAATTTGTGTACTTTCGATTTCAGCAGGTTCACGGCGAAGTCGATGTCTTCCTCGGTCGAGAAGCGGCCGATGGTGAAGCGGATCGAACTGTGCGCCAGTTCGTCGCTGCGGCCCAGGGCGCGCAGCACGTACGATGGCTCCAGGCTGGCCGAGGTGCAGGCCGAACCGGACGACACGGCGATATCCTTGATCGCCATGATCAACGACTCGCCTTCAACGTAGTTAAAGCTGACGTTCAGGTTGTGCGGCACGCGGTGATCCATGTCGCCGTTGATGTAAACTTCTTCGATTTCCTGCAAGCCCTTGGCCAGACGGTCGCGCAAGGCCTTGATGCGGCCGATTTCGTTGTCCATTTCTTCCTTGGCGATGCGGAACGCTTCGCCCATGCCGACGATCTGGTGCGTAGGCAAGGTGCCCGAGCGCAGGCCGCGCTCATGGCCGCCACCGTGCATCTGCGCTTCCAGGCGCACGCGCGGCTTGCGGCAGACGTACAGGGCGCCTACGCCTTTCGGGCCGTAGGTCTTGTGCGCCGTGAAGGTCATCAGGTCGACCTTGGTCTTTTGCAGGTCGATGACGACCTTGCCCGTCGCTTGCGCGGCGTCGCAATGGAAGATGATGCCTTTCGAGCGGCAGAACACGCCAATCTCGTCGATCGGCTGGATCACGCCGATTTCGTTGTTCACCAGCATCACCGACACAAGGATGGTGTCCGGGCGCACGGCCGCGGCCAGCTGCTCGACGGTGATCAGGCCATTGTCCTGCGGTTCCAGATACGTTGCTTCGAAGCCGACGCGTTCCAGCTCGCGCACCGTGTCGAGCACCGATTTATGCTCGGTCTTGACGGTGATGATGTGCTTGCCCTTGGTCTTGTAGAACTGTGCCGCGCCCTTGATGGCCAGGTTGTTGCTTTCCGTCGCGCCGGAAGTCCAGATGATTTCGCGCGGATCGGCGTTCACCAGGGCTGCCACGTAGCCGCGCGCTTCTTCCACGGCTTTTTCCGCCGTCCAGCCATACATGTGGCTGCGCGATGCCGGATTGCCGAACTGCTCGCGCAGGTAGGGAATCATCTTGTCGGCGACGCGTGGATCGATCGGCGTGGTGGCCGAGTAATCCATGTAGATCGGAAAATGCGGTGCGGTTTCAAAGTGCACTTGGCCTACGTTTTTTTCTGGGGCATTCATCAATAACTCCTGCAATCAGCAACTTAGTATTTTATAATGTTCAACCGATGGCGGCGTGGTTACGGTGCATCACCATCACGCTTTGCTCGGCAATCTTTTGTCTCTGCTGGTCGACCAGGTCCTGCAGCGACACAGAATCCAGATAATCGACCATTTTTTCGTTGAGTGTGGACCACAATTCATGCGTCATGCAGCGCGCACCCGTGGCCGCGTCGGCGCCGTGGCAATGCTCCTTGCCGCCGCACTGCGTGGCGTCCAGCGGTTCGTCGACGGCGATGATGATATCGGCCACCGTCACCTTGTCGGCACGGCGCGCCAGGCTGTAGCCGCCGCCGGGGCCGCGGATCGATTCGACGATTTCATGCCGGCGCAGCTTGCCGAACAGCTGTTCCAGGTAGGACAGGGAAATCGACTGGCGCTGGCTGATGCCGGACAAGGTGACCGGCCCCTTGCCCTGGCGCAGGGCAAGATCGATCATCGCTGTCACGGCAAAACGGCCTTTTGTAGTCAGACGCATACATCCTCGGCTCAACTGTTCAATAACTGGTTTAAAATATTGCGGCTTTTCAACTTCTCAAACCCTGAGTAGTTGAATGATTTAGTCAAGTATAACAAATTCGGCAGGGTTTGTCAGAGCGCCCCTCGATGACCACAGGGCTGGCAGGGGCATGGCCGGCCGCGCCAGGCGCGGCGGCTTCAGGAAAACAACAGTACAGCTCAAGCGCGGAGAGCGCTGCGCACTTTCATCAGTTCAAAACCCAACAGGTTCAAGCCGTCCCAGGTGGCGGGGTCCAGGATGCGCGGATTGTCCGATGCCAGGCCCACGCCCCAGATGCGGTCGACGGGACTGGCTTCGACGATGACGCGTTCGCCCGTGCCCAGCAAAAACTTGCGCAGTGCGGCCTTTTGCGAGAACTTGGCAAAGTTGCCATCGAAGACGATGCCGGCGCGCGCCGCTTCCCATACCCTGGCGTCAAAGTTCGCCACTTCGCGGCCCAGTTTCTTCACTTCCGACGGCCGCCCGGCCGCCACAATGCGCGCCTGCACGGCCGTGTCGCCAAACAGAGCCGCCTTTTGCGCCATCATGTAGTGCTCGGCCGTGGCATACGTCACGCCGGCGAGGCTGAACGGCGACGGAAACCACTGGCTGAAGCAGCTTTTGTCGGGCACCTGCGGCTGCGCCGGCGTGTGCCCCCAGAAATACAGATAGTCGGGCACGCCGCCCGCCGCTATCCACGCCTTCAATTCTTCCACATTACTGATTTGCATATTCCCCGCACTTCCGCCAGACAGGCGATGATTCAAGCTCAAGCACGCAATAGTTGCATCGGGCCAAACAAGGCCTGCATGTCACGATTGCCGATAAAGGACAGATTATACGGATGTTCCGCCGTCACCTGCGGCAAGGATGCCGCCACCGGCAAGCGTTTGATGAGCTCGGCAATCTTGCCCCACAACACCAATTGCGGCAAGGCCGCGCCGCCCTGCTGCGCCAGCGCTTCCAGCACCACCTGCAGGAAGGGCAGCCAGCCGCGCGCATCCTGCACAGGCGGCACGTGGGCACGGAACACCAGCGCCGCGTTGAGCAGCAAAAAGCCCTGTTCCGTCATCTTGCTCTGCAAGTCGGGCAGGGTCTGGATCACGCCGCTGCCCGGCAGCTGCGCGGCGGCCGCCACGGGCGCCATGGCCACGCCGGACGTGTCGCCGCCCTGCAGCTGGCCATCGGCCACCAGCAGCATCTTCATGAAGTTGCGCAAGGACGTGGCGCGGTTGACGGGTTTCGACAGCCCCGTCGCCGACCATAAACTACCGACGGCGCCATCCATGAAACACACGCCCGTGGCGCTGTCCGCGCGCGGATATGGCCCCTCGCCCACCAGCACATGCCGCACCTGCGCCAGCGGCAGGGCAAAGGCGGCGAACAGCCGGCCCTGCGTGGGCAGGTAATCGTCGACGGCCAGCGCCGGCAGGTAGGCGGGATCGGCTGCCATCACGGCGTGCAAGCCGCGCAGCAGGATGGGACGCCAGGAAGCGTGCGCCAGGGACAGGGCATCGATAATGCTGGCAGGAACGGTGGTAACGGTCATGGCGCGTGAAGTATTTGGGCAAACGCAAATTGTAGCGCACCGGCAAGCTGGCATTGACTGCCCCAGATCAAGCACGCGTAAAAAAGCCCCGGCCTGCATGCTGGCCGGGGCTGTTCGCTGCTTGACGCGGATCAAACTTATTCGGCGTCAGGCTGCTGCGACGGGTGGGCGGCGGAAAACGCCGGTAAGCGGGCGCAATGCGCATGGATGCGCGCCACGCGCGGGTACGGCGTCAGGTCGATGGCGAAGCGCTGCGCATTGAACACTTGCGGCACCAGGCAGCAGTCGGCCATCGTCGGGCTGTCGCCATGGCAGAACAGGCCCGTGACTAAAGGATCGCCCTGCGCCAGCAGCGCTTCCACGGCCGTCAGTCCCTCGGCCATCCAGTGGCGGTACCACTCCTGCTTGGCCTCGTCCGACAGCCCCAGGGTATTTTTCAGGTACTTCAAGACACGCAGATTCGTCAGCGGATGCGCGTCACAGGCGATCACCAGCGCCAGCGCGCGCACCTTGGCGCGTCCCAGCGCATCCGGCGGCAGCAGCGGCACGCCAGGGCGCGTCTCGTCGAGATATTCAAGCATCGCCAGCGACTGCGTCAGGATGGCGCCATCGTCGTCGAGCGCCGGCACCAGGGCCGACGGATTCACGGCGCGGTAGGCTGGCAGCAGTTGCTGGCCGCCATCCTGCAGCAGGTGCACGGGGATGCTGTCGTAATCGATGCCCTTCAGATTGAGGGCAATGCGCACGCGGTAGGCGGCCGAACTGCGAAAGTAGGTGTACAGCTTCATGGGGCGGCCTCCCCTCAGGCGCGTGCAGCGCCAGCGTACAGGGCCACGGTCTGCTCGATGCTGCCGAAGATGCTGGCGCCCGCCGCGTCGCGCATCTCGATGCGCACCGTATCGCCGAATTTCAGATACGCCGTTTTTGGCGCGCCGTGTTCGATGGTTTCATACATGCGCACTTCGGCCAGGCAGCAATAGCCCACGCCGCCGTTCTCGATGCTGGAACCGAACAGGTTGCCCTGCTTGTTCGACACGGTGCCGGAACCGACGATGCTGCCGGCACCCAGTTCGCGCGCCTTCGCCGCATGCGCGACGAGTTGGGCAAAATTGAAGGTCATGTCTTCGCCCGCATTCGGCTTGCCGAAAGGCTTGTCGTTCAGGTCCACCAGCAGCGGCAAATGCAGCTTGCTGTCAGCCCAATCGGCGCCCAGTTCATCGGGCGTAACGGCGACGGGCGAGAACGCGCTGGCCGCCTTCGACTGGAAGAAGCCGAAGCCCTTGGCCAGTTCGCCCGGAATCAGGTTGCGCAGCGAGACATCGTTGACCAGCATCACCAGGCGGATGGCTGCCGCCGCATCCGCCACGCTGGCGCCCATGGCCACGTCGCCCGTGATGACGGCCACCTCGGCCTCCAGGTCGATGCCCCACTCTTCGGACAGGGCGAAGATGGGGTCGCGCGGGCCGATGAAACTGTCCGAGCCGCCCTGGTACATCAGCGGGTCCGTGTAGAACGAGGCTGGCACTTCCGCGTTGCGCGCCTTGCGCACCAGCTCCACATGGTTGATGTAGGCGGAACCGTCGGCCCACTGGTAGGCGCGCGGCAGCGGCGAGTGGCACAGCGCTGCATCAAACGGCTGCGCGTCCGGCGCCTGGCCCGCATTCAGATTTGCGTACGCCTGTTCCAGTTTCGGCGCGACGGCGTCCCAGTTGTCGAGTGCCGCCTGCAGGGTGGGAGCGATGGCGGCCACGCGCTGGTATTGGCGCAGGTCGCGGCTGACGAGGATCAGGGCGCCGTCGCGGCTGCCGTTTTTCAGGGTTGCAAATTTCATGGTATTCCTTGTGTGGCGTAGTGTTCAGATGGTGTCAGTCTGCAGTGTTCAATCTGCGGCGGTCAGGCTTCGGCCGGCGCGTGCATCCAGGCGGCGTGCTTCGGTGCGCGGCGCGTCTGCGACCATTCTTCCAGCATTTCCCATTTGACGGCGTCCAGTTTGGCCATCATCTCGGGCGTGCCCACGTTGGCCGCCAGTTCCAGGCGATGGCCGTTCGGGTCGAAGAAGTAAATCGACTGGAAAATGGCGTGATTCACGGGGCCCAGCACCTCGATGCCGGCGGCCACCAGGCGCTCCTTGGCGGCCAGCAGTTCCTCCATGCTGCCCACTTCCAGCGCCAGGTGCTGCACCCAGGCGGGGGTATTGCGGTCGCGATCCATGGGCGGCTGCGTCGGCAGCTCGAAGAAGGCCAGCACATTGCCCTGGCCCGCGTCGAGGAAGACGTGCATGTACGGGTCCGGCGCCTTGGTCGACGGCACCAGGTCTTCCGCGATGGCGAGGACGAAATTCATGTTCAAATGCTTGACGTACCACTCGACGGTTTTCTTCGCGTCGATGCAACGGTAGGCGACGTGGTGGATTTGCTTGATCTTCATGGTCTGTCTCCAATGGATG
Organism: Janthinobacterium lyxosi; assembly: GCF_051380665.1. Classification (NCBI taxonomy): domain Bacteria; kingdom Pseudomonadati; phylum Pseudomonadota; class Betaproteobacteria; order Burkholderiales; family Oxalobacteraceae; genus Janthinobacterium; species Janthinobacterium lyxosi. The sequence goes on from NZ_JBNYXM010000004.1 coordinate 136,652, forward strand.
GCGCCTTGGGCGCGATGGCTGGCGTATTTTTCAGCTTTTCACCATTAGAATCGAGTTACAGCTATCATACAAACAATTTTTAACCATTGATTTATCGGATTACCTTATGAGTCCCAGCCTGCGACAGATGCGCGCCTTCGTGGCGTTGGCCAAGACCGGCAGTTTCACCCTGGCCGCCGAATACCTGCACGTGACGCAGTCCGCCTTGAGCGGCTTGATCAAGGAGCTGGAAAGCGTGCTGGGCGTGCGCGTGGTCGAGCGCAGCACGCGCAAGACGCAGCTGTCGGAAATCGGCCGCGAACTGTATCCGCTGTTTGAAAAGATGATCGAGGACCTCGATGGCGCCATGGCCGGCATCGCCCAGCGCAAGGCCCTGAAAACGGGCATGGTGCGCATCGCCGCGCCGCAGATGATGGCGTGCACCCTGCTGCCGGAAGTGATCGCCGCCTACCGCCAGGCACACCCGGACGTGCAACTGCGCCTGGTCGACTGCCCCGTGGAAAACGTGTCGGCGCGCGTATTCAGCGGCGAAGTCGATTTCGGCATCGGCCCCGAGCGCGACCCGACGGCGGAAATCGCCGCGCAAGTGCTGTTCGAGATGCCCTTCGTGCTGGTCTTCCCCGAGCAGCACCCGCTGCAGCAAAAGGAAAGAGTCACCTGGGCCGACGTGGGCGACTACCCGTTCATTTCGTTGCAGGGGCAATTTACGGAACGCCTGCTGCGCGACATGCACGGCGCGTTTCGCGAGCTGTCGCTCAATCCCTACAATGAAGTGACCTTCATGACGACGGCACTGGCCATGGTCAGCGCCAACCTGGGCATCACGGTCTGCCTGCCGTACGCCGAACCGATGGTCAAGCTGTACCAGCTGCAGATGCGCGCCCTGCACGAGCCGGAACTGACGCGGCGCTTTTTCGTCTACACGAAGACGGGCCGTTCGCTGTCGCCGGCGGCCGAAAGCTTCATGGCCTTCCTGTTCCAGTTTGTCGAGACGCATGAGTGGAACGTCGGCGGAAACAACGGCGCACGCGACGCCCTGCCGGCCGGCGGCCCGGCTGGCAGCGCTTTATAATGGCGCATCGCCCCTTGCCGCTTACGCCATGACCCAGCCTGACCAGAACGACCTGTCGCCCATCGACGCCGCGACCATCGCCATCAACCAGCGCATGAACAAATTCGACGGCCACGACCAGGTCTGGCTGTTCGGCTATGGCTCGCTGATCTACAAGGCCGATTTTCCCTATCTTGAACGGCGCCTCGCCAGCATCGCCGGCTGGACACGGCGCTTCTGGCAGGGTTCGCACGATCATCGGGGCACGCCGATGGCGCCGGGCAGGGTCGCCACCATCGTGCCACAGGCGGGCGCCGTGTGCGACGGCATGGCTTATTTGATCACCCCCGAAGTCTTCGCCCACCTCGACCACCGCGAAAAGAATGGCTATTTACGCCTGTCCACCGAGATCACCTTCGACGATGGCGGCAAGGTCGAAGGCCTGGTGTACATCGCCAACGAGGAAAACGCCGCCTTCCTGGGCGCCGCCCCGGAGCTGGACATCGCGCGCCAGATCGCCCGATCAAACGGCCCTAGCGGTCCGAACAGCGAGTACCTGCTGCACCTGGCCAGCGCCCTGCGTGAGCTGGGCAAGAGCGACCCGCACGTCTTTGCCATCGAACAGCATCTGGCGCAGCTCCAGACACCTACCCAGGACGACGCCGCAACGCCCTCTGGCACCTGAGACAAGACGCTGTCTCAGGACTCCCGGACGACGGCGCGCCCTTCCCCGCGACCGGCTGCACTACCCCAGCCGCAGGCTACCGTCGCCCGCATTCCAGCGAGTGAGCACCACCCTGCAGCATCAGCGCTGACGATGGTTTAACTTAAAACAAATCCAGCTGCCCCGCATTGCCTCCTTTCTCCCTGGCCCCCAACGGCGGCACCACCAACGGCCGGCGGAACTGCGTGCAATCGAGCTGCTTGAAGCGGCCGCCCTTGCCGTGCAGCCCCAGCCGGTGCACGGCTTTCTCGAAACGCTGGCGAATGAGGTCGGCCCACACGCCTTCGCCGCGCATGCGCGTGCCGAACGCGCTGTCGTAATCCTTGCCGCCACGCATTTCGCGCACCCGGTTCATCACGCGCTGGGCCCGTTCCGGGAAGTGCGCTTCCAGCCATTGCTGGAACAATGGACTCACCTCCCACGGCAGGCGCAGCACGACGTAATGGGCGTGGATGGCGCCCGCGTCGCGCACGGCTTCGAGCAGCTGCTCGATTTCCGGTTCCGTGACAAACGGAATGATGGGCGCGATGCTCACGCCCACGGGAATGCCCGCCTCCGTCAGGGTGCGGATGGTGCGCAGCCGCCGCGCCGGGGCGGCCGCGCGCGGCTCCAGCGTGCGCGCGATGGCGGGATCGAGGGTGGTGACAGTGACGGCCACGGCCGCCAGGTGCTTGGCCGCCATGGGCGCCAAAATGTCGATATCGCGCTCGATCAGCGACGATTTCGTGATCAGCGCCACGGGATGTTCGCACTCGTGCAACACTTCCAGCACGCGCCGCGTCAGTTGCCGTTCGCGTTCGCACGGTTGATACGCATCGGTATTGACGCCCAGGGCGATCGGTTCGGGCACATACGACGGCTTGGCCAATTCGCGCCGCAACAATTCGGGCGCGTTCACCTTGGCGTAGATGCGGCTTTCGAAATCCAGCCCCGGGGACAGGCCCAGATAGCTGTGCGTGGGGCGGGCAAAGCAGTAGATGCAGCCATGTTCACAGCCCCGGTACGGATTCAGGGACACATTGAAGGGCAAATCGGGCGAGGCATTGCGCGTGAGAATGGTGCGCGCCTGCTCGTCGCTGACCTGCGTCTTCCAGCCCGGAGCCGCCTCCTCCCCGGGGGCCTCATCCAGGCCGCCCACGCTCCAGCCATCATCGAAACCGGCGCGCGCATGCGCCTCGTAGCGCCCTTGCAAGTTCGACACGGCACCGCGACCCTTACGGGCTTTCAGCGATTGCGGCGGCAACATGGCTTGCCCCGCAAAGCTGTCATCATGCTCTGGAATGATTGCTTTCATGAACGGCCCCATTAACTGTATATACGTACAGTATACTATGCCGCTATGCGGGCAAGATCAAGGGTTCGCGTGATGCCGTTTCACGCTTTTTCAGCATGCGGCATGACATAACTCAACAGCTGCGCGACAAAGCCGTCAAATGCCGCGATCAAGGGAACGAAACGGGGCGCGTCCTGCTCCAACTGCATCAAGGCATAACACGTCGCTTCCAGAGTCGATAACTGGTCCGGCGCGTGCGCCTTGCGGATCAGGTAATGGGAAGCAGGCGTATCGCGCAGGGGCAGGCGCGGCAACTGTTGCAAGCGGGGATTTAGATATAGCATCTTGCGGCTCTTGCGCCAGGTGGCGTCCAGCACCACCAGGCGCAAGCGTGCCGGATCAATCAAGGTGGCGGGGTCGAGCGCAGGCGGCGGCGCGATGCCCAGCGAACGGTCGCCTGGCGTCTCCGGGTACAGCAACACAGTGTGCTTGTCGGCCAGCAGTGCGGCGAGCGTGTCCGGGGCAAACTGCTCGCCCGTCAGCATGCGGCTGTTGGGCAGGCTCAGGTGCAACAAGCGGGCACTGCCCTTGGCGTTGTGGACTTCCAGCGGATGTTGCAGGATCAATACCTCCACCGCGTGGGAAACGGGGGCGATCCAGCGGCAGATGCAGCTGGTGGCGGCGCGCAGGCAGACCGGGCAGCGCTCGCGTTTGGCCGATTCGGCGTGGGAGGGCAATGCAGAGGTCTGGCTGGAGGTGCTGGAGGTGCGGCTGGTGGTCATGGCGGAGCGCGTGCGCGGTATTCTTCAAGCCGCGATTGTAGCGCCCGCACCATGCCAGCGGGAATGGCCGAGCGAGGGGCCGCTTAAAACAACTGCTTAAAAATGTCTAAAATGGCTGCTTAAAACTCTTCCCACTCATCGGCGCCGGAAGCGACCGGTGTGCGCGGCTTGCTGCTGTGTGCCGTATCCGGTTTCGCTGCCTTGACGGGGCCGCTGGCGGCGTGGGCGACGACAGTAGACGCGGAGGTGCGTACAGCAGCGCTCACGGTGCGCCGTGCGGCAGGCTGGCCTGCGGCGGGTCGGGCGGACACGCTGGCCGAGACATATTGCTGCGTGACATCGAGCTTGAATACGCCCACCACGTCGGCCAGCCTGGCTGCCTGTTCCTGCATGGATTCGGCTGCCGCGGCGGCCTCTTCCACCAGGGCCGCATTTTGCTGCGTCACCTGGTCCATCTGGCCGATGGCCTGGTTGACTTGCTCGATGCCGGCGCGCTGCTCATCGCTGGCATCAGTGATCTGGTTCATGATCTGCGTCACGTGGCTGATGCTTTGCACGATCTCGTCCATGGTGCGGCCCGCCTTGTCCACCAGTTGCGAACCGGCCTCGACCTTTTGCACGGAATCGTCGATCAAGCCCTTGATTTCCTTGGCCGCCGCGCTGGAGCGCTGCGCCAGGTTGCGCACCTCGGATGCCACTACGGCAAAACCGCGGCCCTGCTCGCCGGCCCTGGCCGCTTCCACGGCCGCGTTCAGGGCCAGGATATTCGTCTGGAAGGCGATGGCGTCGATGACGCTGATGATGTCGACAATCTTGCGCGAGGAATCGTTGATCGAGCCCATGGTGCTGACCACTTCCGACACCACCACGCCACCCTTGCTGGCGATGTGCGAGGCGTCGATGGCCAACTGATTGGCGCTGCGCGCGTTGTCGGCATTGAGTTTCACGGTCGAGGTCAGCTCTTCCATCGAAGAAGCGGTCTCTTCCAGCGAGCTGGCCTGTTCTTCCGTACGCGACGACAAGTCCAGGTTGCCGGCGGCAATTTCGCTCGATGCCGTGCTGATCGACTCGGTGCCAGCACGCACCTGGCCAACGATACTGACCAGTTTATCGTTCATGTTTTTCAGCGCATGCATCAGCTGCCCCGTTTCATCGCGGCTTTCCACCACGATATCGCTGGTCAGGTCGCCAGCGGAAACAGCTTCCGCCACTTCGACGGCGCGCGTAATGGGACGCGTGATCGAACGCGTGATCCAGTATGCGCAGGCGATGCCCAGCAAAATGGCGACCGCACCCAGCGAGATCAGCAGCAAACGGCCGTTTTCGTAGCGCGAACGGATTTGCGCAGCCGCTTCATCGAGCAATCTGGCTTCCAGCACTTCCAGCTTCTTCAGCGCCGCCAGGTAGATGTCGCGCTTGGCGGCCATGTCGCCTTCGTACAGGCGCTTGCCCAGTTCCAGGTCGCCCGCATTCTTGGCCTTGAACACATTCTTGCGCACTTCCGTGTAGGCCTTGCGCGTGCTCAGCACCTCCTGGTACAGCGCCTGCTCTTCAGCGTTCAGCTCGCTCTTGCCGATATCGTTCTGGATTTCCGTGGCGCGGGCGGACGAGACCGCCATTTCCTTTTCAAACTGCTTCTGGTGTTCGGAATCGCTGACTTTCCAGGCGGCCGCCGTGCGCGCCGCGTTTACCTCGATGACCTTGGTCCACTCGGCGATCAGGCGCTCATTGCGCACCTTGACGTTGACCAGTGTATCGGTTTCCTTGCTGGCGCTTTGCATCTGCACGATGCCCACCACCGTCAGGCTCGTCAACAGGAGCAGGACGGCGGCAAAAGCGCCACCGAGACGCACGCCGATTTTGAGGTTTTTCATTGCGTGATTCCTATCTGAAAAAAACAATGCACAGACGCCACAAAACCGACCTGCTGCTACGTACCAATATAGCAGGCATCTGCCGTGCGGCAATCACGAGCGGTGACGCGGCGCTACCTGCATCACCAGAATGGTAGCACGCCGCAGCGCACCACTTTGGAGCAGATTGTGAGTGAATCAGGATGGTATTGCAAGAAATAACATGCAGAAAAGCAACAATTGGAAGGCGCTATGCCGCCACGAACGGGCGGCAGGCAAGCAAGGTCAGTTTTGCTTCACATAGATCAATTTTGACGTATCGAAACCCAGCCCCCGGGCTTTCTCGACCAGGCGCTGCTGCAAGGCAGGGTCCATGGTGGGCGTGCGCGACAGCAACCACAGGTATGACTTGTCGGGGCCGCTGATCATGGAGTAGCTGTAATCTTGCGGGTCCAAATCAAACACGATGTAAGAACCATAGAAGGGACCGAAAAACGACACTTTCAGGTAGCCCACGTCTTTCTTGTCCACGAAATACGCCTTGCCTTCGGCTTCCTTCCACTTCGCGTCCGCGTCCTTGTAGCCGCGATTGAGCACTTTCAGGCCGCCATCCTGGCGCAGGCTGTAGTCGGCCGTCACATGGCTCAGGCCCCGTTCGAAGGAATGATCGAGGCGCGCAATCTCATACCATTTGCCCAGATAGCGGGTCGTGTCGAAGTTATTGACGGGATGAATATTCTCGGGCCGGCCCACGCAGCCGGCCAGCACGAGCACACTCAGGAACAACAGTTTTTTCATGGTCTTCTCCATAACTGAAATCAGGGTAGCAACGTCAGGGTAGCAATGCACGGTCGACGATGCGGCGGATCGCGCCACTATGCTGCATGCGCACGATGGCGGCATTGAATTGCTCGATAAAGTCATCGCGATAAGGGTAGGTGGCCGGCCGGCGTGCCGTAAAGCCCAGGTGACCCTGCTGGCTGGCCAGCTGCGCGGTTTCGTGTATCGCCTGCATCGGCGTGCCCGCCGGCCCTACACGCCGGATGCGCTGCAACTCCCACCGCGCCGACAGGCGGTCGCTGACATAGCAATCGATGCGCCCGCGCATCAGCTTGAGCAGATTCGTGCGCGTGCCCTTGGCCGGGTCGAGCACGATTTTTTCGGCGCGCAAGGACGCCGTCAGCGCCGCATCGCCAAGCAGGAAACCCGCGTTCACGCCGATGTGCAAACCGCCGTAATCGGCGGGCCACTGCCGCAGCGCACGCCTGGCCAGCACGTCCTGGTTGCACAGCACCACCAGCTGCTCCATCAGCAGCGGCACGGAATAGCGCACATACAGCCGTTCGCTGCGCCACGAATATGGCGGATACAGGGCAAACGCCTCGCCCGTCTGCAGCATCAGCAGCCCCCGCTTCCAGGGCACGGGGCGCAGCTGCACCGCATACTGCGGCATCGATTGCACGGCTACACGCACGATCTCCGTGTAGATGCCTTTCAGCTGGCCATTCTCGACGTAGGAGTACGGCGGATAATCGTCGTCGCCATAGATCACCAGCGGCGCCGCAGCCACGGCCTGCGCGCTGGCAGCGATGAACATGCATAGCGCGGCGGGCAACATGAGCATTCTGAGCATGCCCAAAGATTAGCATGGAAGCGCCAACAGCGATCACCCGTTCGCGCTGCTCGTTCCCAGCATCTCGTCGAGCTGCGCCAAGGTGCCGGAGTCCTTCACGACGGCGCGCAGCCACAGGTGCAGCGGCAGTTCGCCCCAGCTGGCGGCCTTGTCGGCCAGGTAGGCAACGGGGCTGTGCGGCTCCGTGCGGCGGAAAAAATCGGCCACCTGGCGCAACTGGGCCAGCGCCTGCTGGCGCTGCACGATGGCGCCTCCGTCGTTGCTAACGCCCTGGCCAGCAGCGGGTGGCGCACCGGCAAAGTCCACGCCAGTTGGCAGCGGCGCGATGAAATGAATGACGTTTTCCAGCGCTTCGCGCGCAGCGCGAAAACTCGGGCCATCGGTGCCGAAACGCGCATCGACGCTGCGTTCGAACGCCAGCAGCGACTGCATGCAGTATTGTGCATCGGCCAGCAATGCGTCGGAAAAGGCGCGCGTATTCCTTTGCCGCGCCGCCTCCATCTGCGCCAGGGTCGCCCCTTCTTCGTGGCGCGCATCGCCCCAGCCCTGTTCCGCTGCGCCCTGCGCCAGGCTGGCCGCCGCGCGCTGGCGCGCCGCATCGACATCCTGCAGTGAAAACAGGCCATCGGCGCCATCGGTCAGCGGGATCTCGCGCAGCAGCTGCGGCGTGCGCGACAGCAGCCAGAAGACATTACCGATGCGCTGTTCCTGGTCGCCCTCTTCCGCCGGCGGGTACAAGCCATCCCAGTAACGTTCGCACAGGCCGGCCAGCAGCGCGTAGCCATCGCCCAGGCCACGCAAGTGGCGCGTTTTCGCGTGCGCCTCGGCCAGCCACACTGCCACGCGCAAATCCTTGCTGCGCGCAGCGATCAGCTGTTCGCAGCGCGTCGCCACGAAAGGCCAGTCGGCCTCCTTCAGCGCCGTTACCCACTCGCCCTGGTCCAGGCTGGGATCATCGTGCTGGCGCGCGCGCGCGATGGCGTCGAGCTCCTGACTGAAAGTGATGTCTTCGCCGCATGGGCTGACGGCGCTGACGGGGTGCAGCAACTGCTCCAGATTGAACATGGCGCTCTCCGCGGGGTGACGTTACTTGATGGCGTTATTTGATGATGTACTTGAACTGCCCCTGCTTGCTGGCGCTGACGCGTATCGAGGCGATCGGTTCGCCTTCTGCCATGCGCGCCAGCACCGCTTCGGCGATCGCCGGCAGCAAGCTGCCGTTGAGGATCTGGTCGACATTGCGCGCACCCGAATCGACCTCGGTGCAGCGCGCCAGCACGGCGTCGACCAGGCCCGCGTCATGGCCGAACTGCGCCTGGTGGTTGCGCGCGATGCGCTGCCCGATGCGCGCCAGTTTCAGGACGATGATCTGGGCCAGCACCGCGTCGTTCAAGGGATAGAAGGGCAGCACCTTAAGGCGTCCCAGCAAGGCCGGCTTGAAATGCGCCACCAGTTGCGGGCGCACCAGCTCTTCCAGCGCGGCCGGCGTGGGCAAGTCCTGCGCTGCCCGGTTCAAGCAGGCGGCCATCATGGCGCCGGAACCCAGGTTCGAGGTGGCGATGATGATGGTGTTGCGAAAATCGACTTCGCGCCCTTCCGCGTCATCGAGCACGCCCTTGTCGAAGACCTGGAAGAACAGTTCCAGCACGTCGGGATGGGCCTTTTCCGCCTCATCGAGCAGCACCACGCTGTAGGGCTGGCGCCGCACGGCTTCCGTCAGCACGCCGCCTTCGCCATAGCCGACATAGCCGGGCGGCGAGCCTTTCAGGCCGGCCACGCTGTGCGCTTCCTGGTATTCGCTCATGTTGATGGTAATGAGCTTGCGTTCGCCGCCATACAACAGGTCGGCCAGCGCCAGTGCCGTTTCCGTCTTGCCCGTGCCGGACGGCCCCGTGAACAGGAACACGGCTTGCGGCTTGTTCGGATCGTCCAGGCTGGCGCGCGCCGTGCGCACGCGCTGCGCCACTGCTTCGATGACGTGCTCCTGTCCCAGCACGCGTTCGCGCAGCGCCCCATCCAGTGTCAGCACCGTGCGAATCTCGTCCTTGAGCATTTTTCCCAGCGGGATGCCGGTCCAGCCGGCGACGATGCCGGCCACCACCTGCGCATCGACTTCCAGCGGCGACAGCGGCGCTTCTCCCTGCAGCGCCGCCAGTTCTTCCTTCAGCGCCAGCAGGCGTGCTGCGCCGACTTCGCCCGGCCGCTCGCCGCGCAGCTGCCCACGCAAGTCGCCGATCTGCGCCACCAGCGCCTTTTCACGCTCCCAGCGCTGCGCCAGCGCCGCAATCACCGCCTGTCCTTCCTCATGTTCGCGCCGCAGCTGCGCCAGGCGCGTGGCGCCGGCTTTATCGGGCGCTTCGCCATCGCCGGCCTCGCGGATCAGGGCGGCGATTTCCGCGCCGATGCGTTCCTGCCGCCGGTTCGCGTTTTCCAGCTGCGCCGGCGTGGCGCGCTGGCCCAGCGCCACCTTGGCGCAGGCCGTATCGAGCACGCTGATGGCCTTGTCGGGCAACTGGCGCCCGCTGATGTAGCGGTGCGACAGGCGCACCGCCTCGACGATGGCGGCGTCGCGCACGCGGATGCCGAAATGGCGCTCCATCAGCGGCGCCATGGCGCGCAGCATGGCGCAGGCAATGTCTTCGCCGGGTTCTTCCACCTTCACTACCTGGAAGCGCCGCGCCAGCGCCGCATCCTTTTCAAAGTATTTTTTGTACTCGCTCCAGGTGGTGGCCGCGATCGTGCGCAGGGCACCGCGCGCCAGCGCCGGTTTCAGCAAATTGGCCGCGTCATTCTGCCCCGCCTGGCCACCGGCACCGATCATGGTATGCGCCTCGTCGATGAAGAGAATGATGGGGTGCGGGCTTTTCGTCACCTCGTCGATGACATTCTTCAAACGGCTTTCGAATTCTCCCTTCACGCTGGCGCCGGCCTGCAGCAAGCCCATGTCGAGCGCGTGGATGTGCGCGCCCTGCAGCACATCGGGCACGTCGCCGGCAGCGATGCGCAAGGCCAGACCTTCCACCACGGCAGTCTTGCCCACGCCCGCCTCGCCCGTGAGGATGGGATTGTTCTGGCGCCGGCGCAGCAGGATGTCGACGGCCTGGCGTATCTCCACCTCGCGCCCGATCACGGGATCGAGCTTGCCGTCGCGCGCCAGCTGCGTCAGGTCGGTGGTGAACTGGTCCAGCGCCGGGGTCTTGCTGGCCAGGGCAGTCACCGGATCGCAAGGGATTTCGGAAAGCTGCGGCACGGCCGCAGTTTCCTCCTCGCCGGAGCCGGCCGTCAGTTTGTCCGGATGATGCTTTAATTGCTCGACGCTGAAACGGGCGAACAGCTTCGAGCCGCGGTACGCGAGCTGCGACAGTTCCGGCTCCGTCAGCAGCGCCAGCAACAGATGGCGGCTGCGGATGGCGGCCGGCCGGGTGGCATCCGCCACCGTGCCCAGCGAGGCGATCAGCCAGGCATGTTCGAACAGCAGCGGCAAGTGGGGCGAAAACACGGGCGTGCGCGCACTGCCCGTCCTGAAGCTGCCGATCTCGCGGCGCAGGTCCGCCTCCAGCGCCGTCAGGCTGATTTCACTGCGCCGCGCGATGGTGACGAAATCGCTGCGCTCCTGCTCCAGCAGGGCCAGGAACAGGTGTTCGATATCGACTTCATACTGCCCCAGTCCCACGCAGATGCCGGCGGCGCGGGTGGCGGCCGTGCGCGCCGTGTCATTCAGCTTGGCGATCAGGGTTTTCAGATTATTGCTCATGCGGCGGCTCCCTTGCGATTGATCGAATAGCGCAGCGACGACGGCTGCAGCACGGCGTCGAAATTGACCGTCTCGCCGCCGGACATCACGGCCAGGGTGCCGCTGATGACGAAGCCCACGCGGTTGATGCTGCCTGCTTCGCGCTCCAGGCGGGCGCGCACATTGCGCAGGCGCGGTTCATGGCGTTCGATGGCGGCCTTCAGCGCGGCGCAGATGCGGGCGCGGTCATCGCTGCTGGAGAGGCACATGCCGGCGAAATCGATCAAGCCATAGTTGACGATGGACGCCGCGCATTCCGGATACGCATCCAGCGCGCCGGGCGGCAGGGCCACGCGCGTGTTGAGCAGCTCTTCCAGGTCGCGCGCCACCGCATCCTTCAACTGATCGAGCGACAGGCGCAGCGCCACGCCGCCCGCTGCCGCACCGCCGTCGCCCATCAGGCGGTCGAACAGGCCAGGTACATAACTGTCCATGCGCTCTCCTGAAAATTCGGCGCGGCGCGCGGGCGCAGGTGGCCGCCGCGCGCCGCGCACCATGCATCAAGCCACGCGGTTCGCGGCCAGGTCCCAACCGCCCGAGGTATTGCCGCCGGCGCCGCCAGTCACTTTTTGCTGCGTGTACTTCCACTTCACTTTCGAAAACTTGAAGCCGACATGCTCGCCCAGGATGTCGCCTTCTTCCACGTTCGGCGTGACGGCACCGATCAGCACATTCTCGATCTCAATTTCAAAATACTTGACGCGCTCACCCTGGCCGTCGGCACGCATGAATTCGAAGCGCGCCTTGGGAATGGTCTTGCCGGCCGAGCAGGTCTGCAGCAGCACCGGCGAGGCCAGGTCGGCCAGCTTGGAGATGACGATGTCCTTGTGCTCGCAGCGTTCAGCCGTGTGGCCGCCGCCCGTCGAGGCGGTGGCGGACTTCGGCTGCTCGACGCTCCAGCTGACCGATTTGCACTCGATCCAGTCCTTGTGCTTGTCATCGGTGGACTCGCCCTTGATGCCGTCTATCTGCAGATATACATCGATTGCCATGGTGTGCTCCTCTGGTTGAAAGATGATCGTATGGATCAGGAATTGGTCGACTTCGGCAACTCCGCGACCAGTCGGAGCGAAACGGATAATTCATCGAGCTGGAAGTGCGGCCGCAGGAACGACACGGCGCGGTACACGCCGGCCCGGCCCGGCACTTCATGCACCTGCACGGAAGCCTCGCGCAACGGAAACTGCGCCTTCTGTTCCTGGCTGGCGTTATCGTCGAGCAGCACATACTGCATCAGCCAGCGGTTCAAAAAATCCTCCACGTTGGAGGCGGCGGCAAAGCTGCCGATCTTGTCGCGCATCATGGCCTTCATGTAGTGGGCGATGCGCGAAACGGCGAAAATGTACTGCAACTGCGACGACAGCACCGCGTTCGCATTGGCCGCGTCGCTGTTGTACTTGCGGCTTTTCTGCGCCGACTGCGCGCCGAAGAATGCGGCATACGCCGTGTTCTTGCAGTGCACCAGCGAGATGAAACCGAGGTCCGACAATTCCTTTTCGCGGCGGTCGGTGATCGCCACTTCGGCCGGGCATTTCAGGGCCACGTCGCCCTCGTCCGTCTTGAAGGTGTGGGTGGGCAGGTCGTCCACCAGGCCGCCGCCCTCCACGCCACGAATGGCGGCGCACCAGCCGTAATCGGCAAAGGCGCGCGTCAGCTTGCAGCCGAACGCATACGCGGCGTTACACCACAGGTATTTGTGATGGTCGCTGCCATCGACTTCCTCGACAAAATTAAAACCTTCGACGGTGGTGCCATCGACGGGATTGAACGGTAGCCGGCCCAGGAAGCGGGGCAAGGTCAGGCCGACATAGCGCGCATCCTCGGATTCGCGGAAGGCTTTCCATTTCGCGTACTCGATGGTGTCGAACACCTTGGCCAGGTCGCGCGGCTTGCCCAGGTCGCCGTAGCTTTCCAGGCCAAACAGTTCCGGCGCGGCCGAAGCGATGAACGGTGCATGCGCGGCAGCGGCAATGTGCGACATCTGCTCGACGAAATACATATCTTCCGGTTGGCGGGAAATGGCAAAGTCGCCCAGCAGCGCGGCGAATGGCGCGCCGCCGAAGGTGCCGAATTCCTCTTCGTAGACCTTCTTGAACATGCTGCTCTGGTCGAACTCCAGCGCCGCCTGGAAATCCTTCACCAGTTCGCGCTTGGTGGCGTTGAACATGCGGATTTGCAGGCGCGTTCCCGTGTCGGAATTGCCGACCAGGTAGCGCAGCCCCGTCCAGCTTTGCTCAAGCTGCTGGAATGACGCCGCGTGCATGATTTCGCTGAGCTGCGCGGAAATCAGGCGGTCGATTTCCGCCACGCGCGCGTCCAAGGTGGCCGACAGGCTGCTAGACATCAGCACCGTGCCGTCGAGCACCTGCGCCACCAGTTCCGAGATCAGGTCGCGCGCGCGCGCATGTTCGGCGCCGGACTTGGCGACGCGGCTTTGCTCGACGATCTGGTCCAGCAAGTCGGTCACGGCCGGGGCATCGGATGCGGCTACTGCAAGGGCTTCTGCCTGGGCGCTCATCTCAATCCTCCTGCGCTGGGAACTGCGGTTTCAGGGTGGCCAGGCTGTCCGTATTGTTCAGCACTTCCGTCAGCAAGTCTTCCAGCTTGTCGTTGCCGGCCAGCTTGTTGCGCAAGTCCGCCAGCTTGGTGCGTGCCTCGAGCAGCTTGCGCAAGGGGGCGACCTGGCGCACCACCGATTCCGGGCGGAAGTCATCCATCGAGCGGAAGTGCAGGTCGACGGCGAACGTGCCGCCCGCCTCGCTGATGCGGTTCGGCACGACGAAACGCGCCACCGGCTCCACGCCGGCCAGTACTTCGTCGAAGTTGTCGCGGTCGAGAGAGACGAACTTGCGGTCCTTCAAGCGTTTTTTTTCGCTGTCCGGATTGCCGCCAAAGTCGCCCAGCACGCCGACCACGAAGGGCAACTCCTTGTTTTCAATCGCGTCGCCAATCTCGACGTCGTAGGTCATTTGCACGCGAGGCGCGCGTATCTTTTGCAGGCGTTTTTGCACGCTGTCTGACTTGGGCATGTCGCTTCCTTTGCAAAGGGGTGGTGGGAACGCGGACTTATTTCAGGCCGCTGAACGGGTCGGCCGCGCCGCCTTGCTGCGCCGCGCCTTTCGCCGCCGGCGAGCCGGAGCCGGATGTGGCAGCGCGCCTGCCGGCCGCCGGCGGACGCTTGGCCGGCGGCACCAGCACGTCTTCGCCGATGCTTGCGCGCAGCAGCTTGGCCAGGTCCTGCGCTTCCGAGCGCAGCGAGCCATTCAGATTGTTTTGCCGCGACAGGTCGGCCAGCGCCTTGCCGGACAGGCGCAAGCCGCTGACGGCGACGATGCTGTTGGCGACCTTGTCGTCCGGGTCGCGCTCCAGCGCTTCGAGCGCATGGCCGATGGCGTCGCCGTACTGGCCGCGGTCGAACTTTACCTGCGCCATTTGCAGCCACGGCGCCTTGTCGGCCGGGTAGCTGCTGCTGCCGCCCTGAAGCAGGGTCATGGCGCGCTCGTACTGGCCGGCGCGCGCGGCTGCATCGGCGTCGCTCATCACTTGCGCCAGGGTCGGTGCGGCAGGTTTTTTGGGCGCCGGCTGCTCTGGCGTGGCGCAAGCGGCCAGCAGCAAGGCGCTGGCGAGGCAGGCAATACGGGGCAACATGGTGGCTGGCTTCATCGGGCATTCCTTCACGTGGAGGACGCTACCGCTGGGAAAGATGGGCGGCGCCTTGGTGGAGGCCATTATTGATCGCCAATTTTTTTGCCAGATTGAGATTAATCAGCAAAGAAGAAGTTCCACGCTACAGCGGGGTGCGGCGACATAAATCCTGATCTGGCGCAGTAATTGTCTTGATCGCGGACGGACTTTGCGCCAACGCAAGCAGGTTGCCGGTGCATGGGATTAAATGGCAGCAACACTTTTATTTCCCCCTCCTTTGCAAAGCAAACCCATGCCATCTGACGCCCTGTTCCGCCGCCTGACGCGCGCCACGCCGCTACTGCTGCTGGCCTTGCTGCAGGCCGGCTGTGCGGGCGGCGCCATCGGCACCCTGGCCAACGCGGCGCTGCAAATGGCGGGCGTGGCCAAGCCGCCGCCCGAACTGCCCGACGCGCAAAAACCGCCGCGCAATGTCAGCATCCGCCTGCACGCAGCGCAGCGCCTCAACACCGATGCCGAAGGCCGGCCGCTGGCGCTGGTGGCGCGCATCTACAAGCTGCGCCAGAGCGCCGCCTTCGAGCAGGCCCCATATGACAGCTTCCTCGACACGCGGCGCGAAAAGGCCGCGCTGGGCGCCGACCTGATGGAAGTGAAGGAAGTGCTGCTGGTGCCGGGCCAGCGCTACGAAGTACAGGAAAAAGTCAGCAAGGAAGCGTATTTCATCGGCGTGGTAGCCCTGTTCCGCGCGCCTGCGGCACAGCGCTGGCGCGCCACCTTTGCCGCCGCCGACGCGGAACGCGGCGGCATCACCGTCGGCCTGCACGCGTGTGCACTCAGCGTGGCCAGCATGGACAGCGGCATGGCGCCGCTGTCCGCCCTGCGCTGCCAGTAGCGCGCACAGGCACGCCACACATTCAAGGAGAAACGAGATGGGCATGGCAGCGAAAGTCTTGTGGGGAGAAGGCCTGTTCCTGCGGCCGCAGCATTTCCAGCGCCAGGATCAGTATCACGAAGCGCGCCTGCATCACACGGCCAGCGCGCTGCACCCCTACCTGTGGGGTGTGGCGCATATGCAGTGGGACCTGGCGGCGCTGAAGACGGGCACTTTGCGCCTGCAAGCCCTGTCGGCGATCTTCCGCGACGGCGAAGTGTTCGAGGCGCTGGGCGACGGCGCACCCGGCAGCGACACCCTGCCCCCGCCGGTGGACCTGGAAGCGCTGCCGCCGGCGGTGCAGGAAGTGACGTATTACGCGGCGCTGCCCATCCTCAACCGCGATGGCATGAATTACACGGCGCAGGCGTCAAAGGCAGGCACGCCTACAGCCATCATCCGCGAACTGCTCGACACCGTCATCTCGTCGAAGCATTTTTCCATCGCCCTGCTCGAGGACAAGCCGTCGTACTACCTGGGCAAGCTCGATTCGGGCAAGATCGACCAGCACACCACCTTGTACCTGGCGATTCGCGCCGCCATGCCCGCCATCGAACTGGTGGACGTGGTGCCGCTGCGCGTCAAGGTGGGCGCGCCAGACGACGTGGAAAAATGCGTGCTGACGGCCATGCGCGGCCTGAAGCTGTCGCACGCGCCGCAAGTGCCGGCGGCCATCCCCGTGCGGCCCGACACCTATTATTTTGCGATTGAAAACCGCGGCGTACTGTACGAACAGATGCTCAAGGCGCAATCGATTTCCGTGTACGTACCGGCCGGCATACGCGACCTGCAGCTGGAACTGATCGCGGTGACGGCATGAGCCAGCTCATCGAACGGCGCGCGGCGCCCTCCCTGCTGGGACCACGCGGTGCCGCCCCGGCAGGCAGCAGCCGGCATGCCGGCAGCGCCCTGCTGGACTTGATGCACGAAGGCTTTTACATGCTGTTCATGCTGAAGAACGGTTCGGCGCCCGGCGACGAGCAAAGCTTCATGGACCGCATCACGGCCTTCCTCGACGACTTCGAACGGGAAGCGAAAAAGATCCGCGCCGATGGCGACGATATCGAAGCGGCCAAATATGCATTTTGCGCGGCGGTCGATGAAATCATCCTGGCATCGCCTTTCGCCCTGCGCAAGCAGTGGGAAAGGCGCCCGCTGCAGCTGCTGATCTTTGGCGACCAGCTGGCCGGCGAACACTTTTTCGACCGCCTCGACGCCTTGCGCGGCAAGGGCGCCATGCGCGTGCAGGCGCTGCAAGTCTTCCACATGTGCCTGTTACTGGGATTCCAGGGCAAGTATGCGATCGACGGCGGCGAAAAACTCAGCTACCTGACGGCGCGCCTGGGCGACGAGATCGCCCACATCAAGGGCAAGAGCCGCGGCTTCGCGCCGCGCGCGGAACGCCCCGACCAGGTGGTCAACAAACGCGGCAGCGACGTGCCGCTGTGGGCGCTGTCGAGCTTTTTCGCCCTGCTGGCCATCTGCGCCTACCTGGGCTTGAAAACGCATCTGACGCGCGGCACGCAAACCACCCTGGCCGCGTATGCGGACCTGGTCAAGCTGGCGCCACACCTGGCACACCTGACCATCACCTTGCCCTGATCACTGCGCGTGGTTCATTGCGCGATTCTGAACTCGATGCGCCGGTTTCTCGCCCGGCCATCGGCCGTGGCGTTGCTGGCCACGGGACGGTCCGGTCCCTGGCCGGACACCAGCACCGAATCGGCCACGATGCCCTTGCTGGCCAGGTAGGCGCGCACGGCTTCGGCGCGCGCATGGCTCAGGGCCACATTGCTGGCGCGCAGGCCCGTGTCGTCCGTATGGCCGATCACTTCCACCTTGCGTCCCCGCAGCTTGAGCATGACGGCCGCCATCTCGTCGAGGATGGCCAGGCCGGCCGGCGTAATGGAAGCCTTGCCGCTGTCGAATTCGATGATGCGCTTGTCGAGCGCCGCATCGAGCAAGCCCTGCTCGGCCTCGGCCGCCTTGACGCGCAAGCCGTTGTTGACGGTGTAGGTGGGATTGAGGCTGGTGGCGATGTCGCTGGCGATCTGCTGGCGCTGCGCCTCGTTCGCCACTTCGCCGCGCACGCTGACGTTGTTGCCGGCGATGCTGATCTGCCCCCGTGAAATGAGCTTCAGGTTCGGTGCAATCAGCTTTTGCACGTAAGCGTTCCAGTTGGCCGGCACGGCCACGTTGCCGATGGCGATCTGGTCGACCACGCGTTCGGCGCCATACAGTTCGCGCAATCGGGCCAGCACGGCCGCCTTGCCCGCCTCGTCGGCCAGGGTGCCCGTGATGAGGATTTGCCCCGGCATGGGCGTCTGGGGAGCTTGCGCCTGCGCCAGGACGCGGCAGGGAGCGGCAGCGGCAAGCAGCAACAGGAAGAAAACGGGTGGCTTCATCGCAATCCTTCAGGCAAAGGTATCGGCAAACATGGCGCAGGCCGAGCGCAGCGACAATTGCTCCTGCTGCAGGCAGGCGGACAACTGGCGCAGCGCCGCATCGTGTCCCAGGTGCTCGTCAACCCAGTCGAGCTGGTCGAAGACGATCAGTCGTTCGCTGCCGGCCTGCGGATCGATCAGCGCACGCAAGCCGTGCGGGTCGGCGCCGCAAAAACCGATCACCAGCACGGGCGCCTCGTCGAGGTGAGAAAAGAACAGCGCCAGTTCAAAATCGGCCTGGCGCAGGAAAGGCGCGACCAGGTGCAGCCAGAAGCTGGCCACCAGGTCGCGCAGCTGCGCTTCCTGCGGCAGCGGCAGCACCAGGCTTTTCTCCAGGCGCGGCAAGCCGCTCTGGCGCACCGGCTGCAGCAGCAGGCCCAGTCCCAGCAGCAGTTCGCGCACCGTCACGGGGAACGCGGGCGAGGCCAGCATCGCCTGCAAGCCATGCAGCGTCTGCGCCTGCAAAAAAGCGGCCAGGCGCGCCGCATGGCACGGTGCGGCCGGTTCGACTTCGACCACGTTGCCGGCCAGCGCCAGCAGCGCCGGACCCGGTTCGGCGCTGCCCACGATGCCCTGCGACAGCTGCTCCACGCGCTGCCACAGCGGCGCCAGCGCCAGCGGGCTGCAGGCGACAAAGATGTCGGCATCATCGACTTCCAGCGCGCCCATGGCCATGAAGGGAAAGCGCCGCTGCGACTGGTCATTGCTCGCTTCCAGGCGCCCGGCGATGGCGCGCCGGCTGCGCGTGCCGACAAAGGCAAAGCGCAGCGGCGGCAAGGCGTCGTAATTGAGCTTCCAGCGCGGTTCCACCGTCAGGGCATTCATGACCTGCGCCAGCCAGTCGTCGAGCAGCTGCACCAGCGCGTGATTGTCGCAAGCCTTGATGAAATCGCCGCGCGCAGGGATCTTGCCGAAGTACCCCAGGCGCACCTGTTGCGGCGCGCGCATCATGGCGCCACCCCGGGCACCGCCGCGGCGGCGATGGCAGGCGCGGACGCGGGAGCGGCGGGAATGCCCGGCGTACCGACGATGGTCTCGGGCAGCTGCATGCCGCGAAAGCCCTGTTCCTGCAGCGCCGCCGTCCCGCCCGCGCCTGTCGTTTCGGCGCTGCTGGTGATTTTCAGGTCGACCGCCACGGCCACCTCGCCGCGCGCCCAGCGCAGTTCGAACACGCCGCCATCCTTGCGCTTCTTGGTGGCCGCATCGATCATGCGCTTCAAGCCGAATTGCCCCGGCTCGTTGAACAGTTCCACCGTGCGCCCGTCGAAGGTGACGGCGGTGATACGCGCGCCCTGGCCACCGGACGCGCCTTGCGGGCCGGGATGGAGCATATTCGTCCACTGCGCCGGCGTGTTGCGGTAGCGCAGCTGCTGGCCGTCGATCTCCACCGTGTATTCCAGGGTGCCCGGCGCGGGCGACGGCTGGATCTGGAACACGGTTTGCGCCGCCGTCGAGGTGGCCGCCACGCCGCCCGCGCCCAGCGGCGCGATCCAGCCGGGAAAGCGCGCCACCGCCTGCGGCGACAGGCTGATGCCCATGTCGGCCCAGGTGCGCGGCGCCAGCATGTCGCCGCGCCGCACCACCAGGGGGCCCATGGAGGTGGTGACGAATTTCGCCACCAGGCCTTCCGGGCCGAAGAACTGGCCGATCTCCAGGTTGCTCGCCTCGATGCGCGCGTTTGGGGCAAACGGATATTTGTTGGCCAGCGATTTCTGGAACGGTTCGTACACCTGCGCCGCCCAGGTCTTGTTGATCTCCAGTTCGGCCGGCGCGACGATGACGGCAAAGGTCTGCATCAATGGCCGCACGAGGATGGGACGAATCGCCTGCTTTTGCGCGTCGCTCATCCCCGTGAGCATCTGTTCGTCGACCAGTTTCAGGCTGTCGGCCAGCTCGGAACCGCTGCCCTCAAGCGTCTGCTGCATGAACTGGCGCGCGCCCGGCCCCGCGTCGCCCTGGTTCTTCAACTGGTTCAGGCGGCTGCGCAGTTTCGACAGCGCCTCCAGATACGCGCGCATCAGCGAGGCATTGTTGTCCCTGGCCGCCACCAGCTTGCCCACGCCGGCAAATTCGCGCCCCACGGGACCCATGGGTTTGTCCAGGCGGGCCGGATCGATCTGCGCATTGATGCCCGGATTGGCCGTCAGCTGCGATGGTGCGCGGCGCAGCACGGTTTCCTTGAACCAGGCAATGATGCCCCGCTCGGCCTTGCGCAATTGCACATTCTGCAGCGTCGGGTTATCCCACGAGGTTTCTGCGTAGATGGTGGTCAGCAGTTTGGCGATCGGCGACGCTTGCGGGTCGCCCAGGCGATTCATCGCCTGCACGGCGCCGTCAAAGCCTTTCAGGTCGGCGACAGCGACGCCCTGCACGAATTTTTGCCACTCGCGCGCATAGTCGGCCTTGTACATGGCCACCAGGTTTTTCTCGATCTGCTCCGGACTGCCTTCCAGTGTCAGGTCGTCGGTGGAGGCGCTTTTCAGCACCCAGTCGGCGCTTTGCAGCTCGCGGTTGGCGGCATCGCGAAACGCGCCTTCAACGAACTTTTCCCAGGCCTGGCGCGTAAAGGCGCCGGAGACGGCGTAACTGCCCGCCAGCAGCGTTTGATCCTGTTCGCCGACGATGCGCGCCACCGTCATGCCGGGAAAACGCGTCGAGGCGCGCGCGCGAATGTCGGCATACACGCGCTCGCGCGCCGGCATGCCGCGCACCACGCGGCGCAAGTTTTCGCGCGCCTGGTCGACCAGCGCCAGCTTCTGCTCGATGCGCGGCCAGGAAGGGTCGCCGATCTGCGCCAGGTAAAACGTCAGCAGCCGTTCGGCGCTGCGTATCATCTGCTCGCGCGGCATGGCACCCCGGTTGCCTTCCAGCCAGCCGCGCCAGAAGCGCGTCAGCTGGTCGTTCAGATGGCTGCTCTCGGCATGCGTCTTATCGGCCAGCATCAGATAGGTTTTCAGCGCGTTGTAGGCATCCTCCACATTCGTCGCGCTGGCAGCTTGGTACTGCACGCTGCGCGGCACGACAGGTGATGCAGCGCCTGGCGTCTGCGGCGTGCGCGCCGTGGGCTGCAGCTGGTCGGCGCTGGCGTTCATCTCGAACAGCAAGGCTTCCAGCGCGCCCGCCACGGGGGCCAGCATGACCTGGCGCGCGCCGGCAAAATATTCCTCGCGCAGCTTGCGTTCAAGTAACTCACCCTGGTACAGGCCCAGGCGCAAGGACCAGGGCCGTTGCGTGCGGTACGCTTCCAGCTGCTCGATGCGGTCCTGCAAGATCTCCAGCGCTTCCAGGCGCGACTGCAAGTCCAGCCGCCGCTCCTGCAGTTTCACCACTTTATTTAAATCGGCCTCCACATTGGCCACCAGTTGCCGGTTGCCAAGGTAAGACCAGCTCCAGCCGCCCAGGCAGGCGCCCAGCGACACCGTCGCGGCAAAGAACACGGCGTACTTGAAGCGCAGCTTGGTGCGGTTGGCATAGTTGGCCACCAGGTGCTTGTCGGCAAAAATCACCTTGCGGAACAGTTCCAGCAGGAAATAGCCTTGCTGGTGCGCACCGGATGGCGCTGCGGCCGGGGCCGGCGCGTAGGCCAGGTCGAAGCGGCGCGCCACCTGC
Organism: Janthinobacterium lyxosi; assembly: GCF_051380665.1. Taxonomy (NCBI): domain Bacteria; kingdom Pseudomonadati; phylum Pseudomonadota; class Betaproteobacteria; order Burkholderiales; family Oxalobacteraceae; genus Janthinobacterium; species Janthinobacterium lyxosi. The sequence continues at coordinate 158,390 of NZ_JBNYXM010000004.1, forward strand.
TGCGAGGAGGCACTCACGGGCTCGCCCTCCTGCAGCGCGCTGGTCAAATAAAAGCCGCGGAACACGGGCTGGAACTGAAACGGGTTTTCCTCGAACAGGGTGGCGATGAAGGCGCGCAGGGCCGGCTTGATGGCGGCAAATTCCAGCGGGAAGGTAAATACGCCCGGCGCCATCGTCTTGCGTTGCCGGTGCGCCATGTTGGCCAGGCTCAGCTCCGTCAAGCCATCGTGCAATTCATCGAAACTCTGGTCGAAAAACGCCAGCAGGTCGGCCGTGGGCAGCTTGCGCTGGTACGGCATGGTGGCGCCCCATACGCGCTCGCGCTCGCTGCGTTCGGCATCGGCGAAAAATTCCGTGAAGCCGGCGATCAGGTCGGCCTTGGTAAACACGATGTACAGGGGCGCAAATACTTCCAGGCGTTCGATGACGTCCTGCACGCGCTTGCGCAGGCTGCGCGCCAGTTGCATGCCCACATCGGGGTCGCCTTTCAATTCGGCGATGCTGACGGCGATGAGGATGCCGTTGATGGGCGCCTTGCGCCGGTATTTTTTCAGCAGGTCGAGAAAGCCGAACCACTCGCCGCGGTGCTCGTCGACGATGGAATAGCGTCCCGCCGTGTCGAGCACGATGCCGTCCGTGGTGAAAAACCAGTCGCAGTTGCGCGTGCCGCCCACGCCTTGCACGATCTTGCCGTCGGCGAAGGGGAATTGCAGGCCCGAATGCAGGATGGCGCTGCTCTTGCCTGCAGCCGGATTGCCGATGATCATGTACCACGGCAATTCGTACAGGGCGGCGGCGCCCGATTTGAGGCCCAGCTTGGACGTCTTGATGGTCTCGATGGCGGCCAACATGCCCGTGCGCACGGCGTCGAGTTCGCCCTGCTGGGTACTGTGGGCCGTCGATGCCGAGGCCGCTTGCGCGGCGGCGATTTCAGCCTCGTTGAGGATGGCCTGGCCCAGCGCCTGTGCAGCGTGCCGCGCGCGGCGCCGACGCCACAGCCACAGGCCCAGCCAGGTGAGAAAGGCCAGCAGCAGCAAGGCCAGCGCCCAGATCAGCGCCACTTCCAGCACCTCGGCGCCCAGGCACAGGAAGACGGCCAGCGCCACGAAGCCGAGGATGGTCAGATTGCGGCTGTCGGTGAGGAAATGCCAGATTCGTCGCAGCATGATGAGCCCAGGGTGAGGTCGCAAAGCAGATGGACGCCGCCGCGTAGCAAGGCGGATGCGGTCCATGCTGACAGCATTGCGGCGCGCCTTTGTTGACATATGACAAGTACCAGGCGCCAGCGCGCGGCAGGCGCTGGTATGCCATTGACGCTGCGCAAGCAAGCTTGCCGCTGTGAAAATCAGGCCGCGACGCGGCGCTAGAATGGCTGGCGCGGCCTACTTGCCCAGCACGCGCGGTTGCGGCAATTCCGTGTGGCCAAAATCCATCATGGTCCAGCGCCCGCCCCAGCGCAGGCCCACCGACTCAGCCGTCACGCCATATAAACGGTAGCCGCGCATGGCCCAGGCATTTTTTTCAGAAATGATGAGTTTTCCTTCATGCATGAATGCGCAATCGGCGGCCAGGCCATACTGGTGATAGCTTTGAAACGCCCTGGCGTTCGTCACGTTCGGGCCGGCCGCCGCCAGTTGCTCCTGGCGCGCGGGACTGCGGTAGCCTTCCAGCAAGACCATGTCGTAACCATGCACGTCCTTCATGATCTTGAAGACCAGCAGCAGGCGCTGCGCGTAGTCGTGGTCGAGCAATTGCCAGTTGCGGCTGGCGCCGCCCAGCAGCGGGCGCAGCTGCGTCACTTCCGCCGTGGAAAACAGCAGCGGCGGCAAGGTCGGCGGCGGCACCAGCTGCTCGCCTTTCAGCAAGTCGCTGACCTGGTCATTGATGACGTGTTGCCGGTCGGCATAGCCGCGCAGGGCGATGCGATCACTGGACAGCCAGGCCAGCAGCGGCGGCACGATGACCAGCACGCTGCCTGCCAGGCTCAGCCAACGATGCCGCCACAGCAGCTGCCAGGTGCGCGCCATGCCCGAACCCGCGCGCTGCTGCACGCGCTGCCACTGCGCGCCGCTGCCGCCCTTCAGGTGCTGCGCGCGCCGCTGCATGCGCCAGCCCAGGTTGACGAGCGTGTGCAGCACGATGGCGCGGCCGCCGGGAAACAGCAGCAGCCAGCAGGCAAAACAGGCGAGCAGGAAATACATCAGGACCAGGGCGACGAACATGGGGCGCTCCGTGACAGGGATAGTCTGGGCCGGACAGCAATTTCCCGGCGGTATCGCTAGATCGTAGGCGTGCGCGGCCCGCATGAGCGCGGTTTACATCAAGGTCAGTCGAGTTTGATCCACTGCGGAGGTGATATTTTGTCTGTATTGAAAAACGGAGATGGCCAGGCGCGCGGTCCGAACCTGCTGAGCAAGGCCGGCGCGGCTGGCATGCCAATCGAAAGCAAGGGCATCCTGTCGCAGCTTGAACACGGCGTCGCCGCGCCCGTAGCCATGCCGGCCCTGCGCTGGCGCCCCGGCGGGCGGCACTGGGCCGCTGGCGCGCTATGCCTGGCAGTGCTGATCACGGCCATGCTCGCCTATGACACGACCATCGTGCCGCTGCCCCTGCCGCCGGCACCCGCCACGGCCGTGGCCACGGCGCCGCCCGCACTGGCAGTGCCTCCCGCGCCAGCAGTGCCCCCGCAGGCCGCGCAAGCGGCCACCATCGTCAATACAGCAGGGCCGCCCTTGCCCGCGGCCACAGCCACGACGGCAAGCGCGGGCGTGCCGCGCAAGACGCCGCCGCCCGCGCGCCAGGCCGCTGCGCGCCCGCAGGAGTCGAGGCCCGCTACCGCGCCCGGCGATAGCGACGTCGCCTTGCTGACGGCGATGGTGGCCCATGCGCACCGGCAGGAAGGCACAGCAAAGCCCGTGCGCGACGTGGTGCTGCGCCAGCAGGAACAGGAAACGGCGGAGCTCTTGCGGCGCTGCAAGCAGTTGGGCATGATCGAAGGCATGCTATGCCGTTCGCGCATCTGTTCGGGCCGCTGGGACAGCGATCCCGCCTGCCATTGAGGCCGACGCATCGGATGGAACGTCAGGCGCGTTCGGACACTTCGATCAGGTTGCGGTCCGGGTCACGCAGGTAGACGGAACGGATGGACCGGTGGCGCCCGTGCGGACCACCGGTCCTTCCTCGATGGCAATCCCCAGCGCCGCCAGGTGGTCTATCATGTGTTTCTCGGGTGAGTGGCCGCCTCCATGCGGCCTTGCAAAAAGCCTTCCATCAGCGCCAGCAAGGCCTGCGGCTGCTCCTGGTGCGGTGTATGGCCGCACTGCTCGACAATGGCAGGCACCGCATTGAGCGCCTGCGCCACGATGGTATCGACCTGGGCCGCGCTGCCGTACTGGTCCTCGCTGCCCTGCAGCACCAGCGCCGGGCATTCGACGGAAGGCAGCAGGTATTCGATGTTCCAGAACTGGAATCCATAGCTGAGCCAGGTATCCGACCAGGCCTTGAAGATGGTTTCCGTCTTGTCACCATGGTATTTCGCCAGCGCGCGCAGCTTGCCCGCGCTAAACGCCGCGTCCGCCACACGGATGCCATCGAGCGTGATGCCCTCAACAAACACGTGCGCCGCTTCGGTGATGATGCCGCGTAAGCGCGGCGGCTGCTGCGCCGCATAAATGAGGGCGATGCTGCCGCCATCCGAGTGGCCGATGAGAAAATGGTCCTGCCCCGGCAGCAGTGCGGCTAGCACTTGCGGCAACTCGCACAGCGCGTAGTCGTGCAAATAATGGAGTTGGCGGCGCGCCGCCAGCGGAGACGACTGCCCATAGCCGTGGCGGTCATACAGCAAGCCGCGGCACCCCGTCGCCTGGCATAGCTGCACGGGAAAATCTTTCCACATCGCACAGCAGCCGAGCCCCTCGTGCAGGAATACCAGGCAGGGCTTGGCGGGGTCGCCTTCGATCAGTTCGTAATAGATATCGGTTTCGGCACTCAGGTTCAGTATCGGCATGGGCTAGGCTCGCAACGGGTTGCGCATCGACAGGTCGGCTGGGCCTATTGTGCCATTGTCCTGCGCGGCATGCGTAGCGCCCCATAAAAATAGCCTGCGGGAAAAGAGCTTGCCACTTGCCTGCAAGGTGTTTGCGCCAGCACAAATGAGCGCTGTTTTTCCGCTGGCCCTGCGCGCTTTTTTCCCGTGCATTTGCCTAGAATGGCTTACTCCAACAGCATGGAGCAGGCGGCTACCTTATCAGCCAGGACGTGACACTGGACGTCACGGCAAAAGATAGGGCGTCTTGCCGCACGACGTCAGGCGCGGTGTCCAAACTATCGATCAGGAGTACATCATGGAAATGAAAGTAGAACATCGTACCGGCAGCAACCTGGCACTGGAAGAAACCGATGCGCCGATGGAGCAGGAAGGCAAAAGCGCAAAAGGCGCTGCAGCACAAGACTTGAACCTGAGCGCCGCCGCCTTCACCACCTATTACACGTGGACCGCCAATGGCGTGCATCCTTCGGTCAACTTCGCCAATGCCAACGTGAAAGCCAATTCGCGCGTATTGCTCAACATCAGCGAGTATGGCGCGACTCCCCAGGACCGTTTTATCGGTTCAGCCCGCATGGCCGTGTACAACATCGCACCGTACAACGGCGGCTTCCGTGCCTGGGTGGATATCTCGTGGGGCAGCCCGCTCAAGGTGCGTTTCGACGTATTTGTGGATCCCTGATCCGGGAAACACTGCGCGTGTCCCAGCCACCAGCGGGCCGGCATCACGCATGTCGCTAAGGCACTGAAGGGATGGCCAAGCGCGGATGGGAAACCGTGCGCGCATAACAAAAGGGCCACGTGTTGCCACGTGGCCCTTTGCTGCTGCTTGTTCTGGCTCCCCGACCTGGACTCGAACCAGGGACCTGCGGATTAACAGTCCGTCGCTCTACCAACTGAGCTATCAGGGAAAGGAGGCCGAATTATATACGTCAAAATTTCTCATGTCCAGTTGTTGCTGCATGGCCAGCAAAAACAAGCTGCCTGCCACTGCTTGCCTCGTTGGCACGCGAGCGCATAAGTACTGCGGCGCGCCTTCGCCATGTGCACAGGCGCTAAATGGCCGCTGCCCTAACATGGCGCGCATCGGCCGGACGGGGCGCTGACGCCAACCGGAGCAAGCCTGCGGGCTGCAGCCGCGTCCGTCTGCGCGGCGCCACGCAAGATAGTAGAATAGCCAGGCTTTCCCGATACGGAAGGCACACAACGGCATGCCGGCAGCGGGGCGTCAACCACGCCGCCGCGCGGACATGCGCTTGCAAGGTTCACCTTGCCCTTGGTTTACTGCTCTCGCCCGACATGACAGAATCAAGCGCACCCCTGGTGGACAAGCCCGGCAGCGGCGACAGCTCGGCAGAAATTGCCGAGCATATGGCGGCAGCCATCGTGGCGCGCCAATTACCTCCCGGCACACGGCTGCGCGAAGAAGCGCTGTGCCGGCTGTATGGCGTCAGCCGCACCAAGTTCCGCGCCGCCCTGCTGATCCTGTCCAAAGACAAGCTGATCCGCATGGTGCCCGACAAGGGCGCCTTCGTCAGCCAGCCGACCGAAGCGGAAGCGCGCGACATCTTCGCCGCGCGGCGCATCATCGAGGCGGCCTTGGCGCGCGAATTCGTCGCGCGGGCCAGGCCCGCCGACTACAGGATGCTGGAGCGGCACCTGAAAGCGGAGCGCCTGGCGCTGGCACAAGCGACGCCGCTGCGCTCGCAACTGCTGGGCGACTTCCACGTCTTGCTGGCCGACATCGCCGGCAACGCCGTCCTGCGCGACATCGTGCGCGAACTGGTGGGCCGCAGCTCGCTGATCACCATGCTGTACCAGTCCGGCCACGCCGCCGCCTGCTCGTGCGACGAACACGGCCGCTTTCTCGAGGCCGCGCGCAGCGGCGACGCCGACCTGGCGGCGCGCCTGATGGTCGAGCACCTGGCGCACGTGGAAGCGGCTTTGCGCTTCGACGGCAGCGCCGGCGACGCCAAGAAAGACCTGGTGGCCGCGCTGCTGATGTAAGCGACACCATCAAAAAAGGCCGCCCCTGCTGATTGCCCGGGCGGCCTTGTCATTGCGACGGCAACTGCTTGCCGGCAAACCCGCTATTCGCCCAGATAGATAAACTTGAACAGGAAGATGGCGGCGATGATGTAGGCCACCACCGACACTTGCTTGCCCTTGCCCGTCAACAGTTTCAATACCGCATAAGTGATGAAGCCGAACGCCACGCCGCTGGCCACCGAATACGTGAATGGCATCATCAGCGCCGTGATGGCGGCCGGAATGCTTTCCGTGCTGTCGTCCCAGTCGATATAGGTCAGTTCGCGCAGCATCAAACACGCCACGTACAGCAGCGCGGGCGCCGTCGCGTACGGCGGCACCGTATGCGCCAGCGGAGCGAAAAACAGGCTGCCCAGGAACAGCAGCGCGACGGCCACCGCCGTCAAGCCCGTGCGGCCACCGGCTTGCACGCCGGCCGCGCTTTCCACGAAGGCCGTGGTGCTGGACGTGCCCAGGCAGGCGCCGGCGGCAATCGCCGTGCTGTCAGCCAGCAAGGCCTTGTTCATGCGTTCCATCTTGCCGTCTTTCAACAAGCCGGCACGGTTGGCCACGCCCATCAGGGTGCCAGTCGCATCGAACAGTTCCACCAGGAAAAATACCAGCACCACGTTGACGATGCCGATCGACAGCGCACCCATGATGTCGAGCTTGAACAAGGTCGGTTCGATGGCGGGCGGCACCGAAACGATGCCGTTGAACTGGTTGCCGCCAAAGAAGAAGCTGGCGACGGTGATGGTCAGAATGCCGATCAGGATGGCGCCCGGCACCTTCAGGCGGTCGAGCGCGACGATGATGAAGAAACCGAGAATGGCCAGGATGGGCGCCGCCTGGTGCAAGTCACCCAGCGCGATGATGGTGGCCGGATTCGACACCACCACGCCGGCGCTTTTCAGGGAAATGATCGCCAGGAACAGGCCGATACCGACAGTAATCGCCGTTCGCAGCGCGGGCGGGATGCTGTTGATGATCATCTCGCGCACCTTGAACAGGCTGACCAGGATGAACAGGCAGCCGGAAATGAAGACGGCGCCCAGCGCCACTTCCCAGCTCATGCCCATGCCCTTGACCACCGTGTACGAGAAATACGCGTTCAAGCCCATGCCCGGCGCCAGCGCGATCGGATAATTCGCGTACAGGCCCATGATCAAGGTGCCGATGGCGGCCGCCAGGCAGGTGGCAACAAAAACGGAGTCTTTCGGCATGCCCGCGTCGCCAAGGATGGAGGGGTTGACGAAGATGATGTAGGCCATCGTCAGGAACGTGGTCAGGCCGGCCAGCAGCTCCGTGCGCACATTGGTTCCGTTGTCCTTCAGTTTGAAATAGCGTTCCAGGAACTGCATGATTAACCCCTTGTTTTGGTAAAACCGCGCGCCTGGTCTTGGACTATGCGCATCTTTTTTTCTTGCAGCAACTATTTACTTGCTTACTTGGTCGGCGCGCCGGCTGGCTTGAAGGCCCACCAGCGGCTGCCCGCGAAATTCCAGACCAGCCCGATGCCGGTGGCCAGCACCTGCGCCAGCCAGTAATACCAGCCCAGCTGGTGTACCAGCAGCCACATCAGGCCCGTATTGATGCACCAGCCTATGCCCAGCAAGGTGAAATACTTGCTGGCCGCCTCGCCATGCCCCTTGTCGCTTTTAAACGTGAAAAAGTAATTGAGGAGGTAGTTGACGACGGAACCGAGGATGTAGCCGATGCCGGAGGCGGCGGCGGCACTGATGCCGGCCCATTCCACGCCGCCCCACAGCACGCTGTATTGCACGGCCGTGCCGGAAGCGCCGACGGCGGCGAAACGTAAAAATTGGTGATGCAGGGAATGGGACATTGTCAATTTTCAAGTAAGACGAAAACAGGATCGGGCCAGAATAAAAAATGGCTACGATTGCTCGTAACCATTTTTCAGCCTGCATTTTACTGCAAGTTGCGCCCAACGTTCATATTCTCCGCCGTTTCTCTGCGATTGCGGCGCTCAAGCGTTGCGCTGGCGGCGCCGTCGCAGCCACACCAACAGGGCGATCAGCAGCAAGATTCCCACGATGCCGCCAGGCAGCATGAAGGGCTGCATGCGTGCCAGCACGGGCTTCTCGCCGCCGCTGCGCGCCTGCGCCACGTAGGCGGGCGTGGCGGACACGTCCGGGTTGCCATACTGTTTCAAGACATAATTGGCGATAGCGGCGATCTGCTCGTCCGTCAATGGCTGCACGTAGGAACGCTGGTCGAAACGGGGCATGAAGGCTTCGTGCTCTTCCCCTTCGATCTTGCGCTCGACGCCGAACAAAATGGCCGAGACCAGATTGGCCGGCGTGCTGCCGCCCGTCGCCGTGTTGTTAAACAGGGCCGGATACGCCTGGCCCGTGCTGCCCGCGCCGCTGGCCGAATGGCAACTGGCGCAATAGCCGGAAAACAAGACGGCGCCGCTATTCAGGGAGTGGTGCTCGGTGGAACTGGCCATGCCACGCAGCAGCGGCTCTTCGCTGGCGGCGCTGCCGTGGCTGAACGCGGCCTTGGTCTGCCCCGGCGCGCGCACGGCCGGCACCGTGCGCAGCCAGGCGACGATGGCTGCCACGTCGTCGTCACGCAGGAATTGCAGGCTGTTCTGGATGGCTTCGGCCATGCCACCCGCCGCCTGTCCCTTGCCTTCCACGTGGCCCGTCTTCAGGTAGGTGGCGATTTCTGCATCCGTCCAGGCGCCGATACCGCTGACCTTGTCGGACGTGATGTTCGGCGCGTGCCAGGAACCGAGCGACGCACCGGCCAGCGTCTGGCTGCCCACTTCGGCCATCAGCATATTGCGCGGCGTGTGGCAGGCGCTGCAATGCGCCAGGCCTTCGGCCAGGTAGGCACCGCGGTTGATCTGCGCGCTCTTGCCCGGATCTGGCACAAAGCGTTTATTGTCGAGGAACAAGGTATTCCAGCCCAGCATGGACAGGCGCATATTGAACGGGAATGGCAGGGCCGTCTGGCGTGCCGGCTCATCGACAGGTTTGACGGCCTGCATGAAGTAGTAATACAGATCGCCCACGTCCGCATCCGTCAGCTGCGCATAGCTGGTGTAGGGCATGGCCGGATACAGATGGCTGCCATCGGCGCGCACGCCTTCGCGCAGCGCGCGCGCAAAGTCGCTTTCCGTGTAGTGGCCGATGCCGCCTTTTTTCGACGGCGTGATATTCGTGGCATAAATCGTGCCCAGCGGCGAGTCGATGGCATAGCCGCCCGCGTACGGCTTGCCGCCGGCCGCCGTATGGCACGCCATGCAGTCGGCCGCGATGGCCAGGTAGCGGCCCCGCTCCAGGCGCGCATCGGGACTGCCGGCGGCAGGCGCGGCCGGGCGGTCCGGTGTCAGGGTGAGGGGTGGCACCGCTGCCACAGCGTGCGCGGCCAGGGGCAAGCCGACCGCCAGCGCCAGGCCAAGCAAGAAACGGCGCATCATGCTGCCTCCCTTGCCAGGGTACGGGCAATGTCGTCGGCCGCGCGCAAACCGAGCGCAGCCATGCTGAGGGTGGTGTTGACCACGCTGGCCGACGGCATGGCGCCGCCGCCCGGCAGCCACAGGTTGGCGTGATCGTGGGCGCGGCAATTGCCATCGACCACGGAATCGGCGCGGTTCGATCCCATGATGACGCCGCCCATGATGTGGTTATTGGCGTTCAGGCTGCTGGTGATATTGAATTCCACGGCGCTGAACAGCTTGCCGATGTGTTCGAGCTGCGCGTGCGCGGCCTTCGCGCCATTGCGCACGTAATCGCCCACGTCATAATAAATGTCGGGGCAAGCCAGGCCCAGCGGGTCCTTGCGCGTCTTGCTCAAGGTTAAACGGTTATGCGCTTCGGGCAGCGGTTCCAGGCTGATCGACAGATCCACGCCAAACGCGGCGCGGCGGCGGATTTCATCGTCGAGGTCCTTGCCCACCAGGCCCAGCTTGAGCGACTGCTGGGTAGCCGGTCCCACCCGGGTGATATTGTTCAAGATCATCTTGTTGGCCGAATACTGCGACCGGAAGGCGCCGTCGCGCGGGCCCACCAGGCAGCTGCTCTGCGCGGGACCACGGCCCGTCCAGATCGGTTCATTGGCGAGGAAAGTACAGTGGAAACCGGAATGGTCCATCATGTTGCGGCCCACCTGGTCGGAACTGTTGGCGATGCCGTTCGGATTGTTCTGGTTGGCCGCCAGGAGTAAAAGGCGCGGCGTCTCGATGCCGTTGCAGGCAATCACGAAGGCCTTGCCCGTCGCCATATGCGACTGTTTCTTGGCGTCATACCAATGTACGGCCGTCACGCGGTTGTTCTGGTCCGTATCGATGCGGTAGACGACAGCCTCGGCCAGTACGCCCGCGCCTTTCAGCTCGGCCCGCTCCACATGGTGGATGCCGTTGTACATGGCGCCGATGGGGCAGATCGGCTGGCAGTTATTATTGCCGCAGCAGGTGGGACGGCCCTGCCATGGACGCGTCGAGCGCCCTTGCGGAATCGGTACGGAGCGGTAGCCGTGCGGGTTGACCACTTCGGCGAAACGCTTGTCGCCATAGCCCCAGGGCACCATGTCCATCGGATACGGCGCGCTGCGCTCGCTGGGCGACTGCAAGGCGGGATCGTTGGGGCCGGCCACGCCCATTTCCTGCTCGGCGCGGCAATAGTACGGTTCCAGTTCATCGTAGGAAATGGCCCAGTCGCGCCCTACCCCGTAATCGCTTTTCATGCGCATGTCGGTCGGCAAATGGCGCCAGCACGACGCGGCCCAGTGCCAGGTAGTGCCGCCCACCGTGCGCAGATAGCCCTGCTGGAAACTGCTACCGCTGGGGCCGGACAATTCCACATAGTTGTTTTTTGGAAAATACAGGGGTGCGGGCGCATTGTCCGCCTGTGGATACAGGCCCTGGAAGTCCGAGCCGACGCGGTTTTCGAACGGCATGTTGCGCCAGTTTTCCACGGCTTGCCCCCGCTCGATGCGCAGGCCCGCTTCCAGCATGATCACGGAATGGCCTTGGGCGGCCAGCTGGTCGGCCATCATGGCGCCCACGACACCCGTGCCAACGATGACGACATCGGCGACGACGTCGCCATTACTCTTGAATTGGGGTGATTTCATTTTGCTTGCTTGCCTTTCGGTTCGGGAGTGCCGGTGGTGGCCGGGGCCGCTACGGGTTTCGGCGCCACGGGCGCGGAAACGCGCACGGCCGGCGGCGCCTTCAGCCACCACAGGGGGCCATAGTTACAATACGTGGGCACGACTTGGCCATCGGCCACCGTGCGGTACATCAACGCTTCCGCATAAGCGACGACGATGGACTTTGTGCCCTGCGCTGGGTTGCCGGCCACGGTGCCCGTGTACCAGGCGGCGACGATGGCCAGCGCCAGTTCACGCAAGCTGGCATCGGCAGCGGTGGCGGCCGCCAGCAGGGCACGGGCTTCCTGGCCCGTGACAAGCAGCGCGCCCAGCCGTGGCAAGCGGTCGGCAAAGCCGGGCACGTTCGTGCGCATGGCTTGCTCGATGCGCGCCGCCGTCGCGGCGGACAAATCGCGGTGGCCCGTGATCGTTTGCGACAAGGTGTAGAACAGCATGGTGGCCGGTGCCAGGCCGGTAGCCGGAGCGCTGGCCGGAGACTGCATGGCGGCGGACAGGGGATTGCTCCAGAAACCGGCCTGCGCCAGCAAGGCGGCCAGGCCGATCAGGGCATGGCGGCGGCTGATGCGGGGAAGGGATGAAACGGATGGTGCAGATGGTTCGCTGCCTGGATGGTTCATGAGACTCCCGCAAGACTTGTTGTTTTATTGACTTCGATGATTGCGCTACATTGCATTTACGCATAAATGGAACCGGTTCCATATTATCCTACATAAATAAATTGTTTGCCAATGGAGTATTACTACTGGGAATTAGTCTTTGATTGTTGCCTTGATTCTGCATGGAACCCTGCGTTTCGCGCAGGCGTCATGGCGGCGCGGGATAAAGACAGAATGCCTGCGGCTCCCTTGAAATGATTGCAAGTACGCAGAAAACTTGGCAGCATAGCAAACAAATAGACGCCTGCTTATTTGCAACCAACAGCCACCATCCGCCGCCATCCGCAACAACCTACCGGAGCACCGATGCACGCCTTGCCGCTTTCCGCCCTCGCCAGCTTGCCCGCCCCCTATCGGTTGCGCGTACAGCGCAACGATGACGATGGCTTCGCCGCAACGCTGTACAGCGCCACGCGCGACGACCTGCGCCAGGTGCCGGCCGACCCAGCCGTCATCGAACAGCTGATCACCATGCAGCGCAGCATGCAAAGCCAGGGCGCCGGCAGCGCCGTGCTGCGCGGCGCAATGGCATATCCACCTTGTCGTCAACAAAAGCAACACTGCCGCGCGCGCACTGTACCAGCGGCTGGGCTTTCGCCTGCGCTGGGAAAACGAGGTGCAGGAACAACTGGCTCGCATTTGACGAGTGGATCAGCCATTGCAATACGGGCGCCTATGACCATGACTGGCGCTGGAAGCGCTGCGGCTGCATGCCGGGCAAGGCCAATTTCTATGAAACCAGCTTTCTGACAAGGAGGCATATCGACGTACCCGCTAGAGACCATGCGATAGATAGCTGTACAACTGCGGCGCGCAATGCACGCGTGCAATGCGGCACCCTTGCAAGCAACCTGAAACTGACCCCATACCATGATAAAAAAAATGACCTTGGCAATTCTCTTTGCAGCCCTGATTCCCTTCTACGGATGCCAAGCGCAAACCATGGCAGAAACGAAACCTGTCTCCGCTGAAGTCACCACCACCCTGACACCCGATATTGGAGGCATACAGCAGGTACTGGAAATCAAGACAGACGACGCGAGCAAACCCGTCCTGCTGTTTTTATCCGGCGGCCCGGGAAGCTCCATGATCAAGGGCGCGGATGCCTTTACGAATAGCCTGAAAAGCAGATACACGCTGGTGCAATGGGACCAGCGGGACGCGGGAAAAACATTGAAACTGAATCCCTCCCCCACGCAGCCGTCCGTTGGGCAGATGGAGAAGGATACGTATCAAGTCATACAATTTCTGCGCAAAGAGTTAAAGCAGGAAAAGATATACTTGCTGGGCAGTTCCTGGGGCAACGTCCTGGGCTTTTATATCGTCAAGAATCACCCGGAACTGCTGCATGCTTATTTTGCGTCCAATCCTGTCGTGAGCCAGCTGGACAGCGAGAAAGAATTGCTGAAAACTTTGAAAGTGCATTTCAAGGACAATGCCCTCGCCAGCCGGGAACTGGACAGCATCAGTTTCCCGTTTACAAGTGACGAAAGCATGTTTTATTTAAGAAAATGGCTTTTTTACAAGGATGGCAAGGAATTCGCAACGAGCGAGGGTTTCAAGAAGGCCTTTCTTCAATGGTCAAAGACCTGGTCACCAGTCTGGAATGAGGTCATGAACATTGATCTGCCCAAGACCTTGAAAAGCGTTGACTGCCCCGTGTATTTCTTCGTCGGAAAAAACGATATCCAGACCTCGACCAGGATCACGCAAGCGTATTTTGAGACCTTGAAGGCGCCAGAGAAGAGGCTATTTTTCTTTGAACATTCCGGGCATCAAATTCATCAGGATGAACCAGAGAAATTTCAAGAAGCCATCATCAAGGCGCTGGAGATGGTTCAACCGAGCAAGTAAGAAGGCCTGGCGCCGAAAGACTGCCGTTTTGGGCAGAGATAGACAAAAAATTTCCCCTGAAACGCAAAAAGCCCAACCGGTAAAGGCTGGGCTTTTTGCGACTACATGTTCTGGCTCCCCGACCTGGACTCGAACCAGGGACCTGCGGATTAACAGTCCGTCGCTCTACCAACTGAGCTATCAGGGAAAAGAGGCCGCATTCTATAGGGTAAATTTTGCGATGTCCATATTTCCGCCTGAAAAAGGTGTATTTTTCCTGCTTCACCTTGCCCGACGGTCAGCCGGGCTGCTCTTGCGGGTAGTAATCAAATACCAGCACGCGGCCCAGCCATGGTTTGAGCTGCTCGACAAAGGCCAGGTGGGCAGGATGGGTCAGATACACGTCGCGCGCGCCGGCATCGTCGAAGGTCAGGGTAAAGCAATCGGTAAAGCCATCATCGAGGCCTTCCGGGCTGACATTCGGCCCCCATTCAAATTGCCGCACGCCGGGAATGCGCTGCTTGAGCTGGGAAAACTCATACACGAGTTCGGCATGTTTGGCAGACGTGATGCCATCGAGAAAGTCGCACAGGACGATGTGGCGCAAGGCGGAGGTACAAGTCATGGGAAGGTGCTCCTGAAGTGATGCATTCAGCATAGCGCAAAACGCGATCACGCACAGGCAAGCCCTGCTGGCTGCGGCGGAAAACAAAAAAGGCCATGTTTTTCAACATGGCCTTCCGAATTCTGGCTCCCCGACCTGGACTCGAACCAGGGACCTGCGGATTAACAGTCCGTCGCTCTACCAACTGAGCTATCAGGGAAAAGAGGCCGTATTATATAGGGCAACTATTCAGTTGTCCAGATTCCCATAGGGAAATTCTACTTTTGCCACCACTCGCGCCTGTGGCGAAAAACAAAAAAGGCCACGTTTTTCAACGTGGCCTTTCGAATTCTGGCTCCCCGACCTGGACTCGAACCAGGGACCTGCGGATTAACAGTCCGTCGCTCTACCAACTGAGCTATCAGGGAAAAGAGGCAATATTATATGTCGCTTGTTTCGCATTTGCAAGACTTGATGCTGCATCTCGACAAACACGGCCATCGCCGACTTTCCACTGCCATCAGCACCACACTTGCATGCAGCGCCGAAGAAGCAATATCTTAAAGCACTTTGGCGATCGCGTCAATAACGATGTCGATATTGCGCGAATTCAACGCTGCCACGCAGATACGGCCCGTGTCGACGGCGTAGATCGATTGCTCGCGCAGGGTCGCCACTTGCTCCTTGGTCAGGCCCGAGTACGAGAACATGCCGATTTGCTGGCGCACGAATTCGAAGTCGTGGCCTGGTGCCTTGGCCTTCAGTTTTTCCACGAAGGCATTGCGCATTTCACGGATGCGCACGCGCATGCCGGCCAGTTCCTCTTCCCACAGCTGGCGCAGTTCCGGCGTGGCCAGGACGGTGGCGACCACCTTGCCGCCATGCGTAGGCGGGTTCGAGTAGTTGGTGCGCACGACGCGCTTCAGCTGCGACAGCAAACGGGCCGCCTCATCGGCGCTGGCGGCGACGACGCTCAGGGCGCCCACGCGCTCGCCGTACAGCGAGAACGATTTCGAGAACGAGTTCGACACCAGCAGCGGGCCGCCCGCGTCGGCAAAGCGGCGCACCACGGCGCCATCTTCGGTGATGCCGTTGGCAAAACCCTGGTAAGCCATGTCCAGGAACGGTACCAGGCCGCGCGACGTGACCACGCTGATGATCTGGTCCCACTGGGCCACGCTCAGGTCGGCGCCGGTCGGATTGTGGCAGCAGGCGTGCAGCACGACGATGGAGCCGGCTGGCATGGCGTTCAGGCTGGCCAGCATGCCGTCGAAATTCACGCCATGGGTGGCGGCATCGTAGTACGTGTAGTTATTCACAACGAAACCGGCGTTCTCGAACAGCGCGCGATGGTTTTCCCAGCTCGGGTCACTGATGTAGACCTGGGAATCCGGCGCGAAGCGCTGCAGGAAGTCGGCACCGATCTTCAATGCGCCCGTGCCGCCGATGGCTTGCACAGTGATGGCACGGCGCTCTTGAATAACCGCGCTATCGGCGCCAAATACGAGTTCTTGCACCGCCTTGTCGTAGGCAGCCAGGCCTTCGATCGGCAGATAGGTGCGTGGCGAGGCCTGCTCTATCAGGATGGCTTCTGCCTTGCGTACGCAAGCTAACAGAGGCACTTTACCGTTGTCGTCATAATAGACGCCAACGCCCAGATTGATTTTGGCGGGATTCTGGTCCGCGTTAAATGCTTCGGTGATGCCCAGGATCGGGTCGCGTGGGGCCATCTCGATGGCGCTAAACAGACTGGCAGAAACAGTTGGGTTCGTCATGATAAGATTGGATTCGATTGGAAGCAGGTTCACAGCGGAGTTGTAGACAGCGCCCCGAATACAACGCCAGGGCCGCCAGCAGAGCACTATTCTAACAAAGGTCTGATTCACATGCCCGAATTATCTACCGCCAGCGAGGCGGAAAGCGCAATTATCTCTTTCCCGGATTCCCCTTTCAAGCTGCATCAGCCCTTCTCTCCGGCCGGCGATCAGCCGGCGGCGATCGCCCAGTTATCCGAGGGCATCGCCGATGGCCTGGCCTTCCAGACCCTGCTGGGCGTAACCGGTTCCGGCAAGACCTACACCATGGCCAACGTCATCGCGCGCATGGGCCGGCCCGCCATCGTCTTTGCGCCCAACAAGACGCTGGCGGCGCAGCTGTACAGCGAGTTCCGCGACTTTTTCCCGCAAAATGCCGTCGAATACTTCGTCAGCTACTACGATTACTACCAGCCGGAAGCCTACGTGCCGCAGCGCGACCTGTTCATCGAAAAGGACTCGTCGATCAACGAGCATATCGAGCAGATGCGCCTGTCGTGCACCAAGTCGCTGATGGAGCGGCGCGACGTCATCATCGTCGCCACCGTCTCGGCTATCTACGGTATCGGCAATCCGAACGAATACCACCAGATGATTTTGACGTTGCGCGTAAAAGACAGGGTCAGCCAGCGCGACGTCATCGCGCGCCTGATCCAGATGCAGTACACGCGCAACGAGGTCGACTTCGGCCGCGGCACTTTCCGCGTGCGCGGCGATACCATCGACATCTTCCCCGCCGAGCATGCGGAACTGGCCGTGCGCCTGGAAATGTTCGACGACGAGATCGAATCGATCCAGCTGTTCGACCCGCTGACGGGCCGCGTGCGGCAAAAAATCCCCCGCTTCACCGTGTACCCGGGTTCGCACTACGTGACGCCCCGCTCCACCGTGCTGCGCGCCGTGGAAACCATCAAGGACGAGCTGCGCGAGCGTCTGGAGTTCTTCCGCAAGGAAAACAAGCTGATCGAGGAACAGCGTCTGGAACAGCGCACGCGCTTCGACCTGGAAATGATGGCCGAAATCGGTTTCACCAAGGGCATCGAGAACTATTCGCGCCACCTGTCCGGCGCGCTGCCGGGCGAACCGCCGCCCACCCTGGTCGACTACCTGCCGCCCGACGCCTTGATGTTCCTCGACGAGTCGCACGTGCTGACGGGCCAGCTGAGTGCCATGTACAACGGCGACCGCTCGCGCAAGACGAACCTGGTCGACTACGGCTTCCGCCTGCCGTCGGCACTCGATAACCGGCCTTTGAAATTCGAGGAATTCGAGCAAAAGATGCGCCAGACCGTGTTCGTCTCGGCCACCCCGGGCGACTACGAAAGGACCCATTCGGACCAGGTGGTCGAACAGGTGGTGCGCCCCACGGGTCTGGTCGACCCGCAGATCATCGTGCGCCCCGCCAGCAGCCAGGTGGACGACCTGATGTCGGAAATCGTCGAGCGCATCAAGAAGGACGAGCGCGTGCTGGTGACGACCCTGACCAAGCGCATGTCGGAGCAATTGACGGAATACCTGGGCGACCATGGCATCAAGGTGCGCTACCTGCACAGCGATATCGAAACGGTGGAACGCGTGGAAATCCTGCGCGACCTGCGCCTGGGCACCTTCGACGTGCTGGTGGGGATCAACCTGCTGCGCGAAGGCCTGGACTTGCCGGAAGTGTCGCTGGTCGCCATCCTCGACGCGGACAAGGAAGGCTTCTTGCGCTCCGAGCGCAGCCTGATCCAGACCATCGGCCGCGCCGCGCGTAACCTGAACGGCACGGCGATTTTATACGGCGACCGCATCACGGATTCCATGCGCCGCGCCATCGACGAGACGGAACGCCGCCGCGCCAAGCAGATCGCTTTCAATACCGCCAACAACATCATCCCGATCGGCGTAAAAAAATCGATCCGCGAAATGATCGACGGCGTCTACAGCCCGCAGGAAGCGCGCGAAACCTTGCAAGTGGCGCAGGAAGCGGCGAAGTTCGAAGCCATGAGCGAGAAACAGGTCAGCAAGGAAATCAAGCGCCTGGAAAAACTGATGCTCGACCACGCCAAGAACCTGGAATTCGAAAAGGCGGCGCAAGTGCGCGACCAGCTGCACATCCTCAAGCAGCAGTTGTTTGGCGCGCCGGGCACCGACAATGTGGCGTCGATGCTGGGCAAGTAAGCGCCAGCAATGGTGTCGGATGACGGCGCTTCGCGCCCAATTCGACCTACCCGGTTTTCAACGTTCCTGAACGAACGCCGTCACCGCGTCGACCAGCGCGGGCGCCGGCGGCAGCGCTGGATCGCCATACGACGGCATTTTCTGCGCCAAATCGCCACTGACCATTTTCAATACATGGTTCATGCCCGGTACGATCAGCAACTGCGCCGTCGGCGCGGCGGCCGCATCGCGCGGTGGATACGTCAGCGACGAGATCAGGTACGGCTGCACGGAAGGCCGGTACTGCGCATCATTGTGGCCCGGCAGCATGGCGCTGTTGCCATGACGGTCGGCCTGTCCGGAGCCGGCATGCAGCAGCACCACCGGCACCTTGCCTTGCGCCTTCGGCAGCGACAGCTTGCCGTGCAATACGCCGCCAGTCACCGCCAGAGTCACCTCCTGTCCTCCACCTGTGGCGGCGCTTACCGACAAGCATACCATCAAGACCAGCGTTCCCAGCGTCCATCGCCACATTGTTTCCTCCTGTCAGTGAATTCCCAGTTGGTCTTTGTCCAGCCGCTTGTACTGCAGCAACGAGTACAGGATGACCAGCGGCACCCAGGCCATCGCCAGCACCAGCAGCAACCAGCCCGGGGCGCCCAGCGCAAGTGCGGCCAGCCCCAGCAGACCGCTGCCCACCATCAGCCTGGCCGCCAGCCGGTGCGTGGCGTACCAGACGCGCTCGCTGGCCAGCGTCCACGGCGTGCGGATGCCGAGATAGAAATTGCGGCGCACCTTACCCATCGGATTGCCAGCCAGCACCAGCATCACCAACAGCCCGGCCGGCACGGCGCGCGCTATCGGTACCGCCATGCCCATCGCGCTGGCCAGCACCAGGCCATGCACATACGCGAGCAGGCCCAGCACGACAACGAAGCTGTAGTAAAAGGTTGGCGCGAACGACTGTACCTCGAAGCGGTGCGGCGACAGCGAGGGCAGCAGCAAGGCCAGCAGCATCATGAAGGCCATCAGGCCTGGCCCCAGCAACCACAACACCGCGCGCGGCGCGTAACCGTCCACCTCGCCGCGGTAATTCCAGTGCACGGCCACCACCTCGGGCAACTGCGGCCAGGCATACAGGGTGGCCGCACTGACGGTCACGATCATCAACAGGCTCAGGGCGATAAAGCGCGCTTTCATCATTTTCTCTCCTTGTGGTCGGTATCGGTCAGGTCCAGCATCCACGCCAGCACATCCTGCAGCACGGTGGTGTTGAGGCCATACCAGATGGTCTGGCCTTCGCGCCGGCGCGTGATCAGGTCGGCATCCGCCAGCACCGCAAAATGGTGCGACATGGTCGGCTTGCTCGTGTCGAAATGGGCGGCCAGGTCGCCGGCCGTCATTTCTCCGGCCCGCAGCAGCCGCAGGATTTCGCGCCGCGCAGGATCGGCAATCGCCTTGAAGGCGTTGTTGGTGGCATTCATATTAAGATAAACATCTAATTAGATAATTATCTAAATATAAGGATAAGTGCAGCACGGGTCAAGCGATTTTCAGCGCCCGCCACGACAAGAAAACGGCCGGGGCTCGATTCCCGGCCCGGCTCTCAGGCCCAGCCCGGCACCACCCTACTCCGGCAGCGAATAGTCGATGTCGTAGAAATGCTGGCCATTGACGATGCGGATGGCCAGCGTCCCGCTGATGCCCGTCAACTGCCCCGTGCCGGAATGCGGCACGATGAAGATGCTCAGCTCCTGTCTGCCGTCGGCCATGGTGCCCGCATGCTGCGCCACGAAGCTGCCTTCCCTGCCCTGCAGCACGCCCGTGATGGCTTCCATGGCGACATAGCCGGCCGCGCCTTGGGTGTCGGTCACGCCGTTGAGCATCTGCCCCGTGGCAGTGGCGACCAGGTCGCCCGCATAGACTTTGTCGAGCAGCACCCTTCCCAAGCTCGTGCGCCCTGCGCGTTGCGGCGCCGTGGCTGGCGTCATGCTGATGCTAAAACTTCCCGTAGCGTGCGCGTGCATGCGATGATCTCCCTCTGCAGACGAGGTGGCGCCGGCTGGCGCCACCGATAGACAACATGCGGCCAGCATCAGGCCCGACCAACTGTGTGATTTCATGATTCACTTTCGATCAATGCGAGAGAGCCAGCTTAAGGCCGCGCAGGAGACAAATATTGGATAAAACCGACAACGCGGCCAATCTGCTCGACGCGCGCGGGCAAGCACCGAAAGGCATCGTCGATCCACAGGCGGCGGCGCGCCGGATACGCCTGGCGACCTATCCACCGGTTGCCGCGCTGGCGCCGTTTGTCGAGTATTTCTGGGTGGTCGAATGGGACAGGCGGGGCTGCACGCCGGAGACGCAGCGCGTGCTGCCGTACCCGAACGCCCACCTGGTTTTCGATGCCGGATGCACCGCCATCCATGGCGTGGTGCGCGGCGCCTTCGACAGGCCTTTGATCGGTGCGGGCAAGGTACTGGGCGTGCGTTTCGCGCCGGGCGGCCTGCGCCCGTTCATCACGCAGCCACTGTCAACCTTCACCGACACGACCATCGCGGCAGATGCGCTGCTGGGCATGCCGGCAGCGCAAGCCGAGGCGCGGGTGTTAGGCGAGTCCAACGATCTTGCCATGCTGGCGCAGGCACAGGTACTGCTGCTGGCAAGGCTGCCGCAGGTCGACGACGCTGCCCTGCTGGCCGCCCGTCTGACTGCCGCGGCAGCGGCCCACAACGGTCCGGCTAGTGTGGCACAACTGTGCGAAAAAATGGCCGTTGGCGAACGCAGGCTGCAGCGCCTGTTCGCCAACTACGTGGGCGTGCCGCCGAAATGGGTCATCCAGCGCTACCGCCTGCAGGAGGCGATCTGGCGCCTGGCACAGCCCGATGCACCCGACCTGGCCAGCCTGGCGCATGCACTGGGCTTTTTTGACCAGGCCCATTTCAGCCGCAGTTTTACGGAACTGGTGGGCAGCACGCCACTCGACTATCGCCGCTCGCAGCTGCCCAAGTCAGTCTAACCAGCCGCGTTGACGTCGTCCATGTACGCACGGATGATGCTGGCAAAATCTGCATCGGCCGTCAAACCCAGCGCTTCGGCGCGGGCCGTGTCCCAGGCGCCGGGCCAGCTCTGGACGATGCGTTCGACGGCTGGATCGGGCGCATAGCTGATGCGCGCAGTCACGTCGCTGCCGGCCACCTGCTCCAGTGCTGCGATCATCTCGCCCACGCTGACCGACAGACCCGGCAAGTTCACCGTGCGGCTGGCGCCAAACATCTCGCCCGCCAGTTCGTGGCCGGCGATCAGGGAGGCGATGGCGCCGCGCGGCGACAGCAGCCACAGACGCAAATCGGTGGCCACGGGGCAGACGGCCGCTTCGCCATTCAAGGATTCGCGGATGATGCCACTGGCGAACGAGGACGCCGCCTTGTTCGGCTTGCCCGGGCGCACGCTGATGGTCGGCAGGCGCAGCACGCGCCCGTCGACAAAGCCGCGGCGGCTGTAATCGTTGAGCAGCAATTCGCCGATGGCCTTTTGCGCGCCGTACGATGACTGGGGATTCAAGGCCGTCGTATCCTGCACCACCTCGGGCAGCTTGCCGCCGTAGACGGCCACGGAACTGGTAAACACCACCTTCGGCTTGTGCCCCAGTTCGCGGCAGATATCGAGCAACAGGCGCGAAGCGTCGAGGTTGATGCGCATGCCCAGCTCGAAATCGGCTTCCGCCTGGCCACTGACGATGGCGGCCAGGTGGAAAATCGAAGTGGTCTGCGTGTCGATGGTGGCGCGCATCAGGATGCCGTCGGCGATGTCGCCCGTGACCACCTTGACGCGCGCATCGTTGAAGTCATGCGCGGCCACCACGTCGACCAGCACCAGCTCACTGATCGTTTGCAACTGGCCGTGGCTGTCCGTCAGCTGGCCCTGCGCCAGCAACTGGTGCGCCAGGCGCTGCCCCAGGAAACCGGCGCCGCCGGTAATGAGTACTTTCATCTTCATGCTCCTTGTTTGTTGTTGTAGGCGGCGAACCAGCTCAGGCCATCTTCGGTGCGCCCGCGCGGACGGTATTCGCAGCCGATCCAGCCCTCGTAGCCCAGATCATCGAGCAGCCTGAATAAATACGGGTAATTGACTTCGCCATCGTCCGGTTCATGGCGCGCCGGGACGCTGGCGATCTGCACGTGGCCGATGCCATCGAAGTTGTTCCTGAACGTCATGGCGATATCGCCCTCGACGATCTGCGTGTGATAAAAATCCATCTGCACCTTGACGTTGGACGCGCCCGACTCAAGCCGCAACGCATGGCCCTGCGCCTGCGTGACGAGGAAATAGCCAGGCATGTCGCGTCCATTGATCGGTTCGATCAAGAGTTCAATGCCATGCTCGCCCACGGCCTTCGCCGCGTATTTCAAATTGGCCAGGTAGGTGGCGCGGTGCAATTCGATGTCGGCGCCGACGGGCAGCAGGCCCGCCATCATGTGCACGCGTGGCGTGCCCAGCGCCAGCGCATACTCGATGGCGCGCCCCACGCCCGCGCGGAACTCCGCTTCGCGGCCCGGCAGCGAGGCGATGCCCCGCTCACCTGCAGCCCAGTCGCCCGGCGGCAGGTTGAACAGCACATTCTGCAAGCCGTGCTCGCGCAGCCAGCCGGCTACCTCCTGCGGCGCGTGGTCATACGGGAAAAGGAATTCGACGCCCTGGAAGCCCGCTTGCGCGGCGGCGGCAAAGCGCTGCGGGAAAGGCACTTCGTTGAACATCATGGTCAGATTGGCGGCAAAACGGGGCATGCGTATCTCCTGGATTTCTTATATGTCAAGTTTGAATGTGTGCTTCAGGTCCGCGATCTGCGCCGCGTCGAGCGGGCGCGTGGGCACGTCGCGCAGCAGCAGGAACAGCTTGGCCGTCTCTTCCAGCTCCTCGGCCGCATACACGGCCGCTTCCAGGCTGGTACCCGAGACCACGGGACCGTGGTTGGCCAGCAGCACGGCCGAATGCTTGCGCGCCATGGCGCCAATCGCCCCCGCCAGCGCCGGGTCGCCCGGACGGTGATATGGTACCAGCGGCAAGCGCCCCACCTTCATCACAAAGTATGGCGTGAGCGGCGGGATGCAATCGTCATGATTCAGGCCGCACATGCACGACACGGCCGCCGAATGGGTGGAATGCAAATGCACGATGGCGCCGGCGCTGCCCCGTTCCTCGTACATGGCGCGGTGCAGAAATGCCTCTTTTGACGGCGGCGCACCGCTGAGCAAGTTACCGTCCCAATCGAGCTTGGACAATTGCGCGGGATCGAGCCGCCCCAGGCTGGCATTCGTCGGCGTCAGCAGCCAGCCATCGGACAGGCGCACGCTCAGGTTGCCGCTGCTGCCGGCCGTCAAGCCCCGTTCGAACAGCGATTTGCCAAAGTCGACGATCTGCTCGCGCTGACGCATCTCTTCTGGAGAAGTGTGAATCGCAAGGGTACTCATGCCAGCACCTGCCAGGCCTTGCTGAAGAAATCTACCGTGCCGAAATTGCCGGACTTGAGGGCCAGCACCAAAGGCGCCCTGCCATCGTCGCCCGGCGCAGGCAAGGCTTGCGTCCAGGGCACGCCAGGATCGATCTCGGGACCGATGCGCAAGCCCGCCACGCCCAACGCCTTGACGACGGCGCCCGAAGTTTCGCCACCAGCAACGATCAGCTGACCCACGCCCAGGCGCAACAGCCCTTGCGCGATGGCGGCCAGGGTTTCCTCGACGAGGGCGCCGGCCCGCTCCACGCCCAGCTCCGCCTGCACGGCGCGCACGGCGTCCGGCGTGGCCGTGGCATAAATCAGGACAGGGCCTTGCGCCAGGTGCGCGCCAGCCCAGGCCAGGGCCTGCTCCACCACGGCGTCCACCACCTCGCCGCCCGCAGCAAGTTGCAGTGGGTCGACGTGAAATGACGGCGCCAGTGCGCGCAGGTGCGCCACTTGCTGCTGCGTGGCCACCGAGCAGCTGCCCGAGATGACGGCGCGAAATCCGGATGCCGGTGGCAAGCGTCCTGCCTGCCCCGCATGCGATGGCGACAACTGGCCCCGCTGGCGGAAATTTTGCGACAGTCCCAGCGCGATGCCGGAGCCGCCCGTGATCAGTTTCAAGTCGGCGCAGGCGGCGCCGATGGCTTCCAGGTCGCGGTTCGACACGGCATCGACGATGGCAAAATGGCAACCCTGCCCGCGCAAGTCCGTAAAGCGCTGGGCGATAGCGGCCGCGCCCTTCTCCACCACGGAAAAATCGGCCAGGCCCACCTTGGCTTGCACCTGCTGCTGCAGCACGCGCACCAGGTTCGAATCCGTCATCGGTGTCAGGGGATGGTCGCGCATGCCCGATTCGGCCAGCGGCACGTCGCCGACGAACAGGTTGCCCTTGTAGATGGTGCGGCCATTCGCGGGGAACGCTGGGCAGGCAATCGTGAAGTCCGTATCGAGCACCCGCATCAGCGCCTCGGCCACGGGACCGATATTGCCGCGCGGCGTGGAGTCGAACGTGGAGCAGTACTTGAAGTAGAACTGGCGACACCCCGCTTGCTGCAGCCAGGCCAGCGCGGCCAGCGACTCAGCCACCGCGTCTGCCGGTGCATTCGTGCGCGACTTGAGGGCAATGACGACGGCATCGACATCGGCTGGCGGCGGCCCTTGCGGCACGCCGATCAGCTGCACCGTGCGCATGCCGGCCTTGACCAGCATGCCGGCCAGGTCGGTGCCACCCGTGAAGTCGTCGGCGATACATCCCAGTAGTACAGTCATGATGATTCCTTCTTGATTCGTTTACGCCTTTGCCGGCAAGGTGATACCGGGAAAAAGCTTGATTACTGCCGCATCGTCCTCGCCGCCAAAACCGGCGGCCGACGCCTGCATGAACATCTGGTGCGCCGTGGCCGACAGCGGTAATGGGAACACGCTTTTCTTCGCGTAATCGAGCACAATGCCCAAATCCTTGACGAAGATATTCACGGCCGACAACGGCGTGTAGTCGCCCTTCAGAATATGCGGCACGCGGTTCTGGAACATCCAGGAACTGCCGGCGCTGTTCGAAATGACTTCGTACAGGGCATCCGGATCGCAGCCGGCGCGCAAGCCCAGCGCCATCGCTTCGGCGGCGGCGGCGATATGCACGCCGGCCAGCAGCTGGTTGATCATCTTGACCTTGGAGCCCTGCCCCGGCTGTTCGCCCAGTCGATACAGCCTGGCGCAGATGGCGTCAAAAATGCCGGCACAGGCGTCAAATGCGTCGGGTGCGCCGGCTGCCATGACAGACATTTCGCCGGATGCAGCCTTGGCCGCGCCGCCGGAAATGGGCGCGTCGATGAAGCGCAGGCCCATGGCCGCCAGACGTGCGCCCAGCGCCTCGGCAAACTCCGGCGCCACGGTGGCGCAGGCGATCACCACGCTGCCGGGCGCCAGGGCGCTGGCTGCGCCGTGCTCGCCAAACAGCACGGCTTGCGTCTGCTGCGCATTGACGACGACGATCAGCAAGGCCTGCACCTGCGCCGCCAGCGCGGCAGGAGACACCGCCGCATGGGCGCCCTTGTCGACCAGCGTTTGCACGGTCTCGGGGCGCACGTCGCAGGCATGCACTTCGAAGCCAGCGCGCAGCAACGATTGCGCGATGCCCATGCCCATGGCGCCCAGGCCGATCACGCCCACTTTTTCGATTCTTGCGCTCATAATTTGCTCCCCTTGTTTATTTGTTCACCAGCTTGGCCGGCACCCGCATGATGATGAAGGCGCCAAACACCAGGATGCCCGCCAGCAGGTAGATGGCGATGTCGGTCGATTGCGTCAAATCCTTGATGGAACCGATCATGTACGGTGCCGCGAAGCCGGCCAGGTTGCCCACCGAATTGATGGCGGCGATGCCGGCAGCGGCCGAGACGCCGCCCAGGAAAGCCGTCGGCAGGCTCCAGAACATGGGCGAAGCAGCGAGGATGCCACCGGCGGCGATCGTCAGGAAGAAGATGGCCCAGCCCGTGTTGTGGGCGCCGGCCAGCGCGCTGCAGACGATGGCGGCGGCGCCGACGACCAGCGGGATGGCCATGTGCCAGCGCCGTTCGCGGTACTTGTCCGAGCTGCGGCCCAGCAGTATCATCGACGCCACTGCCACCGAATACGGGATCGCCGTAAAGAGACCAATATTGAGCACGCCCGTCACGCCGGCCGCCTTGATCAAGCTGGGTAGCCAGAAGGTCAGCGAATACTGGCCCATCACGCAGCAGAAATAGATCAGGGCCATGACCCAGATGCGCGGGTCGGCGAACATGGCGCGGATCGACGGGTGCGAGACCTTGCCCTGCGCTTCCGTGGCGATGCGCTGCTCGAGGATGACCTTTTCCTCTTCCGTCAGCCACTTCGCGGCGCGGATGCTGTTGTCCAGGTACAGCAGCACGGCCACGCCCATCAGCGCGGCGGGAATCGCTTCGAGCACGAACATCCACTGCCAGCCCGCATAGCCGTGCCAGCCGGCGAAGGTTTCCATGATCCAGCCCGACAGCGGACCGCCAATCAGGCCCGCCACGGGAATGGCGGCCATGAAGGTGCACACCATGCGTGCGCGGCGCTCGGACGGATACCAGTAGGTCAAATAAAGGATGATACCTGGGAAGAAGCCCGCCTCGGCGATGCCGAGCAGGAAGCGCATGACGTAGAACTGGGTCGGCGTGGTGACGAACATGAAGGCGCCCGAGATGATGGCCCAGGTGATCATGATGCGGGCGATCCACACGCGCGCGCCGATCTTGTGCAACATGACGTTGCTGGGCACTTCGAACAGGAAGTAGCCGAGGAAGAACACACCCGCGCCCAGGCCGTACACGGTTTCGGAAAACTGCAGGTCGGCCAGCATTTGCAGCTTGGCGAAGCCCACGTTCACACGGTCGAGGTAAGCGACGATGTAGCACAGCATGAGGAAGGGAATGATGCGCCAGGTCACCTTGCGGTAGACGGCGTCGTCGATGGTTTTCTGGCTGGCGGCCGCGCCAGCCGGCTGCCCGAGCAATGCTTGTGATACTTCCATGCTTGTCTCCTGATCACTGAGGGATCGACCGTGCCGGGTTTTTATCGTCCACCGGAGGTGGCTGGCAACTTGTCTAAAATTTGCATGGATGTATATTATGTGTGTGTTTTGTGTGTGTCAAGCTGTATATTCCATATAATGGCAAGCAGGCAAGCCCAATGAGAACCGTTAGCGCAAGGATGCACCCGATGGACCGCACGTTCAGCTTTACCCTTCCCGCGCCGGAGCCCGCTGCGGGCAGTTTCACCACCGGCACCCTGGGTGCGCGCGTTGCGGCCCGGCTGCGCCAGCAGCTCCACAACGATGGCCTGGCCGGCGGCACGCGTTTGCCATCGGAACAAGCCATGGCCAGTCACTTCGGCGTGAGCCGCACGGTGCTGCGCGAAGCCATCGCCCTGCTGCAGGCAGACGGCATCGTCGTCACGCGCAAGGGCAGCGGCACATTCGTGTGCGCGCAAGATGGCGCGAAGAGCGGTGAACGTGGCGACGCGCTGACGGAGCAATCGGTGCAATCGCTGTTGAACCTGATCGAGGTGCGGCAGGGACTGGAAGCGGAAATCGCCGCGCTGGCGGCCGTGCGGCGCACGCCGGGCCAGCTGGCCGATATCGAACATGCGCTGCGGCGCATCGAGGAAGCGGTGGCGGCCGGCGTCGATGGCGTGGAAGAAGACGTGCGCCTGCACCTGTGCATCGCCGAGGCGACGGGCAACCCCTACTGGCCGAAATTCGTCGCCATGTTCGCCGACCCGATCCGCTCGGCCGTCAAGGTGACGCGCGCGAATGAAGCGCGGCGCACGGACTTTTCCATCGAAGTGCGCCGCGAACATGAAAAAATCGTGCAGGCGATCGCCGATGGCGACCCGCAACGGGCGCGCCAGGCGGCCATGGAACACATGCAGCATGCGGCCGAACGCGTGCGCCTGGCCGACCGCGAATTCTGGCGCGGCGACGGCGGCGCGCTGGCGCGTACCCTGGGGCGCGACCCCATCATGCAGAAATAGCCCGCTCCCGTTCAGGGGTAGCTTGGTCGGCGCATCTGGAACAGGCTGTCCGGACCGATTTCAAAATAATCGGCCGGCCCGCCACCGCGCAATATCGGCGCAGCGGCTGCCGTGTCGTACACGCCATCTGTCAACAGATGGCGTGCGATGTGCACGCCCACCACCTCCCCCAGCACCAGCCAGCTGCCGACGCCTTCCCCATTTAACCCTTGCAGCTCGATGATCTGCGTGCGCCGGCATTCGAAGGACACGGGGCTTTCAGCCACGCGCGGCACCTTGACGATGCGCGAGGCGGCCGGCGTGAGGCCGGCCAGCGCGAATTCGTCGACCTCGGGCGGCGCCGGCGCGCAACTGGCATTCATGGCATCGGCCAATGGGCGGATCGCCAGGTTCCACACGAATTCGCCCGTCTGCTCGATATTGCGCAAGGTGTCCTTGCGGCCGATGCTGGAAAAACCGATCAGCGGCGGCGTGTAATTGAAGGCATTGAAAAAACTGTAGGGGGCCAGATTGAGCACGCCATCGCCGCTGCGCGTGGCGATCCAGCCGATCGGACGCGGCCCCACGATGGCGTTGAAGGGATCGTGCGGCAAGCCGTGGCCCTGCACAGGTTCATAAAAATGCATATCGTCGGCCATGCGTCTTCCTGTCATCACGGCGCACACAGCAGCGCGCCTGGAATGCCAGCTTAACAAAATCGTCGCACAGGCGCATTTTTCAGTACCCTGGGGGGGGCGTAATCCGCGCTCTGCCCGAAAGCTGTTTACAGTGCTGTTGCAAATTTGCATACTGGTGCCACCTTCATCACGGGAACCGTGGAACAGATGAGCACCGACCTTGCGCGACACGAGCATGATTTTTCTATCGGTCGTCGGCCCCAGGGCCGCTACATCGCCGCGATTGTCCTGCTGCACCTGGCGCTGTTCTGGGCGGCCACGCGGCCCGTGCACACAAGAACGGAACACGATGAGCGGGTCTGGCTGCAGCTGATGCCGCCACCGCCGACAATGAGAGGTTTCATTCCCCCCGCCGAACCCGCCCCTGCGCAAGCAGCCTTGGCGCCGGACAAGCAGCAAGACAACGCCTTGCTGGCCGAACCGGCACCTGCTGCGCCAAAGACCGGCGCCCTCTCGCTGGCGCAACAGGCGCTGCAGGCAGCCGGCGCCATCGACCGCCAGCTGCGCGCCGAGCATCCGCAGGAGTTCGTGGCGCCGCCCGATACGGCGCACTCGCGCTTGGCGAAAGGCTTCGCGGAAGCGCATGCGGCGGTCAAGCCGAAGTGGCTCGAAGCAGCGCGCATCGAACTGTGGAGTGCACCAAACGATCCCAAGCGCATCTATCGCGTCATCACGGCGACCGGTGAATACTGCATCTATTTACCGGACAAAGGCAACATGACGCTGAACCTGAGCGCGCGATCCGGCTACGCCGGTTTTGGCGAAGGGACTGCGGCGCCTTGTCCCATCAGGTTCTAACAAAGGGCGATGGTGCGTAGCGGGGGGCGGCCAGGCACTCGGAGGCCTGCATCGAATCGCTATGCCATCAGGCAAAAATAACACCTCCAGAATCTGGCGCTGCCAGCGGCGCCACTTGCGCTTCCGGACAGCGGGCGGGCCACGCATGCAAGCGGGAACAACCGGCGCACGAACGATCCGGATCGCTTGCATTGATCCTGTCATTGCACTATCGTTGCAGCACGCGCGTGTTGCCAACCTTGCACAGGAGATTCCATCGTGTCGCTCATACTCTACGGCCATCCCTTTTCTTCATACACGCAAAAGGTGCTCATTGCCCTGCACGAGAACGCCATACCGTTCGACTTCCGCTGCCTGGCGCCGGACATGCCGCAGCACTTGCAGCAGTGGCTGGAGCGCTGGCCGCTGCGCAAGTTTCCACTACTGGTGGATGGGGAACGCAACGTCGCCGAGACCAGCATCATCATCGAATACCTGCAACTGGCCCATCCCGGCCCGCTATGCCTGCTGCCGGACGACCCAATGCCGGCGCTGGAAGTACGATTTCTCGACCGCTATTTCGACCTGCACGTCATGACGCCCGTGCAGCATGCCGTCGGCGCCGCCCTGACAGGCGACCCGGCGAAGACCCGGGAAGGCCGCGCGTTTGCCGGAGAAAAGCTCGACCTCGCCTACGCCTGGCTGGAAACCCACCTGGCCGGCAAGACGTGGGCCGCCGGCGAACACTTCAGTCTGGCCGACTGCGCCGCCGCTCCCTCGCTGTTCTATGCGGATTGGACGCAGCCGATTCCCGCAACGCTGCCCCGGCTGCACGCCTACCGCGCGCGCCTGCTGGCCCGTCCATCGTTCGCCCGCGCGGTGGAAGAAGCACGCCCGTACCGCCACCTCTTTCCCCTGGGCGCGCCGCAGCGCGACTGACCCTGTTCAAGCCCCATCGCGTCCCGGCGTGAAGCAGTCCGGCCTGGCCAGACAGCGTGTTAGGCTGTTATGGCCAAGCGGGACCGCGCACGCAGCGCGACAATTGTATGGCGCGCCGCACCACGCCTCGCTTATGATGGCGCAACTCAACCTTTATCATTGCGCTACCGCCCATGCATACACTCACGCTGCACCAGAAAGTGTTCTTGCTCCTCTTGAGCATCGTCACCATCGGCTTCGGTTGGATACTGGCGCCGTATGCGGGCGCCATCTTCTGGGGCGTCGTCCTGGCGATCCTGTTCGCGCCCGTGTACCGCTGGCTGCTGCTGAAAACCAGGGGCCGCGCCGGCCTGGCGTCGCTGCTGACCTTGCTGCTCATCGTCGTCATCGTGATACTGCCGCTGTCGCTCATTTCCGTGTCGCTGGTGAACCAGGCGGCCAGCGTAGTGGAAATGGTGCGTTCGGGCGAAATCACGGTCGCCATGTTCTTCAATAAAATCATGGCGGTACTGCCGCAATGGTTGATCAACTTGCTCGACCGCTTCAACTTGACCAGCCTGGCCAGCCTGCAGGACAAGCTGGCCGAGGGCGCCACGCAGGTGAGCCAGGTGGTGGCGGTGAAAGCCATCAATGTGGGCCTGTACACCTTCGAATTCCTCACCAGCCTGTGCATCATGCTGTACCTGCTGTTTTTCCTCATGCGCGATGGCTCCGCCCTGTCGGCCCGCATCAAGGGCGCCGTGCCGCTGAGCCGCAAGTACAAGCAGCGCCTGTTCAGCAATTTCACCACGGTGATCCGCGCCACCGTGAAAGGCAACATCCTCGTGGCGATTGCCCAGGGCGCCCTCGGCGGCCTGGCGTTCTGGTTCCTGGATGTGCCCGCACCCCTGCTGTGGGCAGTGCTGATGGCTTTCCTGTCGCTGCTGCCGGCCGTCGGCGCCGCCCTCGTCTGGGCGCCAGTGGCCGTCTACTTCCTGGCCACGGGCGCCATCTGGCAAGGCGCAGGTCTGGCCGCCTTCGGCGTCTTCGTCATCGGCCTGGTCGACAACGTGCTGCGTCCCATCCTGGTGGGCAAGGATACCAAGATGCCCGACTACGTGGTGCTGCTGTCGACCGTGGGCGGCATGGCCCTGTTTGGCCTGAACGGCTTCGTCATCGGCCCCGTGGTGGCGGCCCTGTTCATCGCTTCGTGGGATCTGTTCGTCTCGGCCAGCGAATTCCAGGCCGAGGATTGAGGCGTGGTGAAGCGCAGTCAGCCAAACACCGGGCGGAAAAAACTGCGCTCATAACTGACGATGCAGCGCGTCTCTTCGGCATAGCGGAAAGCGGCCTGGCACTCGGCATTCTGCATCGAATCGCTGCGGTACTGCTCGTACAGGGCCAGGCTGGGAAACGAGAACATGGCCAGCGCCACGTTGCTGGCGCCTTCGGACGGCAGGAAATAGCCGTGGTGCTGGCCGCCGAAGCGTTCGACCAACGGTATCCACAGCTTGCCGTAGGCTTCGAATTCCCGCAGTTTGTACGGGTCGATGATGTAGCGCAAATAACAGGTAATCATGCGGTTTCCTTGTGAACGTTCAAATCCATCAACATGCCCGCTTCCCAGGAGCCGATGGCGGCCTGCGGAGAACCAGGCAGAAAGTCCAGCGCGCAGGGATACGTAAAAGCGTGTTGTGCCAAGACATCGAGCGCGGGCCAGCCGTAAAACAGCAGCTTGCCCTTGCCGATGCGTCCCAGTGCGCTGCCGTCGGGCAGCCAGCGCAAGGCGTTGCCCGTGCCGCCCCCCGCCTCCACGGGTACCTTGGCCAGACAGCTACCATCGGCCAGCGCATACATGGACAGGAACTCCGCGCCGCCGGCGTGGTGCAGCACGGCCAGATATTCCCCGTCCGGCGATGGTGCGCACGACATCATGCCTGGCAGGGATAGCACCGTGCGCCCGCCTCCGTCTTGCAAGGGCCAGTCCCACACGCTGCAGTAGTCGGGCGGCTGCACCTGCCCTTCGTCCACCGATTTGACGCCATGCTGGATCAGCAAGCGCCGCCAGCCATCGATGGCGTAGACACCGCGCAGCATCTCGCCAGGGTGCTCCTGCTTGAACAGCACCTCGCCTGTTGCCGCCGCGCGCAGCCGCAGGCGGCCATCCCAGCCGCCGTCGGCAAGATACTGCCCGCACGGCGACCACGCGGGGCCACAACCTTCACCATCCTTTTTGTTCTGGAAGTTCAGCAGCAACTGGCCCGCCTCGGCATCCACCACGGCCAGCTGGCCCGTCGTGCTCTTGATGGCGAGCCGGCTGCCATCGGGCGAGAAGGCCATGCCCGACATGTGCGCGATGAATTTTCCACGCCACAGTTTCTGGCGCGCCGCCACATCCCACAGCACCAGGTCGCGCCCCAGCGCGGCCAGGCGCGTGCCATCGGGCGAAAACTGCACGCCGTAGCTGCAGCCCAGTTTCAGGGGCTTCTGCGTTACCGTCATGGATGCGGCAAGCGGTACACCACGCTATCGAGGTCGTAATGGCGTTCCATGCCCGCGTACTGCATGCCCAGACGGGTCATGACCTTGATCGAGGCGGCGTTATCGGGATGGGCCACGGCCACCACCTCGGGCGCGCCGACGACGTCGAAGGCATGGGCGACGATGGCAGCGGCCGCTTCGCTGGCATAACCCTGCCCCCAGCTGGTCCGCGCCAGGCGCCAGCCGATTTCAAGGGGATTGGCCCTGTCGCCGCCAAGGTGCTGCAGGCAAGCCATGCCCACCAGAGCTCCATCGTCGAGACGGATCAGCGCCCACCAGGAATAACCCCATTCGGCCCAGCGTCCCATGGTACGGGCGATGGCCGCGCGCGTCACCTCTTCCGTTTCGGGCTGGCCCGCGTTCAGGTAAGTCATCACCTCGGGATCGGTGTTGAGGGTGCGCATGCGCTCGTAGTGGTTGTCGGTGATCGGTTCCAGGCGCAGGCGCGCCGTCGTCAGTATGGTCATCGCATTTCCTTGGACAAAAAAAAAGACGATACACGATCGTCTTTTTTTAGCAAGAGTGCAAGCGAATTACTTGCCTGCTTCGCCCTTCTTGATCCACGCCGCCAGCTGGTGCGGGCGCAAGCCGTCGTAGTCTTCGAACGGCTGATGGATCCACGGGTTGTGCGGCAGCTCGTCGAGGAAGTAGTCAGGACGCACGACGGAGCAGCCTTTCAGCCAGATCACGGCCGATTTGACTTCGGTCACGTCAGGGAAGTTTTCCTTCAGGTGACGCGTGACCTTGTCCAGCGTGACGCCCGAATCGGCCAGATCGTCGACCAGCAGGATGCGGCCAGCCAGCGGGCCCTTGGTCATGGTCATGTACTTGGCGATATCGAGGTCGCCGCGCACCGTGCCCGCGTCTTCGCGGTAGGAGCTGGTCGACAGGATGGCCAATGGCAAATCAAAGATGCGCGAGAACACGTCGCCAGGACGCACGCCGCCGCGCGCCAGGCACAATACCTGGTCAAATTTCCAGCCCGATTCGTAGACCTTGAGCGCCAGGCGCTCGATCAGGCGGTGGTACTCTTCCCAGTTGACCCAGAGATGTTGATCGTTCGATTGTGGGGTAGTCATGATAGTGAAATCTTATTATTAGCGTGATTAAAAAAATCCGCCTTGCGGCGGATTGTGTCCAGCAGCTTACTCGAATGGGTGGCGCAGCACGATCGTTTCTTCACGATCCGGACCGGTAGAAACCATGTCCACCGGCACGCCGACCAGTTCCTCGATGCGCTTGATGTAAGCGCGGGCTGTTGCGGGCAAGGCCGCCAGCGATTTCGCGCCGACCGTGCTTTCCGTCCAGCCTGGCATCTCTTCGTACACAGGTACGCAACGGGCGGCTTCTTCAGCGCCCGATGGGAAGATGTCCGTGGCCACGCCGTCGATGGTGTAGCCGGTGCACAGTTTCAGCGTTTCGATACCGTCCAGCACGTCCAGCTTGGTCAGGCACATGCCCGTCACGCCGTTGATCTGTACGGAACGGCGCAACAAGGCGGCGTCGAACCAGCCGCAGCGGCGGGCACGGCCCGTCACGGTGCCGAATTCATGGCCGACTTGCGCCAGGTGGTGGCCAACGCCTGCATCCGTTGGCAGTTCCGAAGGGAACGGGCCGGAACCGACGCGCGTCGTGTAAGCCTTGGTGATGCCCAGGATGTAGTGCAGCATGCCAGGACCGACGCCCGAACCGGCGGCGGCATTGCCGGCCACGCAGTTCGACGAGGTAACGAACGGATAGGTGCCGTGGTCGACGTCCAGCAGGGAACCCTGCGCGCCTTCGAACAGCAGGTTGGCGCCGGCCTTGTGCGCCTTGTACAGCGCGCTCGACACGTCGGTGACCATCGGACGCAGACGCGGCACATAGGCCAGCGCGTCGTCGAGGGTCTTCTGGTAATCGATGCGCGGAGCTTTCAGGTAGTGCTCCAGCACGAAGTTGTGGTAATCGAGGTTTTCCGCCAGTTTTTCAGCGAAACGGCTCTCGTTCAGCAGGTCGGCGACGCGGATGGCGCGGCGCGCCACCTTGTCTTCGTAGGCCGGGCCGATGCCCTTGCCGGTGGTGCCGATCTTGGCCGCGCCGCGCGCCGCTTCACGGGCCAGGTCGAGTGCCGAGTGGTAAGGCAGGATCACCGGTGCGGCGTCCGACACTTTCAGGCGCGAGGCGACTTCAACGCCGACGGCTTCGAGCTTGTCGATTTCGCGCAGCACGTCCGGCACGGAAACGACCACGCCGTTACCGATGTAGCAGGCGACGCCTGGACGCATGATGCCCGACGGGATCAGCTGCAGCGCGGTCTTGACGCCGCCGATGACCAGCGTGTGGCCTGCATTGTGGCCGCCCTGGAAGCGCACCACACCTTGGGCGTGATCGGTCAACCAATCGACGATCTTGCCTTTACCTTCATCGCCCCATTGGGTGCCGATGACAACAACGTTCTTTGCCATAATTTTCTTTGACATCACTCAACCTAAGTTTTTAAGAATCCAGCTACTACCATTATCGGCAAGTACCAGCACGCGATCGCACTCGAACTCGTCTTGTTCATTACTGTGACCCGGCATACTCTGGATCACGACCTCGCCCGCCTTGCGCAACTCGGCGATTTTTTCCTTCAATTCTGGCGCGCTGCCCCACGGCGCGCGGATCGAATGCTTCCGTTCCGCGGTCGGCAACAGGCGCGCCAGTTCGCGCAAATCGAGCGAGAAGCCGGTCGCGGGACGTGCCCGGCCGAACGCTTCGCCGACGTGGTCATAACGGCCGCCGCGCGCAACCGCGTTCGGCAAGCCAGGTACATACAGCGCAAACATCGCGCCACTTTCATATTGGTAGCCGCGCAGGTCGGCCAGGTCGATCGCCACTTCGGCGCGGCCCAGGGCGGATCCCGCCAGCGCGGCCAGCTCGGCCAGCGCTTTCAGCACGCCTGGCAGCGGCGGCAGCACTTCGCGCGCACGCGCCAGCACGTCGATATCGCCATACAGGTTCGGCAAGGCCAGCAGCGCATCGCGCGTGACGGGATCGTAGGCGGCGGTCAGCGCACGCAGGCCCGGCGCATCTTTCGCGCGCAGCAAGGTGTACAGCGCAGCCTCGTCGCGCACGGCAGCAGCGTCTTGCGCAATGATAGCGCGCAACAGGCCAACGTGCGACAAATCCAGGCGGACCGCGTCAAAACCGGCCAGTGCCAGCGAAGCGAGCGCCAGCTCCTGGATTTCGGCATCCGCTTCCAGGCCGGCGTGGCCATAGATTTCGGCGCCGATCTGCAGCGGTTCGCGGGTGGCGTGCAGACCCGATGGACGGGTATGCAGCACGCTGCCGGCGTAGCACAGACGGGTCACGGTGGCACGGTTGAGCAGGTGCGCGTCAATGCGCGCCACTTGCGTCGTCATGTCGGCACGCAGGCCGAGCATGCGGCCCGACAGCTGGTCGACCAGTTTGAACGTGCGCAAGTCGGTATCCTTGCCAGCGCCAGTCATCAGCGATTCCAGATACTCGAGCAACGGCGGCATCACCAGTTCATATCCGTACAGACGGAAATTATCCAGCATGAGGCGGCGCAGCTCTTCGATCTTGCGCGCTTCCGACGGCAGAACATCGGCAATATTTTCGGGCAAAAGCCAATTCGGCATGAGGGAGCGAGATACGGAAGAAAGTTGAAAGAATGCATCATGCGAGGCAGCGGCGGGCGCGCCAGGCAAGAGGCCGAACCTGATATTTTACGCGAAAACACGGGCCTTTAGGGATAAGTTGTCCGAATCGCTGCCGCACGGCCCTAAAAACACCGCATTTTACGCCTTCCCGCAACAGCATGGCGGGCACAAAAAAAACGGGGCCGGCGTCGATGCCGGCCCCGCTGCTGCTGCCACCCGGCCTTGCGGCCAGGTGCAGTCTGGATGCTGCCTTACTTCTTGGCCGAACCGCCTGCGCCGCCGCCCTTGAAGTACTTGAAGAATTCCGAACTCGGATCGACCACCATCACGTCGCCCTTGTCCTTGAAGGTGGCGCGGTAGGCTTCCAGGCTACGGTAAAACTTGTAGAACTCCGGATTCCGGCCAAACGCCTCCGCATAGATCTGCGATGCCTTGGCATCGCCCTCGCCGCGGATCTTCTCGGCTTCGCGATATGCTTCGGCCAGGATCACCGTGCGCTGCTTGTCGGCATCGGCGCGGATTTTCTCGGAGTCGGCCGAACCGGTCGAACGCAGCTCATTGGCCACGCGCACGCGCTCTGACTTCATGCGCTCGTACACGGAGTTGTTGATCTGCTCGACGTAATCGACACGCTTCAGGCGCACGTCGACGATTTCCACGCCGATGGCCTTGGCTTCCGCCGAGACCTTGGCCAGGATCGCTTCCATCACCTTGCCGCGCTGGCCCGAGATCACTTCGCGCACGGTGCGCTTGGTGATTTCATCGTTCAGCGCTGCCTTGACGATTTGCGACATGCGGTTGCGGGCCGGCTTTTCATCGCCGCCAAAGCTGCGGAAATACAGCCTTGGGTCGGCGATGCGCCACTTCACATAGGCGTCGACGAGGATGTTCTTCTTCTCGGCCGTGATGAAGCGTTCCGGCTCCGGCGTGTCCAGCGTCAGGATGCGCTTGTCCAGGTACAGCACATTCTGGAACGGTGGCGGCAGCTTGAAATACAGGCCCGGCGTGCTGATGACTTCCTTGACTTCGCCGAGGGCGAAGACGACCGCATACTTACGCTGGTCGACCACGAACACGGTCGAGGACAAGAGCATGATCGCGATAAAGCCCGCGATCAGGGCGGCTACGATACGGTTCATTAGCGGCTCTCCCGTTCACGCGAAGAGCGGCTGTCGCGGCGCGTATTGACTTCTACTGTCGGCATGGCTTCCTGTGGCAAAACGGTGTTGGCTGCGGGTGTCGCGGCAGCACGGGCGGCAGCGGCAGCGGCATCGGTGGCAGCCGTCTGGGCGATCAGCTTGTCGAGCGGCAGGTACAGCAGATTGCTGCCCGTCTTCGCGTCAACCATGACCTTGCTGGCACTGCTGAACACTTGCTGCATCGTTTCCAGGTACATGCGGTCGCGCGTGACGACCGGTGCCTTCTGGTACTCGACCAGCACCTGCTTGAAGCGCGACGCATTACCTGCGGCGTTCTCGGTCACCATCGCGCTGTAGGCTGCGGCCTCCTCCATCAGGCGGAAAGCAGCGCCGCGGGCTTTTGGAATGACGTCGTTGGCGTAAGCCTGGCCTTCATTCTTCTGGCGTTCGCGGTCCTGGCCAGCCTTGACGGCATCGTCGAAGGCGGCTTGCACCTGCTCCGGCGGCTGCACGGCTTGCATCGTCACGTTGGTGATGACGGCGCCAACCTTGTAGCGGTCGAGAATCTGCTGCATCAGCTGCTGCGTATCGTAAGCGACCTTTTCGCGGCCTTCGTACAGCACGAAGTCCATCTTGCTGCGGCCGACCACTTCGCGGATCGCCGTTTCGGCGACCTGGCGCAGGGTATCTTCCTGGTCGCGCGTGTTGAACAGCCAGGCG
Source organism: Janthinobacterium lyxosi (assembly GCF_051380665.1). Lineage (NCBI taxonomy): Bacteria > Pseudomonadati > Pseudomonadota > Betaproteobacteria > Burkholderiales > Oxalobacteraceae > Janthinobacterium > Janthinobacterium lyxosi. The sequence continues at coordinate 197,109 of NZ_JBNYXM010000004.1, forward strand.
ACGGGATCCTTCAGCGTGTATTGCACCGCGAACTGGATGTCGATGATGTTTTCATCGTCCGTCAGCATCAGCGACTCGCTGGCCTGCTTGTTGCGCAGCGACTGGCGGTAACCCACCTCCACCGTGCGCACCTGCGACACGTTGACGGTTTCGTCAGTCTGGAACGGGTACGGCCAGCGCCAGTTGAAACCGGCCGGCGTGGTATGGCTGTACTTGCCAAACGTGAGCACGACGCCGTTCTGGCCCTCTTGCACGATGAAGGCGCCGCTGGCGAGCCAGATGAAGACGGCGATCACGCCGACCACGCCGGCGGTGATGCCGGCGCCCTTCATGTCGGGACGCGGGCCACCGCCACCGCCGTTGTTATTGCCGCCGTTGTCGGGACGGTTCTTCTGTCCGAAAAAGGCGTTCAGGCGCTGATTGAAATCGCGCCACAACTGATCGAGGTCCGGTGGACCTTCGCCGGGCTTTTTGCCTTCTTGGGCTTTCTTGCCGTCGTCCTTGCGATTGCCCCAGCGGGGATCGTTCAGGGACAACTTCAAGCCTGTTTTTTTGAGTAGGGAGACAAGCATAACTATCGTGTTCCGACTTGGGAGTGGGTGGAAATCCTATCGTCCTCGCCAGGCTCTTCGTCCTGGTCCGGGGCGGCGCCATCGTGCTGGTCGTACTGACCGTCCAACTGATCTTCCTGCGGTGCTGCGTCGTTCTGATACAGGTGGGCCGAGCCGGGGGCCTTCCTGACCATCTCGACAATCGCATCGCGCAGCAGGTCGAGACCGCTGCCCTTCTGCGCACTGACGAAGACGCGACTGATCGTAGCATATTCATCGCGCTCCAACGATGGCTCCAGCCCGGCCGCATCGATCTTGTTCCACACGAGGATTTGCGGAATATGATCGGCGCCGATCTCTTTCAAGACCAGGTTGACCTGCTCGATCTGCTCCATGCGCACCGGCGACGCAGCGTCGACGACATGCAGCAGCAAATCGGCATGGATGGTTTCTTCGAGCGTGGCGCGGAAAGCGGCCACCAGTTGATGCGGCAATTCGCGCACGAAGCCGACCGTGTCGGAGATCACCACATTGCCCACTTCCTGGCCCAGGTAAACCCGGCGCGAGGTGGTGTCCAGGGTGGCGAACAACTGGTCGGCAACATACACGCCAGCCTTGGTCACGGCATTGAACAGGGTCGACTTGCCGGCATTGGTATAGCCGACCAGGGACACCGAGAATGTGTGATTGCGGCCGCGCGCGCGGCGCTGCGTTTCGCGCTGCTTGTGCAGCTTTTCCAGGCGGGCGCGCAAGGCCTTGACGCGGTCGCCGATCAGCCGGCGGTCGGTCTCGAGCTGCGTCTCGCCGGGACCGCGCAAGCCGATCCCGCCCTTTTGCCGCTCAAGGTGGGTCCAGCCGCGGATCAGGCGCGTGGCCAGATGCTGCAACTGGGCCAGCTCGACTTGCAGCTTGCCCTCGTGGCTCTTGGCGCGCTGCGCAAAGATGTCGAGGATCAGGCTGGTACGGTCGAGCACCCGCACATTCAGGCGCTTTTCCAGATTGCGCTGCTGAGCAGGTGACAGGGCGTGATTGAAGATGACGATTTCCAGACCATCGTTGACGACGACGTCGCCAATTTCATCGGCCTTGCCGCTGCCGACGAAATACGCGGAATCGGGACTGGAACGCTTGGCCGTGATGGTGGAAATCGGATCTGCACCAGCCGAACGCGACAACAGCATGAGTTCCTCCATGCTGGCGGCGAAGTCGCTGTGACCGAAGTCAACCCCGACTAGTGCCGCGCGCATGATGGCATCAGATAAGTTGCGGCGGACGCCGACGCCGATGCAAACGCATCAGCGCCGCTGGCGCGGACGGGGGCGATGGCGGGTGAAAGGCGCTGGGCCGTCAAGCTCAACGCTTTACTCCGCTTCAGGTTCAATATTGAGATTGACGGCACGGGCCGGTACCACTGTCGAGATGGCATGCTTGTACACCATCTGTGTCACCGTATTGCGCAGCAATACGACATATTGATCGAACGATTCGATATGGCCCTGCAATTTAATGCCATTGACCAGGTAGATCGAGACAGGAACATGCTCTTTGCGTAATGCATTGAGGAATGGGTCTTGTAACAGTTGCCCTTTGTTGCTCATAACAGCTCCGTTGTTTATGTTGTTGTGTAAGAATTGGAGGCGACTCGCTTGATTTCAAGTGCTCTCACACCTTTCATAGAAAGAAAGATGCGTCATAGCTACTGTAACCTGTTTTCACGATCGCTGTCGCGCATGGCGCATTAACACTTTCATTTCGTGCAAGAGCCATCAAATTGGCTGTCGGCGCCGCATTATCTCTGCGGCGCCTTAATATCCACTTAATCCAGCTGTTAAATCATTACTTGCTCGGCGTGCGTGCAAACGGGTTTTTACCCGTGCGCAGTTCGATGCGCAGCGGCGTGCCGACCAAGGCAAACGTATCGCGGAAATGTTTTTCCAGATAGCGCTTGTAGGGATCGCCAACAGCGTCGAGCGCATTGCCGTGAATGACGATCACAGGCGGGTTCATGCCGCCCTGGTGGGCATAGCGCAGCTTCGGACGGATCGAGCCCTTGCGGCGCGGCTCTTGCTTCTCCACGGCCTCGATCAGGGCGCGCGTCAGTTTCGGCGTCGACAGGTCGCACATGGCGGCCGCATACGCGGCGTTGAGCGACTTCATCAGTGGAGCGATGTTGGTGCCCTTCAGCGCCGAAATGAAATGCATCTGCGCGAACGACAGGAAATCGAGCTTGCGGTCGATATCGATCTTGATCTCGTCGCGTTCGTGCGATTGCAAACCATCCCATTTATTCACGGCCACCACCAGCGCGCGGCCCGATTCCAGGATGAAGCCGGCGATATGCGCGTCTTGCTCTGAAATATCCTGCTGCGCGTCGAGCATCAGCACCACCACGTTGGCTTCGGAAATTGACTGCAGGGTTTTCACCACCGAGAATTTCTCGATCGCTTCAAACACCTTGCCGCGGCGGCGGATACCGGCCGTGTCGATCAAGGTGTATTGCTGGCCATCGCGCTCGAACGGGATCTCGATCGAGTCGCGCGTCGTACCCGGCATGTCGAAGGCGATCACGCGCTCTTCGCCCAGCAGGGTGTTGATGAGCGTCGACTTGCCCACGTTCGGACGGCCGACGAGGGCAATCTTGATGCCGCGGTCGGTCTTTTCCAGCTCTTCAGGCTCATCCGGACGCTGCGCGAAGGCCAGGTCCAGCATCACTTCGACGAGGTCGTTGACGCCGTCGCCGTGCGCCGACGAGATCGCATACGGATCGCCCATGCCCAATTCATAGAATTCGGACACGACGGCCGTGTAGCGCATGCCTTCGCTTTTATTGACCACCAACAAGACCGGGCGACCGCTCTTGCGCAGGAAGTCGACGATGGTCTTGTCATGCGGGGTCAGGCCTTGGCGGCCGTCCACGATGAAGACCACCACGTCGGCCTCGGCCACGGCCTGCTTGGTCTGCAGTGCCATCTGGTGCATGATGCCTTCCTTGGCGACGGGTTCGAAACCACCCGTATCGATGACCAGGAAGGGACGTTCGCCGACACGGCCTTCGCCATAGTGACGATCGCGCGTCAACCCAGGCAAATCCGCCACCAGCGCATCGCGCGAGCGGGTCAGACGATTGAATAAAGTCGATTTCCCAACATTGGGTCGACCTACTAGTGCAATTACCGGCTTCATTGTATTACTCGACCGCGAGAGCGGTCACTGTCCCTGATTGGGTTTGAAAAATCAAATTCGAACCGGCAACAACGGGAGCCGAAACAATCGGGCTACCGTCGGTACTGAAACGACCTATTAATGCGCCATCTTCCCGTGACAGGAAGTGGATATAACCTTGATAGTCACCGACGGCGACGCTGCGACCAAAGGAGGCCGGCGTCGACAGGCGGCGGCGCGCCAGCGCCTCATTCTTCCAGGCGCTCTGGCCGCCTTCGCGGCTGAACGCCACCACGGCGCCCTGGGCGTCGGCGGCAAATACGAAACGCTGGTCGACGGCCACGCCCACATCGGACGAGATCGGCTTGGTCCAGCGCGGCACGCCCGTGGCTGCATCGAAGCAGCCCGCCTTGCCCTGGTACGTGACGGCGCACACTTCGCCTTCGAACACCACCGGCGTGCCGGCGATGTCGGAGACGCGCTCCAGTTCAGTGGCGCCACGCGGTTCGCTGACGACGATCTCCCAGCGTACCACACCGGTGGCGGCCGTCAGTGCCAGCAGCTTGCCGCCCGGCTGGGCCACATAGACATTCGCGCCGCCCAGCACCATGCCCGGCGCATTGCGCAAGGTCAGTGCCGGCGTAGCGCGCTGCACCGTCCACTTGCGCTCGCCCGTCTTGGCATCGAAGCCGACGATGCGGTTGTCCACGCTGCGCACCACGACCACGCCCTGCCCGACGACAGGCGGGGTCAGCACTTCGCTGGACGCCTGCGCCTTCCACAGTTGCTTGCCATCGGCATCAAAGGCCAGCACGGCGCCCTTGGCGGCGCCCACGACCACCAGCGCGCCATCGCTGCCGGCGCTGGAGGTGATGTCGCTGCCGGCCTTGATGCGCCACGTTTCACGGCCGCTGGCCGCATCCAGGCGCGCCAGCGCGCCATCGGCATTGACCACGTACAGGCTGTTGCCGGCCAGCGCAGGCGTAAAGGCGTACACGCCGGCCTTGCCGATCGAATACTTCCAGGCGTCGCGCACGGCAAGGCTCGATTTTAACTCCACCAGCTTGGCCGGTTCGACTTTCGGATCTTTCGAGGCAAACGGGTTCCAGGACGAGCAACCGGCCATCAGGGCCAACAGACTTGCAGCTACCAGCTTTTCAGTGACACGCATAAGTGTTATCCAACCTTTTTCTTGTACTTGTAAGGGCATGACAGGCGGCGCCAAACGCCGCATGGCCGAACCATCAGTGTTCCTGTCAGGCGGCGGCCTTGTCAGCCTTGGCCTTGTCTTCCGGTACCGTACCGCCAATCGCTTCCAGTTTGACCTGGATCAATTGACGACCTGGATTGTTCTTGTCCGTCGCGGCCAGCGCGGCCAGGTAGGCCGTGCGTGCATCGGCCAGCTTGTTTTGCGCCACCAGGATATCGCCCTTGCGGTCGGCCACGGCGCCGGCAAATTGCGCCACGCTGGCCGTCGCCAGCACTTTCAACGCTTCATCGTAGGCTTTTTCGTCCAGCAGGACACCCGCCAGGCGCAGCTTGGCGATGGCCTTGTACTCTTCCGTACCGTGCTCGGCCACCCATTGCAGCTGGGTCTTGGCCGTTTTCAGGTCATTCGCATCGAACGCCACCTTGGCCGCGGCCAGGGCGCTCATCTGCGCATACGCCGTGCCGCTGAAACGCGATTGCATGTCGCCGGCCGCACGCATCACCTTGGCGGTGTCCTTGGCGGCGATGGCGTTTTGCAGTTCGTCGTACAGCTGGCCCGCTTGCGCAGCCTGCGTGCGCTGGTAGTACTGCCAGCCAGCCCAGCCGCTATAGCCTGCCAGCGCCACGATCAGGACCCAGGAGGTCAGATTGCCATTGCGCTGCCACCAGGCCTTGAGGGTTGCCAGTTGTTCTTGTTCTTCGTGATCGTATGCCATGGGTCGTCAGTTTTAATGAGTAGTTGATCGAGGGTAGTACGGTCTTACTTCAAATCAATGGTGGTGATGCACATGGCCGCCAGGACCGTGGTCGTGACCGCAATCGTGGTCGCCGATGATCTGGTCCACCACGTAATCGACGACATCGTCGAACGGTACCGTATTTTGTTGCGCGCCAGCATCGGCCTCGCGCATGGCTTTCACCGTGGCGACATTGTTGGCGATTTCATCGTCGCCCATGATCACGGCAAACGCCGCGCCGCTGGCATCGGCCTTTTTCATTTGCGTCTTGAAGCTGCCACCGCCGTTGCTCGCTGCGCAATGTAGCACAACGTCGAGGCCTGCATCGCGAATCCGCTCGGCCAGCACGAAGGCTTGCAAGCCTGCCTGCTCGCCCTGGTGCACCAGGTAGACGTCGCACTGGGCCGGTTGCTCCGGCTCGGCCGCGTCCTTCATCAGCAGCACCAGGCGCTCGACGCCCATGCCGAAACCGACGGCTGGCGTCGATTTGCCGCCAAACATTTCCACCATGCCATCATAGCGGCCACCGGCACACACCGTGCCTTGCGCGCCCAGCTTGTCGCTGACCCACTCGAACACCGTGCGGTTGTAGTAATCGAGGCCGCGCACCAGGCGTGGATTGATGGTGAAGGGAATATTGTTGTGGTTCAAGATCTTCTGCACGCCGTGGAAGTGGGCCAGCGATTCCTCGCCCAGGTAGTCCAGCAGCTTCGGCGCGCCATTGACCAGGTCCTGCATGGCAGGGTTCTTGGTATCGAGGATGCGCAGCGGATTGCTGTGCAGGCGGCGCTTGGCTTCTTCATCGAGCAGCTCGCTGTGGCTTTCCAGGTAGGCGATCAGGTCGGCGCGGTGGCGCAGGCGCTCGTCCGCGTCACCGATTGAATTCAATTCCAGGCGGATGCCTTCCAGGCCCAGGTCATCCCACAGGCGACGCGACAGCATGATGATCTCGGCGTCGATATCCGGGCCCGTGAAACCGATGGCTTCCACGCCAAACTGATGGAACTGGCGATAGCGGCCTTTTTGCGGGCGCTCATGGCGGAACATCTGGCCCTTGTACCACAGGCGTTTCGGGCCTTCGTAGACGAGGTTGTGCTCGACCACGGCGCGCACCACGCCAGCCGTGCCTTCAGGGCGCAGGGTCAGGTTGTCGCCGTTCATCGAATCGGTGAACGAATACATTTCCTTTTCCACGATATCGGTCACGGCGCCGATGGCGCGCGCGAACAATTTCGTTTCTTCCACGATCGGCGTACGGATTTGCTGGAAGCCGTAGCTTTGCAACACGGATTGCGCCGTATTTTCAAACAACTCCCACAGCGGGGCGTCGGCGGGCAGCACGTCGTTCATGCCTTTCACGCCTGTAATTTTCTCTGCTTTTTTATTTTCGGACATAGTATCTACTTTTGTTAGCTACGATTGCTGTTCAATTTTGGGCGTATTAAGGAATCCAGGCTTGCAAGCCTAGACCGCTACGCTGGCGAGCGACATGTCACTCGAAACCCCAGCTACGCCGTAGTGACTCTTTACATACTTCAAGACGATGTCCTGGAATTCCTCGACGATGCGTTCGCCGCGCAGGGTGACGACTTTTTCGCCATCGACAAACACGGGCGCGGCCGGCGACTCGCCCGTGCCGGGCAGGCTGATGCCGATGTTCGCATGCTTCGATTCGCCGGGACCGTTGACGATGCAGCCCATGACGGCCACGTTCATCGCTTCCACGCCCGGATACGATTTCTTCCATTCCGGCATTTGCTCGCGCAGATACGTCTGGATGTTGTCGGCCAATTCCTGGAAGGTGGTCGACGTCGTGCGCCCGCAACCCGGGCAGGCAATCACCATGGGCGCGAACTTGCGCAAGCCCATGGTTTGCAAAATTTCCTGGCCGACGATGACTTCGCGCGTGCGGTCGCCACCCGGCTCGGGCGTAAGCGAAATGCGGATGGTGTCGCCAATGCCCTCTTGCAGCAGCACGGACAGGGCCGCGGTGGACGCCACGATGCCCTTGCTGCCCATGCCCGCTTCTGTCAGGCCCAGATGCAGCGGATAGTCGCAGCGCTGCGCCAGTTCGCGGTACACGGCGATCAGGTCCTGCACGCCCGAAACCTTGCACGACAGGATGATCTTGTCGCGAGCCAGGCCCAGTTCTTCGGCGCGCACGGCGTTTTCAATCGCCGACGTCACCAGCGCTTCATACATGACCGCTTGCGCCGGCCACGGTTCGGCGCGGCCCGCGTTTTCATCCATGATGCGCGCCAGCAAGGCTTGATCGAGGCTGCCCCAGTTCACGCCGATGCGCACCGGCTTGTCGTACTTGCACGCCGCTTCGATCATTTGCGCAAATTGCGTGTCGCGCTTGGCGCCCTTGCCCACATTACCGGGATTGATGCGGTACTTCGACAGCGCGCGCGCGCAATCGGGGTAATCGTTGAGCAGGGTATGGCCGTTGTAATGGAAATCGCCCACCAGCGGCACGTCGATGTCCATCTTGTCGAGCTGCTCGCGGATATACGGCACGGCCGCAGCCGCTTCCGGACGGTCCACCGTCAGGCGCACCAGTTCCGAACCGGCACGCGCCAGTTCCTTGATCTGGATCGCCGTGCCGATGGCGTCGGCCGTATCCGTGTTCGTCATCGACTGCACCACCACGGGGGCGTCGCCGCCCACCCAGATCTGGCGCTGGCCGTGCGCGATCAGCACTTTGCGGCTGTCGCGCCGGCCGGAAGGACCGGAGCCGATCGCTGTTTTCGAGGTAGCCATAATAGTGTCTTGTGAGTTATTGGATACTTGTTTGATGCTTATTTGATATTAACGCGTGAGATCGTGCCGCCCGCCACAGTCGGCAAATCCAGCTTGGCGCCGCGCAAGGTTGCCTGCACGGCAGCCGGCTTGCCTACCACCAGGGTAGCCGGTCCCGTGATATCAAACGTTTCCGTGCTGCCAGCCTTGACCATGCGCGAAATCAGCGGCGCGGCGCCAGGACGGCGAATCTCGACCCAGGAATCCTGCTCCACCTTCAACACCAGCGCATTCGAGACCACGGCCGCTGCAGGCGGCGTGACGGCCGCCGCCGCTGGCGTCGCGACTGGCGCGGCTGCCGGCGCGGACGCGGCCGGCGCACCCGTCTGCGTGTCGTTGCCAGGAGGCGGCGGCACGGAGATCAGCGGCACGGACGGCGTCTGCACGGGCGACAGATCCTGCCCCGGCTTGACCAGGGTCGTCTCCACGGGGCCAACCACGTTCGGATGCACGGCTTCCTTGTCGGCTTGCGCCAGCAGGCTGGCCGGCACATAGCCCAGCTTGTACGCACCAAAAGCGGCAGCCACGACCACGACCACGGCACCGGCGATCCAGAGGGGAGTCTGGTTCGACGAACGCTGCGTCATCGACGGAAAGCGCGATTCGGAGAAGGTGGCGGAAATCTCGCGCCGCACGGGCGCGACAGCCGGGTCTTGCGCCGGCGCCGGATGCACTTCGATCATGGCTACCAGCGGTGCCGCGTCGAGCTTGACCACCTTGGCATAGGCGCGCACGAAACCGCGCACCACGGCCACGTTCGGCAAGGCCGCCATGTCGCCCGCTTCCAGCGCGATCACCTGGCGTGGCGCCAGCTTGAGCTGGTCTGCCACCTGTTCCACCGGCCAGCCCAGCGCTTCGCGCTGCGCCTTCAACTGTGCGCCTGCCAACGCCAGATTGCCCTGGGGCTGCTGCTGAGGCGTTTCTGCCCACTCTGAATTCATTGGTATCCCTGTCTCACTCATCAAACGCCCCATTTTGATAAGCAGCATATTCGGGGGAGCCGGAATGGTGGTTGCGCAAATGCGCCCCCAGGCCAGCTTCCGCACCCGCATCCCCGAGCTTATGCTGCACCTTGATCCCGAGCCACAGCACATCGGCCGTCTGGCTCTCCATTGTTGCCATCTTACCGAGCCGCTGCAGATAATAAGCCGCTTGCCGGTAGTCTTGCTGTTGGTAATACACACGCACCAGGCCGGCATTCGTTACTGCCACGTCCGGTGCGATCCGTACCGCGCGCATCAAGTACGCGCCGGCACGCGGGTAATCATGCAGGGCCAGGCTGCAAGCGCCCCCATTGTTGAGCGCTTTTTCCGGCGACACATACGCTGCATCCGCCAGCGCCGCATCGAAATACGCCAGCGATTGCGCGGCGCGTCCCGTCTGGCACAAAAACAGGCCGTAATTATTGCTCAACTCAGGATTGTGGGGCGCAAGGCGCAAAGCGTAAAGGAAATCTTTCTCGGCAGGCACAGTTTGCCGCCGGGCCGCCAGGATCAGGGCACGCACGCCATAGGCCTGCGCATCGTTTGGCGCCAGCTGCACGGCTTGCTCCGCTTCCGCCAGGGCCACGTCGAGCTGGCCTTGCGCATAATACGCGCTGGCCAGCTGCAGGCGCAGCGCAGCGCGCTCATCGGCGCTTGCCTGCTTGTCCTGGCCAACGGCCGTGACGCGGCTTGCGGAAGAAGCAGAAGCACAGCCGACCAGCAGCACAGCCAGGCAGACAGCGGCCACAGCGAGCGAGCGTTGGTAAGCCATGCCTTCCCTCATCAGGAGCGGATCTCCACGATCTTGCCGAAATTGGCGCCAAATTTCTGTTGATACTCAGTCATCTTTTCCATGCGTTCCTGCACCCGCGTGCGGTCCTTGACTTCGCCGGCCAGCTGGCCGCAAGCCGCATCGATATCGTCGCCGCGCGTCTTGCGCACGGTGGTGATGATGCCGCCGTCCATGAGTACCTGGGCAAACGCCTTGATGCGCGGATTTTTCGAGCGGAACAAGCCCGACTCGGGGAAGGGATTGAAGGGAATCAGGTTGAACTTGCAGTTCACGCCGAACTCGCGGTCTTGCACCAGCGCCAGCAGTTCGCGCGCGTGCTCGTCGCTGTCGTTGACGCCATCGAGCATGCAGTACTCGAAGGTAATGAAATCGCGTGGCGCAAATTCCAGGTAGCGCTTGCAGGCCGCCATCAATTCCTTCAACGGGTATTTCTTGTTCAGGGGAATCAAACCGTCGCGCAGCGCATCGTTCGAGGCGTGCAGCGAGACGGCCAGGGCCACCGGCACTTCCTGCGACAGCTTGTCCATCATCGGTACCACGCCCGAGGTCGACAGGGTCACGCGGCGGCGCGACAGGCCATAGGCGTTGTCGTCGAGCATCAATTTCAGGGCCGTGACGGTCGGCTCAAAGTTCAGCAGGGGTTCGCCCATGCCCATCATCACCACGTTGGTGATCTGGCGCTCGCCTTTCGGGCCCGGCTCGATGCCCTTGGTGCGGCGCAATTCAAATTCGGCCATCCACAGCTGGCCGATGATCTCGCCCACGGTCAGGTTGCGGTTGAAGCCTTGCTTGCCCGTCGAGCAGAAACGGCAGTTCACGGCGCAGCCGGCCTGGGTCGAGATGCACAGGGTACCGCGGTTTTCTTCCGGAATGAACACGGTTTCCACGGCATTGCCATTGCCCACGTCGACCAGCCACTTGCGCGTGCCGTCCGTCGACGTGTGGTCGCTGATGATGGCCGGGGCGCGCACTTCGGCGCGCGTGGCCAGCTTGTCGCGCAGCGACTTGGCCAGGTCCGTCATGGCGTCGAAGTCGGAGGCGCCGAACTGGTGTATCCAGCGTTGCAATTGTTTCGCACGAAACGGTTTCTCTCCCAACTCGGCGCAGTAGGCGATGAGTTGCGCGGGATCGAGGTCCAGCAAGTTGGTGAGGGTCGTCGTATTCATGATCATGTCTATTCTAAAAATCCGTCCCCGCGCGCATCAGGAGGTCAAAGCCACCACAGCGCAGCGGGAACAGGGGGTAATAAGTTATTTCACAGATAACGCCAGGAAATAACGTTATCTAAGGCAATTAAGCCTTCAGTTCTGGGAAGAAGTAAGCGATTTCCACTTTAGCAGCTTCGACAGCGTCGGAACCGTGTACGGCGTTAGCGTCGATCGAATCGGCGAAATCGGCGCGGATCGTGCCTTTTTCTGCTTTCTTCGGATCGGTCGCGCCCATCAGGTCACGGTGGGCCAGAACGGCGTTTTCGCCTTCCAGGGCTTGGATCATGACGGGACCGGAAACCATGAAGTCGACCAGATCCTTGAAGAAGCCGCGTTCTTTGTGCGCTGCGTAGAAGCCTTCAGCTTGTTCGCGCGACAGTTGGGTCATGCGTGCTGCAACGATTTTCAGGCCAGCGTTTTCAAAACGGGTGTAGATTTGACCGATTACGTTTTTTGCAACTGCGTCTGGTTTGATGATCGACAGGGTGCGTTCGATTGCCATGTGTGAAAACTCCAATAAAAAGTAAGGTTTAAAACGGTAAATTGATAACTCAATCAACCTTTGATTTTACCATACTCCACCCCATATCACCCAGACAGGCAGGGGGCATCCTTCCCTGCCGCTTGAGTTTAATGAAATCTTAAGCTGCTTTTTTGGCAAATTCCGGCCCTCATGCTATCCTTGGGTAAAGCAGTAATTTGAATTGACAACACGGAGGCAATATGAATCAGAACATGCAACGCACCTTTGACCTGTCGGGGGGCATGCAGCAAGTCCGCCATCAGGTCTTGCGCAACACTTACTGGCTGCTGGCACTGTCCATGATACCGACCGTGCTGGGCGCCTTCATCGGCGTGCAAATGCATTTGCCGATGCTGACCGGCGGCATGGGCTTCATCATCTTCATGGCCGTCGCATTCGGCTTCATGTACGCGATTGAAAAAACCAAGAACTCGGGCCTCGGCGTCGCCGTCCTGCTGGGCTTTACCTTCTTCATGGGCTTGATGCTCACGCCTATCCTGACGCGCACGCTCGGCTACTCGAACGGCGGCATGCTGATCATGACGGCGTTCGGCGGCACGGCCACCATTCTTGCCGTGATGGCGACGATTGCCACGGTGTCGAAGCGCGACTTCTCGGCCATGGGCAAATGGCTGTTCGCCGGCGTGATCGTGCTGATCCTGGCATCGGTGGCGAACATTTTCCTGGGCCTGTCGGCACTGTCGATCGTGATTTCCATGGTCGCCATCGCCATCTTTTCGGCCTACATCCTGTATGACGTGCAGCAAATCATCAACGGCGGCGAGACCAACTACATCTCGGCCACCCTGCGCATCTACCTGGACGTGTACAACATCTTCACCAGCCTGCTCTCCCTGCTGGGCTTCGCCGGCGGCAGCCGCGACTAATCACTGCGATTAGGAAAGCAAAAAGCCGACCCTCGGGTCGGCTTTTTTACGTCTGCCACATCACTTGATCTTCTCCGCCACCTCCAGCAGGCAGGCGCGGGCACGGTCCAGGGTGGGGTTATCGCGCTGGGCCGCGTAGACGGCATAGGCGGAATGCGAGAATTCGGGCGCGTCGCGCACACGGTGCAAGAGGCCCGCATCGAGGTAGGGCTGGGCAGAGCCGATGCGAAAGTAACTGGTGCCGCCCACGTCCAGCAGGTACACGAGGGCCAGCGGTCCCAGCGAAATCGAGACGGGCGGGCTGCTCAACTCCGGGTAGGTCGCCTGGTGATTGGCCGCGAAGCTGGGTCCCCAGTCCACATACACATACGTATCGGCATGCATCTGCCCGTCGGCGCGCGTGGTCACCATCACCAGCTTTTCCTCGGCCAGCAGCTCGCTGGCCAGGCCCGGGCGCTGCGGCGGGTTGTACAGCACAGCCAGGTCGAGCGAACCGTCGTGCACGGCGTCGAGCAGGCGCGCGGGACTGTCGACTTCTGCGCGCAAGGCGATCTCGGGGCAATCGCGGCTCATGCGTATCAGCCAGTCGCCCAGCAGCGGCTGCCACAGGCTCAGTTCGCAGCCGATGCTGACGGCGTCATTGCGCCCCGGCGGCAGGGCTACCTGCTGGCGCGCCCGTTCCCACACCTGCACCATGGTGGCTGCATGGCGCATGAAGCGCTCGCCGGCCGACGTCAGGCGGGCGCCCGCCTTGTTGCGCACGAAAAGCTGGCGCCCCAGCTGCTGCTCGAGGGTGCGGATGCGGGCGCTGACGGCAGTCTGCGTCACGTGCATGCGTTCAGCCGCCATGATGAAACTGCCGCAGGAAGCCACTTCCAGGAAGGTACGCGCTTGATTGATATCCATCAAGCCATGATATCAGCTGACACGCTCATACCCTCCCAGCACGCCCTGCTTCGACAAGACCCATTGCCACAGCTGCAGGTCGCGCGCGCGGAAGGCGCCCGCGCAGGACAGCAAATAGTACGACCACATGCGGTGGAAGCGCTCGCCCAGCTGGGCGGAGAACTGCGGCCACGCCTGCTCGACATTCGCATGCCAGGCCATCAGGGTCTTGTCGTAGTCGGCGCCGAAGTTGTGCAAGTCCTCGGCCACGAACAGATCGTCCATGGCGTCGCCGATCTGGCCGATCGACGGCAGATCGCCATTCGGGAAGATGTATTTGTCGATCCACGGGTCGCAGGTGGAATGGCGCTTGTTCTTGCCGATGGTATGCAGCAGGAACAGGCCGTCGTCTTCCAGGCAGCGGTGCGCCACTTCCATGAAGGCGCAGTGGTTCTTGTGGCCCACGTGCTCGAACATGCCGATGCTGACGATGCGGTCGAATTTTTCATCCGTGTCGCGGTAATCCTGCAGGCGGAAGTCCAGCTGCTCTCCGCCCGGCATGCCGCGCGCGTACGCGACTTGCTCTTTCGAGATGGTCACGCCCACGCATCGCACCTGGTATTTTTCGACGGCATAACGCATGAAGCTGCCCCAGCCGCAGCCGATGTCGAGCACGCGCATGCCTGGTTCCAGCCTGAGCTTGCGGCAGATCAAATCGAGCTTGGCTTCCTGCGCCTCGGCCAGGTTGGCCGCATCCTTCCAGTAGCCGCAGGTATAGGTCATGCGCGGATCGAGCATGGCCGCATAGAAGGCGTTACCCAGGTCGTAGTGCTCCTTGCCCACCATCCAGGCGCGGCGCTCCGTCTGCAGGTTGAACAGGCGCGCAGTCAGCGCATGGAAGGCGAGGCGCATGGGACGCACATCGTCGGCCACCCTGGCGCGCAGCAGGTGGCAAAAGAATTCATCGAGCTTGTTCGCATCCCAGTCGCCATCCATGTACGCTTCGCCCAGGCCCAGGTTGCCGCTGGCGAGAGCCCGTTCAGGCACGCCCGGTTTGCGCAGCTGCATGTCCCAGGCGGCGCGGCCATTCAAATGGATGCCGGCCCTGGCCAGCAATTCGGCCGCTTCGCGGGTCAGCCGCGTGTCGAGCCTGAGTGCGGGTGTTTGCTGTAACTGCATAGCTGCTTGTGTCGTTTGCTGCGTGTTCATGCCCTGCCGCCTCCAGATGGTTGTCGGTGCTGGCGCGCGCCGGCACGTTCACTCAACGGCCCGGCGGCGCACCAGCAATAAAATTATCTACCCCTCATCTACATCTGGATAATGAAACATCATGGCCATTCATATCAAAAATTTTGCTCTAAAGTTATTTTAGTGAAATATTTTGTGGAGATATTTTTCGCATGAAACGCTCTGAAGCATGAAAAAAGCCGCCTGTACGGCGGCTGTTCGCGGCAGGTTCGCGCCATTCGGCAGCGCGATCAAAAGTCGTGATTCGAGGGATACTTGCTGTAAAAATCGTTATCCCATTTGAAATTGGTAAAGGCAACTGTGAGGGAAATATCCAACGCCTCGACGAAATGCCAGCAGCCGACGGGCAAAAACAGGATTTCGCCCGGTGCCAGCACGCATTCGCGCATCTGCACGTCAGCCATCAGCGGATAGCGCTGCAAGTCGATGTCGCGCCCGTCGACGGGGGTAAAACAGTGGCGCTGGTTGTACACGCGCGCCACCTCGCAGGCGGCCATGATGCGCAGGCGCTTGCGCCCTTTTACCTGCGCCATGAAGTTGTTCGTCAGGTCGTGGTGGAATGGCGTCACCGTGCCGGCCGGGCCAAACCACAGGAAGCCCGTGGGCCCCCCACTCTGCTCCAGGTAT
The DNA here is from genome assembly GCF_051380665.1 of Janthinobacterium lyxosi. Classification (NCBI taxonomy): domain Bacteria; kingdom Pseudomonadati; phylum Pseudomonadota; class Betaproteobacteria; order Burkholderiales; family Oxalobacteraceae; genus Janthinobacterium; species Janthinobacterium lyxosi. Next base: position 212,724 of record NZ_JBNYXM010000004.1, read on the forward strand.
TCGGGCAGCTGGCCGATATCGCCCCACAGCTCGCGCAAGGCTTGCTGGTTCTGCGAATTGTTGTTCGCCGTCATGTAAAAATCGTTGGTCGTGCCGCTGCTCTCGACCAGGCTGGCGTACTCGCCAAAGGCCATCTTGCGCTTGTGCGCCACGCTGTTCATCTCGTATTGCGCGTCCGCTTCGCGGCCGAACTGCACCTCCACCTCGCGCTGCGCGTAGTGCTCGCGGAAATAGGCCGGACTCCACTTGGCCATGGCAGGCCAGTCGTCCAGCATGCCAGTGATGATCACGGGCTGGTTGGTGGAATAGTATTCGTCCAGAAACGCTTGCGCGGACAGCTTGTCGCGGCGGGGAATTTCCGGGGAACGCAGCTGGTTCAGCTTGCGCTGGATGTCGATCACCCAGTCACGCTTGGCCAGGCGGTTCGACAGGCGCACGGCGCCCGCCAGGTAGGGGCTGTGCAGCGCCCGCTCCACTTCGCGGCGCGCCAGGCTTTCCGCGATGCCGGCCTGTTGCAGCACAGGCATCAGCGCCGACGGATGACTGCCCAGCATGAGGTTTTCCGCGATCCAGCTGCGCCACTCGCGGCTCAGCTCCTGTTCCAGCTGTTTCATTTCCAATGTCGATACCGCCGCCATCGCCCGTCTCCTGATTTTTATGCGAACAAGCGGCCGGGCAGCGTGTGCCGCCCGGCCGCATCCTCCTACGCTAGCACGCGGTTAGCGTACCTTCCACACCTCCGTCGCCAGCACGCCATTCGCGTCGCCATCGAGTTCCCACGAGAACGCGCCGCGCAAGCCCTGGTCCTTGACATATTTCACCTTGGTGCCGATGACGGTCGGATCGTCATAGCTCCACCACTGGCCGCCCGCGCCCGTGTACAGGTACAGCTGCTTGGTCACGGGATGGTAGTAGCGCGTGCCGGTCTTGGCGACGAGGATTTTATAGTCCTCGATGCCCGACTCATACGTGCCTGGCGCCGTACCCGTGGCCGCCTGGTACAGGCCATCGCCGTTCGGTCCCGGCGCCACGCCCGTCCAGCCGCGGCCATAGAACGGTATGCCCAGCAGCAGCTTGTCGCGCGGCACGCCGGCGGCAATCATGTACTGCACCGCCTTGTCGCCCACGTATTCGCGTGCCATGCCCGTCGACGGATCGGCGGGGTCGGCATACAGCTGGGCGTTGAAGTTGGTGCTGTTTTCCCACCCGCCGTGGAAGTCGTAGGTCATCAGGTTGATCCAATCCATGTACTGGGAGTACAGGGCCGGTTCCGTGTTGTCGATCTTGTCCTTGCCGGCACCGACGGCCGCCGTCAACAGGTAGCGCTTGCCGTTGGCGGCACCGAGCGCATCGAGCTGGCTGCGGAATTCCGCCATCAGCAAGGTGAAGTTGCGCTTGTCGTTGGGGCTGACCGTGTTGTACGGCTGGCCGCCGCCCACCGGATATTCCCAGTCGATGTCGATGCCGTCAAAGATGTTGGCCGCCGCCCCCACGCCGCCGCGCCCGCCCTGCACCGGCAAATTGCCTTTGATGTAAATATCGATGCAGGAGCGCACCATCTGTTTGCGCAGGGCGTCCGTGGCGGAACCGACAGAGAAATTCTTCGACCAGCTCCAGCCGCCCAGCGAGATGAACAGTTTCAGGTTCGGATGCGCCGCCTTCAGCTTTCTCAGTTGCAGGAAGTTGCCCGACAGGGGAGCGTCCCACGGGATGGCCTGGCCATCGACAGTGCGCTTCGGCGTGCGGATGTAGTCGGCCTCGGCATCGCCGCCCGTGCCCGCGTCCGGCGAATTCGGATTCGTCGCGCCCGGTTCGGCCTTGGTGATCATGCCGCACTCATAACCGCCGTTTTTCGGATAGATGTTGCCGAAAGCGTAGTTGATGAAGGTCAACTTGTCGGCAACGCCGCTGGAATGCACGTTCGCCACTTCATAGTCGCGGCCATACACGCCCCACTGCGCGAAGTACGAACCCACTTCGCGGCCCGTTGGCGTTGGCGTTGGCGTCGGTGTCGGGGTCGGAGTAGGTGTCGGAGTCGGAGTCGGAGTAGGTGTTGGGGTTGGGGTTGGGGTTGGGGTTGGGGTTGGCGTTGGCGTGATGCTGCAGATCTCCTGGCTGGTCCATGGCTTGCCCGTGCCCGCGGCGCCGCTGCTGGTCGACGGGTTGTCGCCCTGCGTCCAGTAGTTGGCACGGTAATTCGTGCCTGCATAGCTGACGGTGGCGCCCGCGCTGTAAGCCGTGCCCGCCACCCACGCCAGCGCGCAGGTGCCGCCGGTTGGGGGCGGCGTCGGGGTGGGCGTCGGGTTCGGCGTCGGCACCGGTGTCGGGGTCGGCGTTGGTGTTGGGGTGGGCGTCGGTGTCGGTGTCGGGGTCGGCGTGGTGCCGCCATCGCAGGTGCCGCCGGCGCTCCACAGGCTAGGCGTGGAGACGGGGTTCCAACCCGAGCCCACGTGATCGGTCTGCGTCACCAGGGCCGTGTAGTTGGCGCCCAGGTAAGTGACCACCGTGCCGGCAGTGTAGGTGCCGCCCTCTTGCCATGGCACGCAGGCGACTACCGTGCTGGCCGCCAGCAATTGCGAGCCACCCGGTGCGCTGGCGTCGCCGCCACCACCGCATGCCGCCAGCACGCCACCGCTGGCCAGACATACCATCATGTTCCTGATCGTTTTTTTGAGTATTAAATTTTCCACGCTGTCTCCTGTTCAGGTTTGCGGAAATACCACTCTGCTTCAATAAAAAGCTACCCTGTGATTTTGTTTTTTTGCAGCTGCAAGAACAGCATGCTGCTGAAAAAATAGGCGGTCAAGTGGTTTTGAAGTGGCCTCAAAGTGGGCAATACCACTTCGTGCAGAAAGCGCAGCAGTACAGGTAGACGGCGCGTTGTCCTACTGGACAATCAAAAAAACGGCAGAGAGAGGATGAAAAAAGACGCTGGAACAGGAAAAGACAGACCAGTTTTATAACACGCTGTAAGTGGTATTGCGGTAGCGTGCCGTGCCGTTGAATACGGCAGCGGCGGGTGCCTGCCTGGCCACCCGCCGCGCCAGGCAGACTTATTGAGGCAAATCAAAGACCGCCATCGATTCCACGTGCGAGGTATGCGGGAACATGTTCACCACGCCCGCCTTGCTCAGCACATAGCCCGCTTCCAGCGCCAGGATGCCGGCATCGCGCGCCAGGGTCGACGGGCTGCACGACACGTAGACAATACGTTTCGGCAGCATGTCGGGACGCACTTGCGACAAGCCGACCAATGCCTGGCACAGGGCCATGGCGCCATCGCGTGGCGGGTCGACCAGGATGCGGTCGAACTTGCCCAGCGCGATCAGGTCGTCCGTCGTCACTTCGAACAGGTTACGCGTCGAGAATGAGGTTTTTTCCGCCAGGCCATTGGCCAGCGCGTTTTCCAGCGCCCGCTCCGTCAGCGTGGTGCTGCCTTCGATGCCCACCACTGCGCTGCCTTGCGTGGCCAGCGGCAAGGTGAAATTGCCCAGGCCACAGAACAGGTCGGCCACGCGGTCCGTCGGCTGCACTTCCAGCAAACGCAGGGCCTTCGACACCAGCACGCGGTTGATGTGATGGTTCACTTGCGTAAAATCGACGGGCTTGAACGGCATCTTGACGCCGAATTCCGGCAGCAGATAGTGCAATTGCTTGTCGAGCGGATAGAACGGCACGGCCGTTTCCGGCCCTTTCACCTGCAACCACCATTGCACGCCGTATTCGTCGGCAAAGGCCTTCAATTTCGTTTCGTCATCCGGCGTCAGCGGCGCCATGATGCGCAAGACCATGGCGGTCACGTCTTCGCCCACGGCCAGCTCGATCTGCGGCATTTGCTCGAAGATGGACAGCGAGCCGATCAGCGCGCGCAGGGGCAGCAGCATGGCCGAAATATGCGGCGGCAAGATCTCGCAGCTATCCATGTCGGCGACAAAGGCCGATTTCTTTTCGTGGAAGCCCACCAGCACGGCGTCTTTCTTCTTCACGTGGCGCACCGACAGGCGCGCGCGGTAGCGGTAGCCCCAGGTCGGGCCATACATGGGCCGCATGATGCTTTGCGGACGCACCTTGCCGATATGCCACAAGTTGTCTTCCAGCACGCGCTGCTTGATCGCCACCTGCGCCGACGGTTCCAGGTGCTGCATCGAGCAGCCGCCGCAATTGTCGAAATGCTTGCACTTGGGTGTCACGCGCATCGACGATTCGCGGTGCAGCGCCGTCATGCGGGCCATTTCCCAGTTTTTCTTTTTCTTGAACGTCACAAAGCTGACGCGCTCGCCCGGCAATGCGCCTTCGACAAACACGACCTTGCCCGGCGAGCCGTCTTCGTTCTCAATATGGCCAACGCCACGGGCGTCCATGTCGAGCGATTTGATTTCGATGATATTTTCTTGCATAGCGATCAATAGGTAAGAGTGGGCCAGGACGCAGGGCCGCGCTGGAACTTGAAAGAATGGGGGGGGGGAAGGTCAGGCGCCGCGAGCGGGGCGTATGATAGCAGATGCAGGCCCGCAACAGCCGGACCGGGAGGCCTACAAAAGGGAATCTCTCACGACGCCGCGCGCCGCCATGGCGCGCTTCAACTTAATCAGCGCCTCCTGCTGGATCTGGCGCACTCTTTCGCGCGTCACGCCCATTTCCTCGGCCAGGGTTTCCAGGGTGGCCGGATCGTCGTTGTCGAGGCCGAAACGGCGCATGATGACCACGCGCTGCTTGTCGGGCAGCTTGGTCAGCCAATCGCGCACCAGCACCGTCATTTCATGGTGCTCGGCGCGCGCGTCGGGGCTGTCTTCGCTGGCGCCGGGCAGCATGTCCATCAGCGACGACTGCGGATCGTTGTCGAGCGGCGCGTCGAGCGAGGTGGCGTGCTCGGACAGGGCCAGGATATCCTGCACCTCTTCCACGGGACGGCCCACCAGGTGGGCGATGTCTTCCGCAGTGGCATCCTTGCCATCGTGATGCTGGGCTTCCAGGTGGTATTTACCGCGCAGGATCTGGTTCAGTTCGCGCACCATGTGCACGGGCAGGCGCACCGTGCGCGCCTGGTTCATGATGGCGCGCTCGATGCTCTGGCGTATCCACCAGGTGGCATACGTGGAAAAACGGAAACCGCGTTCGGGCTCGAACTTGTCGATGGCCCGCATCAGGCCGATGTTGCCCTCCTCGATCATGTCGAGCAAGACCACGCCGCGGTTGATGTAATGCTTGGCAATCGACACAACCAGGCGCAGGTTGTGCTCGATCATGGTTTGCCGGGCTTCGAAATTGCCCTGCTTGGCCAGGGTGGAATAATGCACCTCTTGCGCCGCCGTCAGCAGGGGCCGCGTGCCGATCTGGTTCAGATAGTGCTGCGTGGTATCGGTTGACAGTTCGGCCGCCAGCACTTTTTTCAGTTCATCGACACTTTCGACCAGCACGCTGACGCTGGCCACCTCGCCGCCCTCGCCCGCGTCGACGGCATCAATACCATCGAGCTCGCCGGCCTCGTCCGTCACGACTTCGTCCGCCACGTCTTCCGGCGGTTCCGGGTCATCGTCCAGCTGATCGTGCGGCGCGTGTGTCATTGCTTTACCTAACGGTTAGGCAGGAATTTCGATGGGTCGACAGGCTTGCCCTGCTGGCGGATTTCAAAGTGCAGCTTCACGCGGTCGGCATCGGAATCGCCCATTTCGGCGATGGCCTGGCCTTTGTTGACGTTCTGCCCTTCCTTCACCAGGATGCTGCGGTTATGCGCATACGCCGACAACAAGCTATTACTGTGCTTCACGATAACAAGATTACCATAACCACGGATTCCGCTCCCGGCATACATGACTTTTCCCGCACCAGCGGCCACCACTTGCTGGCCCGCCTTGCCGGCGATATCGACGCCCTTGTTCTTGCCTTCGTCAAAAGTGCCGATGACTTTGCCTTCGGACGGCCACATCCAGCTGATCTTCTCGTCGCCAGGCGCCGATGCCGCAGGGGCTGCCGCGGCGGCCGGTGCGGCGGCGACAGCTGCTGCTGGCGCAGGCGCAGGCTTGGTGTCGCTGGCGCCGCCGTCGGCGCGCAATTCGGCCAGGGTGGCGTCGGAATACGCACGCTTCTCGCCGCGCGGGCCGGTTTTCTTCGGCACGACAGGCGCGGCCGGTTTGATTTCCGTGACGGGTGGCATGACGATGGCCGACGTCTGCGCACCGCCCGTGTCGCCATTTGGCGGTAACACGCGCAGCACCTGGTCGACCTTGATGTCGTTCGGGTTGCTCAAGTCATTCCAGGTCACCAGGTCGCGGTAATTCTGCCCGTGTTCCAGGGCAATGCGCAGCAGGGTGTCGCCGCGCTTGACCGTATAGTAGGCCGGGTCGCGGTCGCGCGGATCGCTGGCGGCGGCGCTGCTGCCCGATGGATGGCGCTCCACCACTGGCGCCTGGACGCCCGTGGTGCCGCAACCGCTCAACAGGGCGGCCAGCGCAAGGCTGCAGAGGAGTACATTGTTTTTCTTAATCATTCGTTTTCTTAATCATTCGCATGTATATTCAGGTCCTGCTTGCTAGCTGATCCGGGGATCATATGGTGCCCGGGCGCAAAGGCACGAAATGGCAATCTTCCAGGGTTTGGCTGGTCCACTCCATTTTCCCCACCCGGGTAATGAGTTGCAAGTGTTGCAATTTAGCCCCCACCGGCGCAACCAGACGCCCGCCGGGCGCCAGCTGTTCCAGCAAGGCTTGCGGGACTTCCAGGCCGGCGGCGGCAAGGATGATCCCGTCGAAGGGCGCCGCCTGCGGCAGGCCAAGCATACCATCTCCGTACTGCAAGCGCAGATTTGCCACGCGCAGCGGGCGCAGATTGGCCTTCGCCAGCTCGTGCAAAGGCCGGATGCGCTCGATCGAAAACACCTCTTTCGCCACCAGCGACAACACTGCCGCCTGGTAGCCGCAGCCGGTGCCGATTTCCAGCACGCGCTGCAAGCTGCCGCCCTGGCGCATCACTTCGATCATGCGCGCCACGATGTACGGCTGCGAAATGGTCTGGTGGTGGCCGATGGGCAAGGACGCGTCGATATACGCCTGCGACGCCAGCGCCTCGTCCATGAACATGTGGCGCGGCACGGCTTGCATGGCGTCGAGCACCACCTGGTCCTTGACGCCCTGTTTCGCCACGCGCGCCACCATGGCCCGGCGCACGGCCTCCGAGACGAGCGGATTTTGCCGCGGCGGCGACACCACCGCCGGCTGCGCCCGCTCATTGGCGATGGCCTGCGCGCGCGATGGCGCGATGGGCAACGTGGCAGCCTGGTACGGCGCGCCTCCCCTGGCCGCATTTTGCGCCGCATTCTGCGTGGCTGTCTGCGGCGTGGCGATCCTGGACTGGGCCAGCGACTGCCCCCCGCCCTGCCTGGCGGGCTTGCCGGCCAGCGAATCGAGGGAAAGGGGGAAGGTACGCGGCTTGTCAGTCATAGTGAGCGTTCATGCCAGGCCTTTTGCCAGTGCATCGAGTTGGGTGGTATGCGTCAGGTCGATCTGCAGCGGCGTGATCGATACTTGTCCATGTTCAACGGCATGGAAGTCCGTACCCGGACCGCCATCCTTGGCGGCACCGGCCGGACCGATCCAGAAGATTTCACGGCCACGGGGATCGAGAGCGCGGATCACGGGCTCAGCCGAATGGCGCTTGCCCAGGCGCGTGGCCACCGTGCCTTGCAATTGCGCGTAAGGGATGGCGGGTATGTTCACATTCAATAAATACGGTTTCTGCAGGGCATCAAACTGGCGCTCGACGATTTCCCTCGCCACGCGGGCGGCCGCGTCCAGGTTGGCCCAGCCAAACTGCGACTGGGAAAAGGCGATGGCGGGAATGCCGAACAGATAGCCTTCCGTGGCGGCGGCCACGGTGCCTGAATACAGGGTGTCGTCGCCCATGTTGGGGCCGTTGTTGATGCCGGAGACCACCAGGTCGGGGCGCTCGATCAGCATGCCCGTCAGCGCCACATGCACGCAGTCGGTGGGTGTGCCATTGACAAAATAAAAGCCGTTGGCAGCCTTGTGTACGGACAGGGGCCGGTCCAGGGACAGCGAATTGGACGCGCCCGAACGATTGCTGTCGGGCGCCACCACGACGATTTCGGCAATGGGCGCGAGCGCGTCGGCCAGGGCCGCCAGACCTGGCGCCAGGTAACCGTCGTCGTTACTGATAAGAATTCTCATAACGAGATTTTACCTGAAGCAATGCCAACACTGCGCGTGCCACGCACCGATAGACTGCATTATTTGTGCCGCCGCGCGAACATCGCGCGCAAGGTCAGCGCTGCTCGATGCGCGCCTCCGACAACGCCCCTTCCAGCGCCTGTACTTCATCCTCCTGCAAAGCCAGCAAGGCATTCAGATCACCTTGCAATTTATACATTCTTTTCAGCTGCGCCATGCCGCGCCTGCGCAGCTTGCCTGGCACCCCCGGGCGTAGCAGGCAGGACTTCAAATGTTCGGCCAGTTCGCCCGCCTGCGGATACTGTTCGCGCTCTATCATGCCTTGCAACATCAAGATCATGCTGGCCAGGGTGTCCGGTTCGGCCCCTTCGTGCCCGTTGGCGCGGCCAGCCAGGATGGTTTCCTGCAAATGCCGGGCGCCGTCCAGCACGCTGTCCGCATGCCCCGTGACGGGCGCATTCAACAGCCGGTCACTGCCGCTGAGCACCGCGTCTTCCAGCAGGCGCGCCGCCTCGCTGTCGCCCTGCTGCAGCAGGGTGCCAGCCAATTGCTTCTTGCTGTGCAAGGTATCGAGGTGGTCTTCGCCCAGCAGGCGTGCATGCACTTCCAGCACCTGCTCCTGCATGCTGCGCGCCGCATCGAGCTCGCCACGCCGCAGCAACGCCTCGGCCAGCTTGCGCTGGCTCATCAGGGTTTCAGGATGGTCGAGCCCGTGCGTGCGCTCGCGCGCCGCCACCTGGTCTTCGTGCAGCTGGCGCGCGCCGGCCCAGTCGCCCTGCCCGGCCACGATATCGGCCAGCAAGTCGCGCGTGGCCAGGGTAGCCGCATGGTCGCCGCCCAGGCGCCGCTCCTGCGCCTGCAGCACGGCAACGAACAGACGCCGCGCGCCTTCCAGGTCGCCTTCGTGCCCCAGCACCTGCGCCAGGGCCAGCTTGCTGCGCAAGGTATCGCCATGCTCGGCGCCAAACAGGCGCTCGCGCGCCACTACCACCGTGCCCAGCACTTGCTGCGCCTGCGCCAGCCGGCCCATGCGCAGCAAGGTGGTGGCGCGGCCATCCATCGCCTCCAGGGTCAGCGGATGCTCGCCGCCCAGCTGGCGCGCGCAAGTTGCCAGCACGGTATCCTGCAGCAGCAGCGCCGCCGCCAGCTCTCCTTGCAGCAAGAGGGTTTGCGCCAGGCAGGCCCGGGCGGCCAGGGTATCGGGATGCTCGCTGCCCAGCACGCGCTCGCGCACGTCGAGCACGTCTTCTTCCAGGAAGCGGGCTTCATCGAGCTTGCCCAGCTGGCGCAGCAGGCGCGCCATGCCGCTCTTGCACCCCAGGCTGTCGGGATGTTCCTCGCCCAGCAGGCGCACCCGGATCTCGACGCTCTGGCGGAAGGCATCGAGCGCCTGCGCGCTGCGCCCATCCTTGCGGTATAGCTCGCCCAGGCGGGCCAGGTCGCGCGCCAGCGGCAGGGCCACGGCGCGGCCCGGCTCGAGCAGCAAGGCCTGGCGCGCTTCGCCGATGGCGCCCAGCAAGGCGATTTCACGGCTCGATTGCCATGGAAAATAGCCGCCCGTCAGCCAGTGCAGGAACGCTTCGAAGGTGCGCGTGAGGGAAAAGCGGTCGCCGCCCTGATCGATGCGCACGGCCAGTTGCTCGCCATAGGCAAAGGTTTTCGTCTGCTGTAGCTGGACTTCGTCGAAATAGCTGTCGAGGGAAATCTGCGGCAAACCGTAGGAGGTACGCAACAGGCGCTCGAACAGGGGCTGGAAGCCGGCGATGCCCTTGTGCGCGTCGCCGCGGCGCCACTCGGCGCGCTGCGCGCCGTCGCCCATTTCTATGCGCGAGGGCAAGGGATACACGAGCAGCGGACGCTGTTCGTCTTCATGGCTGCGGCGGTACTCGATGGCCCGCGTGACGAGCGCATCGACGCCTTCCAGGCTTTGCCGGTTCGGCGTGAAGACCACCACCAGCTTTTTCGGCAGCAAAGTGGTGCAGATGCCGGCGCTGTCCGTGCGGCCCGTGCGCGAATCGACCAGCACGTAGCGGAAATGCTGGGCCAGGGTATCGGCAAAGCAGCGGAACAGGGCCGGGCAGCTGTCGAACAACTGGTCCCAGCGCATCTGCGCCAGGCGCTCGCTGTAGCTGGCATCGAAACGCCCCGCGCGCATCAGGTACAGCGGGCTGCCCTGGTCGACGCGCACCACGTATTGCTGCCAGTCGATGGCGTCGAGCACGCGCCGGGCCAGCGCCGCGTCCTCGCGTCCCCCATCTTCGCGCCCCCTGGCCTGCCCGCCGGCGCGCGCGCCCGCCGTTTCCAGGCTGATGCGCTCGAGCTGCTGGCGGCACGCTTCGAAGAACTCGAGCACGCCCGGTCGCTCCTCGTGCTGCTCGAAATAATGGTGCAGGCCCGGCGCCTCCATGTCCCAGTCCAGCATCAGCACGGGCACGCTGGCGTTTTCGCGCCGCGCCAGCAGGACGGCGATGTTCGACAGGGCCATAGTGCGGCCGGTGCCGCCCTTGTAGGAATAGAAGGTGACGACTTCGCCAGGGGCGCTCAAAGGTGGCAGGGAGAGGCGTTGGCATTCCATGACGGGACCTTTTACGTGATTAACGTGGAAAGTGGGGAGGCGGAATGGCGCGCCATTCCGGCGGGATAGCGGGCAACACGAAACGGCTGCAATCGTGGCCGGGCGGTGTCGACCGCTTGAGCAAGTGGTAATGCGTGGCGATGCGCTGCACGATGCGTTCGATATCGGGCAGATATTGCGGATTCGACTTCAGGTCGCCGCTGGCCAGCGTATAGCCGGAGAAATCGACGTACAGGCCCGACTCCGTGATTTGCGGCGGCAAGCCGTGCGGATGGCGCGTCATGATGATGGGGATGATCAGGTGGCTGGGCAGTTCATACCAGGCGCGCCGCTCCTGTTCGATTAGTTGCATGGCAGCAAATTCACGCCGCGTATAGCCGTGCGCTTCATATTTGGGCGTGTACAGCACGATCATGCAGACGCTCTGGCACATGGCGCGCGCCACGCGCAGGTCGATATCGTCGCCGCCGCCCAGTTGCTCGCTGTCGATGAACAGCACTTCCTCGCGGTCGAGGTGCGGCTCCAGATAGCACGCCAGCGCCTCGATGAGATCATTCTTGAACTTGTTCATGAACGCATATTGGCCATGTGCATAGCTCAAGAAACAGCCGTAGCGGATCTCCATGGCATCCCCCTGTTCCCCGTGCGGCCCTGCCATCGCCGCGCCTTGATCCTGCAAGGCATGAGTTCACTGTAGACCGCCCGGCAACGGCCCTGTTTGCGCTGGCGCAAAGATGTGTCTGGCGTCCTGGACATGCGGAAAAACGCCAGAAGCTGGCGCGATCACGCCCATTTCTGGCATGCCAGGCACGCAGGCAGGCGCCGCACAGGAAACGCTAGTGGCTTGATAACAAAGGGAAATAAGCCGGCGCACTGATGGCGCCGGCAACGAGGACTTAAGTGCCCTTGGCGGGCAGGTTGCGGAAGAACTCCACCACTTCGGCGGTATCACGCGTGCGCTTGAAGGGCGGCAGACTTTGCCAGATGCGCTTGCCGTACGGCTTGGAAATGAGGCGCGGATCGCAGATCATCAGCACGCCGCGGTCGCCCTCGTCACGAATCAGGCGGCCCGCGCCCTGCTTCAGGTTGATGATGGCTTCCGGCAGCGAGTGGTGCATGAAGCCATTCTTGCCCTGCTTTTCCATCACTTCGATGCGCGCGGCCAGCACGGGATCGTCGGGCGGCGCGAACGGCAGCTTGTCGATGATCACCAGAGAGAGCGCATCGCCGCGCACGTCGACGCCTTCCCAGAAGCTCTGGCTACCGATCAGCACGCCGTTGCCGGCGGCGCGGAACTGGTCGAGCAATTCCGTGCGGCCCTTGTCCCCCTGCACGAACAGGGGGAAGTTCAGGCCCCGCTGCTTGAATTCATCGGCCAGGCGCTCGGCCGCGCGCTTGACGGCGCGCAAGGTGGTGCACAGGAAGAAGGTGCGCCCGCCCGCCGCCTCGATGATGGGCAAGGCGCAGTCGATGACGGCATCCGTGTAGCCCAGCGAGTTCGGTTGCGGCAGGTTTGGCGGCACGAACAGCAAGCCCTGCTGGCCGTAGTCGAAGGGACTCGGCCAGGTGTGCGAGGGTTCGCCCGTCAAGCCCATCTGTTCGGAAAAATGCTTGAAATCGTTCTTCACGGCCAGGGTGGCGGAAGTAAAAATCCAGCTGCGCGGCGTGCCTTCGCGCTGGTTGTTGAAAATCGGCGCGATCGACAATGGCGTTTTATGCAACTGCAAGGAACTGGAAAACGCTTCCACCCAGAACACGGCTTCTTCACCGGCCGCCACTTTCGCCTTCGGATCGAACTTCCAGCCGCTCAGCTGCTGCGCCAGCTCGACGCCGCGCACGCGGCACTGTTCCAGCGTTTCCGCCCGTTCCGCCTGGGTTTCCAGCACCGCCACCATGCCGTCGAGCTCATCTTTGAGAGTGTCCAGCGCGGGAAAGAAGTCGCTCGACGGGGCGATCTGCGGCAGCGACAGGCGCACGATATCCTGCGGGAAGGTCAAACGCAGGTCGCGCGCCGCCTTTTCCACGACTGTCACGGTCTTGGCCCAGTCGATGCCGCGCGCATGCGCCAGGCCCTCGGCCAGCACGTCGCGGCACAGCTCCAGGATTTGCGAGGTGGACACCGTATTGCCAAAAAATAAAGTGGCCGTGTCGGGCAGCTGGTGCGCCTCATCGAAGATGATGGTGTTGGCCGAAGGCAGTAATTCCGCCACGCCCGTGTCCTTCAGGGCCACGTCGGCAAAGAACAAATGGTGATTGACCACCACCACGTCGGCCTGCTGGGCTTCCTTGCGGGCCTTCATGACGAAACAATCCTGGTAATACTGGCACTCGGCGCCCATGCAGGTGTCGCGCGTGGACGTCACCAGGTTCCAGATCATGGCGTTTTCCGGCACCTTGGCCAGCTCCGCCTTGTCGCCGGAGCTGGTCATCTTGATGAAGCGCGAAATTTCGCGCAAATGCCCCACGTCGTCGCGCGAGGTCATGCGCCCGTTCTGCAGGGTGCGTTCCAGGTGATAGTGACAGACGTAGTTCGAGCGGCCCTTCAGCAAGGCGACGGAAACGGGCGCCTGCAACGCGGCGCGCACGGTGGGGATATCGCGCAGGAATAGCTGGTCCTGCAAGTTCTTCGTGCCGGTGGAAACAATGGTCTTGCCACCCCACATCAGGGCCGGCACCAGGTAGGCGAAGGTTTTACCCGTGCCCGTGCCCGCCTCGGCGATCAGGGTTGTCTGGCTGTCGATGGCATGGGCGATGGCCTTGGCCATTTCCGTTTGCGAACGGCGCGGCTTGTAGCTGCCCACGGCGGGACCGAGCGGGCCGCCAGCGCCAAACAGGCGCTCGATGTCGGCATCGTGCTTGCCAGGCGCGGCCTGAGGTTCGGCTGGCAGACTGGCTTGCAGATCGGCAGGCTGGCCATCTGGGCTTGCGGGCAATAAATTGTGATCGGTCAAAATATACTTAGGTGAAGGCTGGACTGGACGCTACTGGCGCCCCTCAGGCGGGAACGTCGGGCACCAACTGCATTTTCAGCAAGGTGATGTGATCCTTCAATTGCAATTTGCGCTTTTTCAGGCGGCGCAGTTGCAGCTCGTCATGGTGACCATCGAGTATCAACAACTCGATGACGGCATCGAGGTCACGGTGTTCCACGTTGAGTTCAATCAGGCGCCGCTCTATATGCTGTGCATCGCTCATGTGTTGCGTTCCAGGCAGTGTTGGTAACAGTGTTGTTAAACCGGCGCGCGCAGCGTGCGCAGGCAGCCATCGGCGCCGGCATCACCGGCAAGTGCGTAGTTTAACCTGCCGCGCGCGTTAGGGCACGCCATTTCCGGCATGCCCCCTGCACGGCGGCCTTATTTGGCAGGCGGCACAGGTACAGCAACGGCCGGCGTGCTGACAGCGGCGGCGGCCGCCTTGGCCTGCGCTTCGGCCTGGCGCTGGGCCAGGCGTTGCGCCACGCGTTTCTGGCGCGCCACGGCGTCAGCCTGCTTGCGCGCATAGTCTGCCTCGCGGGCCGCGCGGCGCGGCGCGTCGGCAACGTCGGCGGCAGCCTGTCTCGCCACCTTCGCCGCTTGCTCAGCCTCGCGCTCGGCAACGCTCTTGCCTGCCGGCTTGGGCGGTGCCGGCTCGGGCGCGACGACCTTCACGGGCTTGGGCATGGCCGCAGCGCGCTGCTCGGCGTCGAGACGCGCACTCTCCTGCGTCCTGGCCAGGTCGATATCGCGCAGGCGCACGGACTCGGCCCGTTTGAAGTAGTTCGCTTCCGCGTCGACGGCGCGCAGGCGCACCAGAATCAGACGGCGCTTTTCCTTGGCAGTGTCCAGGCAGTTATTCACGAAAAACTTGTTGTAGCACTCCAGTTCGCGCGCGGAAAACTCATTTTCAGCGGCCTCGCGCTCGCTGGCTGACTGCTTCAGCTTGGCGTCCGCCTCTTCCACCGACAAGGTGGCGGGCACCTGCGGCGCTCCGACCTCATCCAATGCCGCGACACCCTGGTGCGCGCAGGCGGACAACGCCAGGGCCAGGCCCAGCGCCGCACCCAGCTTGTATAGTGTATTTGCCATCATATTCATTATCCCTGCCTCAAACGATCGCGTCGGCCGCGCCGCGCTGTTCTTTTTCCATGTATTCGCGCGATTGCATCTCGATGATACGCGAAACGGTACGGTGAAACTCGTTGGCCAGCATGCCGTTCGTGTACAGCTGCTCGGGCGCCACCTCGGCCGACATGATCAGCTTGACCTTTTGATCATAAAACACGTCGATCAGCCAGGTAAAGCGGCGCGCTTCGGACGACTGCGCCGCCGACATGGCGGGTATGCCGGACAATATCACCGTATGGAAGCGGCTGGCGATTTCCAGGTAATCATTTTGCGAACGGGGGCCGCCGCACAGGGTGGCGAAATCGAACCAGATGATGCCGCCCGCGCGGCGCAGGCAGTGGATTTCGCGGCTTTCGATGCGGATGCGCGCATCTTCGTCGGCCGTCTCGGCGATGCGCGTGTAGGCGTCACGCAGGGCCTTGTCGGTCGCTGCGCCCAGTGGCGTATAGTAACTTTCCACCTGTTCCAGCGCGCGGCCGCGGTAATCGACGCCGGCATCGACGTTCATCACGTCGAGCTTGTCCTTCAGCAGGGCGATGGTCGGCAGCATGCGGTCGCGATGCAAGCCGTCCGGATACAGCAGGTCCGGGTCGTAATTCGAGGTCATGATGAAGGACACGCCATTGGCGAACAGGGCCGACAGCAGGTTGTACAGGATCATCGCGTCGGCGATGTCGGAGACGTGGAATTCATCGAAACAGATCAGGCGGTATTTCTTGGCGATGCGCTTGGCAACCTCATCTAACGGGTCGGCCACGCCTTTCAATTCATCGAGCTGCTGGTGCACGCCGCGCATGAATTCGTGGAAGTGCAGGCGCGTCTTGCGCACCAGGGGCACGACCGAATAAAAACTGTCCATCAGGAACGATTTGCCGCGCCCCACCCCACCCCACATATACACGCCTTTCGGCACAGCAGGTCGGTTGAGCAGGCGCTTGAAGGTACTCGAGCGCTGGCCCTTGTAAGCCACCCACTCGTCATAGCACAGCTGCAGACGGTCGACCGCGCGCCGTTGAGCGGCATCGGCCTTGAAATCGCGCTTCTGCAACGCGTGCTGGTAAAACTCTTCAACGTTCATGGGATTCGATTCAACAGGGATTCTTGACATAGCGCAAACGGGCCGGCAAGGCAGAAACTGCTTTGCCGGCCCGCTGCGAAGTACCGTACCGCTTAGAAGTTCAGCGTACGCTTATCGACGGCCAGTGCCGCTTCCTTGGTCGCTTCCGACAGGGATGGGTGCGCATGGCAGATGCGCGCAATGTCTTCGGCCGACGCCTTGAATTCCATCGCCACGACGGCTTCGGAAATCAGTTCGGAGGCCATCGGGCCGACGATGTGCACGCCGAGGATTTCATCGGTGGTCGCATCGGCGAGGAATTTCACCATGCCCGAAGTGTCACCCAGCGCGCGCGCACGGCCGTTGGCCATGAACGGGAAGGTGCCTGCCTTGTAGGCAATGCCTTCGGCCTTCAGGGTTTGCTCGGTCTTGCCGACCCACGCGATTTCCGGCGAGGTGTAGATCACCCACGGAATCGTGTTGAAGTTGGTGTGGCCATGCTGGCCAGCGATACGCTCGGCCACGGCAACGCCTTCTTCTTCCGCCTTGTGGGCCAGCATCGGGCCGCGCACGACGTCGCCCACTGCCCACACGTTCGGCAGGTTGGTCTTGCAGTCGCCGTCGACGGCGATGAAGCCGCGCTCGTCGAGCTGCAGGCCGACTTTATCCGCGCCCAGGCCATTCGTGTTCGGCGTACGGCCGATCGAGATGATCAGTTTGTCGAACACGGCTTTTTGCGCTTCGCCCTTGGCGTCCACGAATTCCAAGGTGACGTCTTTCTTGCCTGGCGTGATCGCACCGATCTTGCAACCGAGGTTGATCTTCAAGCCTTGCTTGGTGAACAGCTTCGACGCTTCCTTGGCGATCTGCTCGTCGACGGCGCCCAGGAAGACCGGCAGGCCTTCCAGCACCGTGACGTCGGAACCCAGGCGGCGCCAGACGCTGCCCATTTCCAGACCGATCACGCCGGCACCGATGACGCCCAGCTTGGCTGGAACGGCGTCGATGGTCAGTGCGCCCGTGTTCGACAAGATCAGTTTCTCGTCGAATGGTGCGCCCGGCAGTTCGCGTGCGTTCGAACCCGTGGCGATGACCACGTGCTTGGCGCTCAATGTTTCGTTGGCTGCGCCCGTCACGCTGATCTCATACGCGCCAGCGGCGGCGGCAGCGAAAGCGGCGCGGCCGTGGAAGAAGGCGATCTTGTTCTTCTTGAACAGGTACAGGATGCCGTCGTTGTTTTGCTTGACGACCGTGTCTTTGCGCTTGAGCATCTGGCCCAGGTTCAGCTTCAGGCCGGCGACATCGATGCCGTGTTCGGCGAAGCTGTGGCCCGCGTGTTCAAAATGCTCGGACGATTGCAGCAGCGCTTTCGACGGGATGCAGCCGACGTTGGTGCAGGTACCGCCAGGAGCGGCGCCGCCCTTGGCGTTCGACCACTCGTCGACGCAGGCGACGGAAAAGCCCAGCTGGGCTGCGCGGATGGCGGCGATATAGCCGCCAGGGCCCGCACCGATGACAACTACGTCAAATTGTTTAGTACTCATGTTTTGTTATTCCAATCTCTTCGTCTGGTACGAAAATCCACAATAAAAGGTAAATCACCACGCCGAAGCCGAAGGTCAATGTAAACAGGACGAAGACGAGGCGCCAGATCCACGCTTCCATGCCGGAAGCGCGGCCCAGGCCACCGCAGACGCCACCGAGCCAGCGGTCGTTGCGCGAGCGGCGCAGGCGGCTGAATTCCTGCACAAGGTCGTTCGACGGGCCGGAGTCGGACGGACTGTCCGATTTGTCCAGGTTGATATTGCTCAGGAGCTTGGCTTTCGCTTGCGCGAATTCCGCGTCGCTCAGGGCGCCCGCCAGGTGCAACTCGTGCAGACGCTTGATTTCTTCAGAGACGTTCATGGGAATCCTCTTTCATTGAGATCAACCAGCTGCGTCTTCTGGCAATGGGTATCAACTACATTGCCCCGGCGGCGACGCCGGGGGTCTACAGTGCTTACAGGTCCAGCAGCAGGCGTGCAGGATCTTCCAGCGCTTCTTTCATCGCCACCAGGCCCAGGACGGCTTCGCGGCCGTCGATGATGCGGTGGTCGTAGGACATGGCCAGGTAGTTCATCGGACGCACCACGATCTGGCCGTTTTCGACAACGGCGCGGTCCTTGGTCGCATGCACGCCCAAGATGGCCGATTGTGGCGGATTGATGATCGGGGTCGACAGCATGGAACCGAAGGTGCCGCCGTTCGAAATCGAGAACGTGCCGCCCGTCAGGTCGTCCAGGGTCAGTTTGCCTTCCTTGGCTTTCGCGCCGAATTCACCGATTTTTTTCTCGATGTCGGCGATCGACAGCTGGTCCGCGTTGCGGATGATAGGCACGACCAGGCCGCGTGGCGAACCGACAGCGATGCCGATGTCGAAGTAACCGTGGTAAACGATATCGTTGCCGTCAACGGAGGCATTGATGATCGGGTACTTTTTCAGGGCAGCGACGGCGGCCTTGACGAAGAAGGACATGAAGCCCAGCTTGACGCCGTGCTCTTTCTCGAACTTGTCCTTGTATTTGTTGCGCAGGTCGATGACCGGCTGCATGTTCACTTC
This sequence comes from Janthinobacterium lyxosi, assembly GCF_051380665.1. NCBI lineage: Bacteria > Pseudomonadati > Pseudomonadota > Betaproteobacteria > Burkholderiales > Oxalobacteraceae > Janthinobacterium > Janthinobacterium lyxosi. The sequence goes on from NZ_JBNYXM010000004.1 coordinate 231,241, forward strand.
ATTGAACGTGGTCAGGATGGCGTTCGTCGATTGCGATTGCAGCAGGCGCTCGGCGATACGCGCGCGCAGGCGGCTCATCGGCACGCGCTCTTCAGGACGGTCGCCCAGGCTGGCGATGCTCGGTGTGGCAACTTGCTGCAGCGCAGGCTTGGCAGCGGCTGGCGCCAATGGCGCGACAGCTGGCTTGGCGGAAGCGGCCAGGGCGTCGCCCTTGGTCACGCGGCCATCTTTGCCGGAACCGGCGACGTCGCCAGCGGACAGGCCTTTTTCGGACAGGATCTTGGCGGCGGCAGGCATGGCGACATCGCCTTTGGTCGCAGCAGCTGGGGCGGATGCGGTAGCGGCGTCTTGCGCAGCGGCAGCCAGGGCAGGCGCAGGAACAGCAGATACTTCCATCGGGCTGACCTTGGCCGAGCCGTCGGTATCGATGATGGCGATGACTTCGCCGGCGACGACGATGGCGCCGTCGGCCTTGATGATTTGCACGATCACGCCAGCGGCTGGCGCCGGCAGTTCCAGCACCACTTTATCGGTTTCGATATCGATCATGTTTTCATCGCGCGCGACTGGCTCGCCGACTTTCTTGTGCCATGCCAGCAGGGTCGCTTCTGCAACCGATTCCGACAACTGGGGAACTTTGACTTCGATTTGTGCCATGTAAAACTCCGTTTATTTTGTTATTGCGGCGCCGCCCCTGCGTAGCAAGGGCGGCGCTCCGTCATGATGTATGCGAGCAGGCGCCATGCATAGACATGGCGCCCCTTATCCTGCCACTTACTTGGTCAGGATAAAACCCTTCAGCTTAGAGAATGCCGTTTCCAGCAGATCTTTTTGCTGGGCGTAGTGCTTGTCATAGTAACCAACAGCAGGCGACGCCGAAGCAGGACGGCCGGCGTAGGCCAGACGCTGACCCGATTCCAGGCCTTCGAAGATATTGTGCTGGATCTGGAACCAGGCGCCCTGGTTTTGCGGCTCGTCCTGGGCCCATACGACTTCGACCAGGTTCGGGAACTTCTTCAGTTCAGCAGCGAACGACTTGTGCGGGAACGGATACAGCTGTTCCAGGCGCACGATGGCCGTGTCGGTCTGGCCGCGTGTCTTGCGTGCGTTGACCAGGTCGTAGTAGACCTTGCCCGAGCAGGCGACCACGCGCTTGACTTTCTTGGCATCGATTTTGTCGTCGACTTCGCCGATGACGGTCTGGAAACCGCCCTTGGCCAGGTCGGTCAGCGGCGAACCGGCATCCTTGTTGCGCAACAGCGACTTCGGCGTCAGGATGACCAGCGGCTTGCGGAACTGGCGCACCATCTGGCGGCGCAGCAAATGGAAGATCTGCGAAGCCGTCGTCGGCTGCACCACTTGCATGTTGTTGTCTGCGCACAGCTGCAGGAAACGTTCAGGACGCGCGGACGAGTGCTCAGGACCCTGGCCTTCATAACCGTGCGGCAGCATCATGACCAGGCCCGAAGCGCGACCCCACTTCACTTCGCCGGAGCTGATGAATTGGTCGATTACCACTTGCGCGCCGTTGGCGAAGTCGCCGAACTGGGCTTCCCAGATCGTCAGCGTGTTCGGTTCAGCGGTCGAGTAGCCGTATTCGAAGGCCAGTACGGCTTCTTCGGACAGCACCGAGTCGATGACGGTGAACGGCGCCTGATTATCCGAGACGTTTTGCAGCGGAATGTAGGTACCTGCATCCCAACGCTCGCGGTTTTGATCATGCAAGACGGCGTGGCGGTGCACGAAGGTGCCGCGGCCGGCGTCCTGGCCCGTCAGGCGGATGGCGTAGCCGGACGATACCAGCGAGGCGTAGGCCAGGTGTTCGCCCATGCCCCAGTCCAGGTTCATTTCGCCACGGCCCATGGTGCCACGGTCGCCCAGTACTTTTTCAACCAGCGAGTGGACCTTGAAGTCTTCCGGCACGGTGGTGATGCGGGTGGCCAGGCGTTTCAGTTCCGTCATCGGTACGGCGGTGTCGGCCGAATCGGTCCATTTCTTGTTCAGGAACGGCAGCCAGTCGACGGCGTACTTGTTCTTGAAGTTCGAGATGACCGGATCGACGGTATGCTTGCCGGCGTCCATGGCGTCGCGGAAAGCGGCCACCATCTTGTCGCCGCCATCGGCAGGAATCACGCCTTGCGCTACCAGTTTGTCCGCGTACAGCTTGCGGGTGCCTGGATGCTGGGCGATCTTCTTGTACATCAGTGGCTGCGTCAGTGCCGGCGTATCTTGCTCGTTGTGGCCAAGCTTGCGGTAGCAGATAATGTCGAGGACGATGTCCTTCTTGAATTCCATGCGGTAGTCGAGCGCGATTTGCGTCGCCAGTACCACGGCTTCCGGATCATCGGCATTGATGTGCAGGACCGGTGCTTCGATCATCTTGACGACGTCCGAGCAGTACAGGGTCGAGCGTGCATCGCGCGGGTCCGAAGTGGTGAACCCGATCTGGTTGTTGATCACGATATGCACCGTGCCACCCGTATGGTAGCCACGGGTTTGCGCCAGATTCAACGTCTCCATGACCACGCCCTGGCCGGCGAAAGCGGCATCGCCGTGCACCAGGATAGGCAGCACTTGCGCGCCCTGCGCGTCGCCGCGGCGATCCATGCGGGCCTTGACGGAACCTTCGACCACAGGGTTGACGATTTCCAGATGCGACGGGTTGAACGCCAGCGACAAGTGGACCGGGCCGCCTGCGGTGGAGATGTCCGACGAGAAGCCTTGATGGTACTTCACGTCGCCGGCAGGCAGGTCGTCGCCATGCTTGCCTTCGAATTCTTCGAACAGTTCCTGCGGCGCCTTGCCCAGGGTGTTGACCAGCACGTTCAGGCGGCCGCGGTGGGCCATGCCGATAACGATTTCCTGCACGCCTTTTTCGCCGGCGCGCTGGATGGTTTCATCCATCGAGGCGATAAAGGTTTCGCCGCCTTCCAGGGAGAAGCGCTTCTGGCCCACGTAACGGGTGTGCAGATAGCGTTCCAGGCCTTCAGCCGCGGTCAGGCGGTCGAGGATGTGGATTTTTTTCTCTGGGGTGAAATTCGGGGTGGAGCGGATCGATTCCAGTTTCTCTTGCAACCAGCGCTTTTCGGCCGGATCGGAGATGTACATGAATTCGGCACCGATCGAACGCGTGTAGGTGTCGCGCAGATAGTTCAGCAGATCGCGCAGGGTGGCGGTCTCGGGGCCAAAATAGGTATTGCTGATGTTGAACACGGTGTCCATGTCCGCGTCGGTGAAACCGTAGAAGCTCGGCTCGAGCTCAGGGATCATCGGACGTTCCTGGCGTTGCAGCGGATCCAGATTGGCCCAGTGCGAACCGAGGTAGCGGTAAGCGGCGATCAGTTGCGTGGCGGCGACGCGCTTGCGGCCCATTTCAGCATCGAAGGAAGCGGTCACTGTGCGGATCGGACCAGCTTTTGCGCGCTCGGCGAACGAAGCGACGACGGAGGCGTGCGCCACGTCAGGCTTGTTGGTGCCGTCGACGGCAGGCACGTGCTGCATCGCGTCGAAGTAGGAACGCCAGTTATCGGGTACCGAGCCTGGATTGTTCAGATACGCTTCGTACAGGTCTTCCACGTACGGAGCATTCCCACCGAACAGGTAGGAGTTGGTCGTTAATTGCTGCATATATTGCTCACCTTTCTTCGCGCTTCGCGAGATTAGCGGGTTAATCTAACCTTCCGCGACACGGCCTGACCGGTTAGCGGATTGCACATCAAGTTGTGGGGAAGGGCTTTTTTATTGCACCAGCATTCTGCATACCGTCATTTAGAATAGCACGCGGTATTGTAACGCAACAACCACTAGTTGAATTTTATTTGGCAAGCAAATGTAAGCTGTGTTGTTGATTTTCCCGGGCTTGCAGCCCGTTACTGTTGCGCTTATGCGATTCCGCCGCCAGCATCAGCGCGGCGCTGGCGCGCAAGTGGTCTGACTGATAACGGCGGCGCCCCGATGGCCGCCAGCCAATCGGCATCGCCGGCAAACCACTCGACCAGGAAGTCGAGCATGGTGCGCAGCAGCGGCGACATGTGCTGGCGCGACGTATAGATGCCGTAGATACCCATGTCCTGCGGTTGATACGCGGGCAGGAGTTCCACCAGTTGCCCGCTGGCGATCAGCGGCGCGGCTGAATAGCGCGGCTGCATGGCGATGCCCGCCCCCGCTACCGTGGCCACCAGCAGCACCAGCGATTCATTCGCCGACAGGCGACCGCTGACGGGGACAGTAAGCGCTTCCCCATCGTGCATGAACTGCCACAGGCTCTTGCCGAAATACGTATAGGTCAGGCAGTTATGCAGGGCCAGGTCCTCCGCCCGGCGCGGCGTGCCATGCGCTGCCAGGTACAATGGTGCGGCGCACACCACCGAGGCGCAACTGGCCAGCTGGCGCGCGATCAGGTTCGGCTCGAGCGCGTTCGTGATGCGGATCGCCAGGTCGATGCGCTGCTCCACCAGGTTGACGGCGCGGTTCTCCATCTGCAGGTCGACGGCGGCGCGCGGGTAGCGCCGCAGGTAAGCGGTCACTGCGCCAGCGAGCGCCGTCTGCGCCAGCGATTGCGAGCAGCTAATGCGCAGCAAGCCGTGCGGCGTATCGAGGCCTTCGGGCGAGGCGACAGCCATGGCGCCAGCCACTTCCAGCATCTGGCGGCAGCGCGCCAGCGTGACCTCGCCCGCATCCGTCAAGCTCAGACGGCGCGTGGTGCGATGCAACAGGCGCGCCCCGGCCCACTGCTCCATCTCGGCCAGGTAACGCGTCACCATGGCGCGCGACATATCGAGCGCCTCGCTGGCGGCCACCATGCTGCCGCGCTCGGCGATGGCGACAAACACTTGTGCGGCGGTGATGCGGTCCATCTGCGACTCTCCATTGATTCGTTCGATCCGTGCAATTACGTATTGCAATCTACCCTATTTCTCACGCCTGGTCGAAAGAATAATATGCGGGAGAGTATCCAATGCAGAAAGAACAATATGCTTGCACGCGCCGTCCACTCCTTCCGCACACTGGAAACCTTCCAACTGGATGTGCTGGGATGCGCACCGTCCACTTCACTGCTGCTGAGCGGTGCGGAAGACGCCATCCTCGTCAACGCCCAGTTCCTGCGCGACGATGCGGCGCAGTTAGCGCACACCATCACCGCCAGCGGCAAGCGCCTGACCACCATCTATATCAGCGCAGCCGAACCGCAAGCCCATTTCGGCCTGGGCGTGCTGCAGCAAGCCTTTCCGCAAGCCGACATCCTGGCCAGCGGCGCCACGGTCGAAGCGATCCGCCGCCAGGCCGGCGCCAGGGTCGCCCACTGGGGCGGCATCCTCAAGCACAATGCGCCGCGCCGCATCGTCCTGCAGCAGCCCTATGAGGGTGCCAGCCTGCAACTGGAGGGCTGGCACGTTGCCCTGCGCCACCTGTACGCGGCGTTGAACTGAGGCTGGACCAGCGGTCTTACAAGGCGCCCAGGAAGCGCTCATACTCTTGCGCGCTACGCGCCAGCCGCTCGGCATAGCCCGCTTCCTTCGGCCCGTCTTCCGCGCCATAGAAAGCAAAGAAGCGGCGGTTGTCGGCGCCGATATACGCCAGAGTGACATCGAACGGCGCCAGCAGCTGCGCCAGGGTGACATTCCACTTGCCTTGCGGCGTGAAGTCTTCCTGGCGGATGCCAGCCGTGACGGCCAGCGCCACTTTTCTCCCCCTGAAAGCATCGCCGCCCGTGCCGTAAGCCCAGCCATGCGCCAGCACCTCGTCGAGCCACCGCTTCAGCAAGGGCGGACAGTTGAACCAGTACACGGGGAACTGCAAGACCACATTGGCGTGCACCTCCACCAGCGCCTGTTCCCGCGCCACGTCAATGTTGCCATCAGGATAAGCCTGCTGCACGTCGTGGATGGTGTAGCGGTCGGGATACCGCGCCAGCTCCTGCAGCCAGCGCTTGTTGGCCACCGAGGTGGCGATGGAGGGATGGAAGACGATAACGAGGGTTTTCTTCATGCTGCTTTCCTGAGTATGGGATGGATGCACCGGCCCGCATGCACAGAAAAGCAGGCAAGCCGATACCCTGCCCCGTGGCGCGTGGCCGCACTCCCAGAGGCAGAAACAGCATAGCCATCGCGGGTACTTTTCACAAGTACGCACATTGACTGCTCATACCATATTAAAAGTAAGCTACCCGAGCGCAGAAATCCCCTTGCCATGCACTTTCGGATCAGACTGGCTGGTGCCGTTCGCCCCACTCGCACAAGGTATGCAGCACAGGGATCAGCGAGGCGCCCTTGCTTGAGAGGGAATATTCGACCTTGGGCGGCACTTGCGCATATTCCTTGCGAATGATCAGCGCGTCGGCCTCCAACTCCTTCAGGACGACGCTGAGGGTCTTGAAGGCGATGCCACCGAGGTGCCGCTTGAGTTCATTGTGACGCAGCACCTTGCTTTCAGCGAGTGCGTACAGGATCAGCATCTTGTATTTGCCGCCGATCAGCGACAAGGTGTAGCCAAATGCCGTATCGCCCAGGGCCACGCCGCTGGGGGCGCATGTTTCTTCATTCATCGCGTGTGCTTCCTGTTGAACCAGGGTCCGAGCATAACAGCCTGACAGCCCTGGTTTGCATCGAGCGCAAGATGCCCATAAAAAAACGGGCCGAAGCCCGTTTTTTGTTTGCTCGATACCGCCGTGGATTAACGCTTGTCCAGTGGCAGTACTTCGCGCGTGGTCGAACCGACGAACAGCTGGCGCGGACGGCCGATTTTCTGCTCTGGGTCGGCGATCATTTCGTTCCACTGGGCGATCCAGCCGATCGTACGGGCCATAGCGAAGATACCGGTGAACAGCGACACAGGGATGCCCAGCGCCGATTGCACGATGCCCGAGTAGAAGTCGACGTTCGGGTACAGTTTGCGCGACACGAAGTAGTCGTCGTTCAGTGCAATCTTTTCCAGTTCCATCGCCAGCTTGAACAGCGGGTCGTCTTGCAGACCCAGTTCTTGCAGCACTTCGTAGCAGGTTTCACGCATCAGCTTGGCGCGTGGATCGAAGTTCTTGTACACGCGGTGACCAAAGCCCATCAGCTTGACGCCGGAGTTCTTGTCCTTGACTTGCTCGATGAAGGCAGGGATGTTCTCGACGGTGCCGATTTCTTTCAGCATGTTGAGTGCCGCTTCGTTGGCGCCGCCGTGGGCAGGGCCCCACAGGCAGGCGATACCGGCAGCGATACAGGCGAACGGGTTGGCGCCCGACGAACCGGCCAGACGGACGGTCGAGGTCGATGCGTTTTGCTCGTGGTCTGCGTGCAGGATCAGGATGCGGTCCAGGGCGCGCACCAGCACGTCGTTGACCTTGTACTCTTCGCACGGGTTGGCGAACATCATGTGCATGAAGTTGGCGCTGTACGACAGGTCGTTGCGTGGGTACACGAACGGCTGGCCGACCGAGTACTTGTAGGTCATGGCGACCAGGGTTGGCATCTTGGCGATCAGGCGGATGGCCGACACTTCGCGGTGACGCGGGTCGTTGATGTCCAGCGAGTCATGGTAGAACGATGCCAGCGCGCCGACGGTGCCCACCAGGACCGACATCGGATGCGCGTCGCGGCGGAAGCCACGGAAGAAGAATTGCATCTGTTCGTGCACCATCGTGTGCTTGGTGACGGTGTCGACGAACTTGGCTTTCTGCGCCGCGTTCGGCAGTTCGCCGTTCAGCAGCAGGTAGCACGATTCCATGAAGTCGGCGTTGACGGCCAACTGTTCGATCGGGTAACCACGGTACAGCAGCTCGCCCTTGTCGCCGTCGATGTAGGTGATCGACGAGTTGCAGGCGGCCGTCGACATAAAGCCTGGGTCGTAGGTGAACTTGCCGCTACCGGCGTACAGTTTGCGGATGTCGATGACGTCCGGGCCAACCGTGCCTTTGTAGATTGGAAATTCAAGCGATGGGCTGCCATCGGAGAACGACAGGGTAGCTTTTGTGTCAGAGATATTCATGGGCTCTTCCTTCTCGGGAGTGAGTCGAAATTAAAATCAAAAATTCTGGCTGCAATTCGCACCGCAATTCGGCAGTGCTACAGCGCGCCACTCGCACCGTTTGCAATATATCGCCCAGGCGTCTAGGCAATGCGCAGTCGTTGCAGCAGTGCGCACACATGCGGCAGATCGACTTCGCCTTCCGGCTCTTTACGGGCCAGTACCAGATCCATTAACGCATTGTCCGATAAATCCAGCAAACGCGTCAGCGCGTCAACTTCTTCATCGGTCAATTCGGTTTCATACGCATCGAGAAAACGGGTCAGGATAATGTCGTTTTCCAGCAGGCCACGGCGTGAACGCCAGCGCAGGCGGGCGCGATTGGCCGGGTCGGCCTGATGCGAGGACAAAATTGATTCTGTCATTTGGTTTACCACTTTACGCGTGCCTCGCGGCACGCTGCTGCTTTGCAGGCGCCGCCTGCAGGCAAGAGAGGATACCCTCTTCCCGCAAACGGCGCCCGACGGACGCGATCAGACGAATCAGATCGCGCGGCGGACCATCAATTCCTTGATCTTGCCGATCGCCTTGTTCGGGTTCAAGCCTTTCGGGCAGACGTCAACGCAGTTCATGATCGAATGGCAACGGAACAGGCGGTACGGGTCTTCCAGGTTGTCCAGACGCGCGCCCGTGGCTTCGTCGCGCGAATCGGCGATGAAGCGGTAGGCTTGCAGCAGGCCAGCCGGGCCGACGAATTTGTCCGGATTCCACCAGAACGACGGGCACGACGTGGAGCAGCATGCGCACAAGATGCACTCGTACAGGCCATCGAGTTCTTCGCGCTGTTCCGGCGACTGCAGGCGTTCTTTTTCAGGCGGGATCGAATCGTTGATCAGGAACGGCTTGATCGAATCGTACTGCTTGAAAAATTGCGTCATGTCGACGATCAGGTCGCGGATGACCGGCAAACCTGGCAACGGACGCAGCACGATAGGCTCGGACAGTTCATTCAGGTTGGTGGTGCATGCCAGGCCGTTCTTGCCGTTGATGTTCATCGCGTCCGAACCGCACACGCCTTCGCGGCACGAGCGGCGCAGGGCCAGCGAGTCATCGACGTCCGCCTTGATGCGCTGCAGTGCGTCGAGCAGCATCTTGTCGGTGTCTTTCAGTTCGACCGTCAGGTCTTGCATGTACGGCTTGGCATCCTGGTCAGGATCGTAGCGGTAGATTTTGAATTTAAGAGTGCGTGCCATGGTATAGCCTTAGAAAGTACGTGGTTTCGGTTTGAAGGTATCAACCGTCAGCGGCTTGGTCACGACTGGCTTGTATGCCAGTCGGTTGCCTTCCGAATACCACAGAGTGTGCTTCATCCAGTTGTCGTCATCACGTTGCGGATAGTCGTCCTGGGCGTGCGCGCCGCGCGATTCCTTGCGGGCTGCCGCCGAAACGATGGTCGCTTTGGCCGTTTCGATCAGGTTGTCCAGTTCCAGCGCTTCCACGCGGGCCGTGTTGAAGACCATCGATTTATCCTTGAAGGAGACGTGCTTGCGGCGCTCGTCGAGCTTCATGATTTCTTCGACGCCCTTGTTCAGCATCTCGTCGGTACGGAACACGCCGCAGTACTTCTGCATCGTTGCGCGGATGTCGTTCGCCACGCCCTGCACGGTTTCCGAGCCGGTCGAATTTTCCAGGCGCGCCAGGCGACCCATGGCAAATTCGGCAGCATCGGCCGGCAAAGGCTTGTTTTCCTTGGCTTTCAGGCCGCTGTTGACAATGTGGTTGCCGGCCGCGCGGCCGAAGACCACCAGGTCCAGCAGCGAGTTCGTGCCCAGGCGGTTGGCGCCGTGCACGGAAACGCAGGCGCATTCGCCGATCGCGTACAGGCCGTTGACGACTTTCGCCGAATTATCCGGACCGGTCGGGGTGACGACCTGGCCGTGGATGTTCGTTGGAATGCCACCCATCTGGTAGTGAATCGTCGGCACGACAGGAATCGGTTCCTTGGTGGCGTCGACGTTGGCGAACTTGTGGCCGATTTCCAGGATCGACGGCAGGCGCTTGGCGATGGTGTCGGCGCCGATATGGCGCAGGTCCAGCATCACGTGGTCCTTGTTCGGACCGCAGCCGCGGCCTTCCTTGATTTCCTGGTCCATCGAACGCGAGACGAAGTCGCGCGGCGCCAGATCTTTCAGGGTCGGTGCATAGCGCTCCATGAAGCGTTCGCCTTCGCTATTGATCAGGATGCCGCCTTCGCCGCGCACGCCTTCGGTGATCAAGACGCCCGCGCCGGCCACGCCGGTCGGGTGGAACTGCCAGAATTCCATGTCCTGCAGCGGCAGGCCGGCGCGTGCCGCCATGCCCATGCCGTCGCCCGTATTGATGAAGGCGTTAGTCGATGCGGCGAAGATGCGGCCTGCGCCGCCCGTTGCCATGACCGTCGTCTTTGCTTCCAGAATCATGCATTCGCCGGTTTCCATTTCCAGCGCGACAACACCGATCACGTCGCCTTCGGCGTCACGGATCAGGTCGATTGCCATCCATTCGACGAAGAAGTGCGTACGCGCACGCACGTTGCGCTGGTACAGCGTGTGCAACAAAGCGTGACCGGTACGGTCGGCTGCCGCGCAAGCGCGCTGCACCGGCTTTTCGCCGAAGTGGGCCGTGTGGCCGCCGAAGGGACGCTGATAGATGGTGCCGTCAGGGTTGCGGTCGAATGGCATGCCGAAGTGTTCCAGTTCGTACACGACTTTCGGTGCTTCGCGGCACATGAATTCGATGGCATCCTGGTCGCCCAGATAGTCGCCACCCTTGACGGTGTCGAACATGTGCCAGAACCAGTTGTCTTCGGCCATGTTGCCGAGCGACGCGCCAATACCGCCCTGCGCCGCAACAGTGTGCGAGCGGGTCGGGAAAACTTTCGACAGGACAGCGACATTCAAGCCGGCTTCAGCCAGTTGCAACGACGCGCGCATGCCGGAACCGCCGGCGCCAACGATAACCGCATCAAAGCGGCGGGTAGGAATTGCAGATTTATATGCTGCCACGATTACACACTCCAGAGTATCTGCACCGTCCAAGCGGCACAAGCGATCAACCACAGCATGGTGGCAATTTGCAGCGTCAAACGGAGGCCAGCGCTTTTCACGTAGTCCATCCAGATATCGCGTACGCCAACCCATGCGTGGTAAAACAGGGCGACGAAAGTCACCAGGCTGAACAATTTAAACCACTGCTGTGCGAACAAACCGGCCCAGCCTTCATAGCTGAAATTATTGCCGGTCAGGAAGGAAATCAGCAGGATGGCGACGTAGGCCACCATGACGATGGCGGTGACGCGTTGCGCCAGCCAATCGCGCAAGCCGTAATGGGCACCGACGACGAGGCGTTTCGGTCCGATATTATTGTCTGCCATGTTTAAAATACTCCAAACAGTTTCAAAGCGACCAAGGCCGTCAACACCACGCTCACGACCAGCACGGAGGTAGCGGTCTTGCGTGCCGAATCTTTTTCGATGGCGACGTGTACATCCATGAACAGGTGGCGAATACCGGCGCAGAAGTGGTGCAGGAAGGCCCAGACCAGAGCCAGGGTGATCAGCTTGACGAACCAGTGCGATGCGATGCCCTGGAAGTAAGCGTAGGACATTTCGGAACGCAAGCTCTGTTCCAGCATGTACAGGATGCAGGGCAGCAGGGCGAAAATGATAAAGCCGCTGATACGATGCAGGATCGAGACGATGGCGCCGACGGCCATGCGGTAATTCGACAATTCGGTAACATGAATGTTACGGAATTCCGGCCGTTCTTTTTTTGGTACTTCTCTTACGGCTTCAGACATAACAAAAACCTCCCCTTGATAACTAAATATTGAAGCGAAGCCGCGATTTTCGCCTATTTTCGCAACCCACACCAATATCTATTGTTGCATATAACCAAAATGGTTTTTTACTACAAAATATCGCGCTACTTTCCGTAGTTCACGTAATTTAATTACAGAATCGCCGGCAAAACACAGTCCACTCCGGGTGCGCCACGCTTTGCCTGCGCATTCTGTTGTCTCCCATGCCCGCCTTGCGACCGACACTTTCAAGCGATGCACGCCAACCTTGCCGCTTGTCCGGACGCCCGCGGGCGCCCCGCCGCTTCAGCTGAGTTCATTCTGATAATGATGACGACTGGTCAGGTACAAGCCCCGGCGCAGTTCGACCGGCTTGTCGCCGTAGGTAAACGACACGCGCTCGGAACTGAGCAAGGGCGTGCCGAGGTCGATATTTAACAATTGCGCGGCGCCCGCATCGGCGCACACGGCGCGGATCTGCTCGGACGCGCGTATCATGCGCGTGCCAAATTCCGTTTCGAACAGGCCGTACATGGGGCCCTTGTACTCCACCAGACGCTCGGCCGTCAGGCCCTTGAAGATCAGGCCAGGCAGCCACAGCTCCTCGACGATGGTCGGCACGCCGTCGAAATACTGTACGCGCTTGATGAAGATGACGGCGTCACCGGACTTCAGGTCCATCAGGCGCGCCACATCGGCGGGCGCGCGCACGCGCTTGACCTCGATGAACTTGCTTTCTGGGTAATGCGGCACACCTTCGTCCGGCACCAGGCGCAGGAAGCGGAAATGCGCGCGCGCCTCATGGTGAGTGGAAACAAAAGTGCCCTTGCCCTGGCGGCGCATGACGAGATTCTCGGCGGCCAGCTCATCGATCGCCTTGCGCACCGTGCCCTGGCTGACCTTGAAACGGCCTGCCAGCTCGACTTCGCTGGGGATTAGCTCACCCGGCTTCCACTCGCCCGATTGCAGGCTCTGCGTAATGAGCGCCTTGATTTGCTGGTACAGGGGACTGAAGGTGGGCGAAGCGCTGGCGACGGGCATCGCTGCAGTGGTATTGCTGCTGACCACCACGGTGACAGGCGCGCCGGCCGCTGCGGCAACGGGCGTGGCGGGGGTGCTCGCGGTCGGACTGACCGCCCCGCTTGCAGCAGTGGCATTATTGGTCAGATTGGACGAGGCGGAATTCATAGTCCGACATTTCAACACAAATCACTGCCCGCGTCCAGTAAAACACTCGCAGTTATCTGTCTTATATAAGACATAAGATATGATTGACAGATACAGATCAGAGGCCTAAACTGCCTTCGATAAAACTTGTGAGCCATCGTTTTATGTTGTCGGCCAGCCACTCTGGCCTCGTGCAGCACGAGCGTGACGGCAGCGTACACCAGCAATTCGGTGACGCGGGCCGGTTTTGGTATCATTATAGTTTTTCCGGATAAGCGTAAGCCCAGCTTCAAGCCCGTTTTCTTTCCCACTTTTGGAGATTCATCATGGCTAAAACCCCAATGCGTGTTGCAGTGACCGGCGCCGCCGGCCAGATCGGCTACGCCCTGTTGTTCCGCATCGCCAATGGCGACATGCTCGGCAAAGACCAGCCTGTCATCTTGCAACTGCTTGAAATCCCGGACGAAAAAGCCCAGAAGGCGCTCAAGGGCGTGATGATGGAAATCGACGACTGCGCCTTCCCGCTGCTGACGGAAATGACCGCCCACTCCGATCCGCTGACCGCATTCAAGGATGTCGACGTGGCCGTACTGGTTGGCGCGCGTCCACGCGGCCCGGGCATGGAACGCAAGGACCTGCTGGAAGCGAACGCGCAGATCTTCACGGTACAAGGCAAGGCGCTCGACGCCGTCGCTTCGCGCAATGTCAAAGTACTGGTGGTCGGCAACCCTGCCAACACCAACGCCTACATCGCCATGAAATCGGCGCCATCGCTGCCGGCGAAAAACTTTACCGCCATGCTGCGCCTGGACCACAACCGCGCGCTGTCGCAAGTCGCTGCCAAGACCGGCACCGCCGTCAAGGACATCGAGAAGCTGACCGTCTGGGGCAACCACTCGCCAACCATGTACGCCGACTACCGTTTTGCCACAGTCAACGGCAAGGCCGTCAAGGACCTGATCAACGACCAGGAATGGAACGCCAACACCTTCCTGCCGACCGTCGGCAAGCGCGGCGCGGCCATCATCGAAGCGCGCGGCCTGTCGTCGGCAGCGTCGGCAGCGAACGCCGCCATCGACCACATCCATGACTGGATGCTGGGCACGGCTGGCAAGTGGACCACCATGGGCGTTCCTTCGGATGGCTCGTATGGCATCCCTGAAGGCACCGTCTTCGGCTTCCCGGTCACCACCGACAACGGTGAGTACACCATCGTTCAAGGTCTGGAAATCGATGCATTCTCGCAAGAGCGCATCAACCTGACCCTGAAAGAACTGACCGAAGAGCGCGAAGGCGTGAAACACCTGCTGGCATAAATCCAGTATTGGCGGCGCGGCCTGAGCGCCGCCCGCCAAGAAGGCCGCCCCGCGAGATTCGCGGCGCGGCTGTTTTATCAAGTAGTTTTTACCTGCAGAAATGCCTTAAGCATGCACCCTTCCGAGGTTTTATTCCAAGGCAAACGCCAGCCGCTGTTGCTCGCCGCTTGCGACCACTACGCCGGCTCTGAAAAGCTGATGCGTAAATCGATTGCTTTGCAACAAGAGCTTGGGCCCCTGTTCGACATTACGTTCGACTGCGAAGACGGCGCCAGCGCCGGCAATGAAGAAACCCACGCCCACATGATCGCCGGCCTGCTGGCCAGCGACGAAAACCAGTTCAACCGCATCGGCGTACGCGTGCACGACGTCGACAGCCCGTTTTTCGCGCGCGACGTGGAAATCATCTGCTCCGCCGCGGCCCGCCTGGCCTACATCGCCGTGCCCAAGGTGGGCGGCGTGCAGGATGCCATGCTGGCCATCGACCTGATCAACCTGCACGCGCGCCGCGCCGGCCGCGACAACCTGCCCGTGCATATCCTGATCGAAACACATGGCGCGCTGCGCGACGCCTACGCGATCGCCGCCCTGCCCCAGGTCGAATGCCTGTCCTTCGGCATCATGGATTTCGTCTCGGCCCACTACGGCGCCATTCCCGCCGCCGCCATGCGCACGCCGGGCCAGTTCACGCACCCGCTGGTGGTGCGCGCCAAGCTGGAAGTGGCGGCCGCCTGCCACGCGCACGGCAAGGTACCGTCGCATAATGTGACGACCGACGTGCGCGATTCGGCCGTGGTGGCGAATGACGCCCAGCGCGCGACGGCCGAGTTCGGCTACACGCGCATGTGGAGCATCCACCCGGACCAGATCAAGCCCATCATCAAGGCCTTCACGCCGCGCCTGTCCGAAGTCAACGAGGCCAGCAACATCCTGAATGAAGCGCTGCGCGCCAACTGGGGACCGATTGCGCAAAATGGCCGCTTGCATGACCGCGCCAGCTACCGATATTATTGGACCGTTTTGCAACGCGCCAAACTGGCAGGCCTGGGCCTGCCCGAGGCGGCTGCTGCATTACTCAACGCGCTGCCCACCAGCACCACTGAAAACTGACAGGAATTACACGATGTCCCTCTCCAAATTAGCAATTGCCTGCAGCGTCGCGCTGGGCGCCATGACCCTCACGCTGGCGCCAGCCAGCTTCGCCGCCACGGATACCAAGGAGCCGGCAAAAGCCAAGGCAGTCAAGGCCAAGCCGAAAGCCAAGGCCGTCAAGGCCAAGGCTTCCGCCAAGGAAGCGCATCCGCTCGCCATGTCGGTCGTCGACAAGGAAGAATCCGATGAGCCGGACACCGCAGGCTCGGCCTCCACCGATTTCAATTGTGAACTTGGTAATAAAATTACCATCTACACCAATGCGACTGACGACAAACACATCGCCCTGCGCTGGAAGAAGCGCCTGCACCGCCTGAGCCGCGTTGGCACCACCACCGGCGCCAACCGCTTCGAGAACCGTTTGTATGGTCTCGTCTGGATCGGCATCCCGGCCAAGGGCATGCTGCTCGATTCCAAGCAGGGCCGCCAACTGGCCAATGAATGCAAGGATTCGGAGCAAGCCAAGCCGGCAGCCTTGGTGGAAGCCCCACCATCGCTGGGCGTGCTGCCGGCGACCGGCGGCTGATGTGAGCAGCAAGGGCCTCTTCGGGGGCTCAGTCATGTTTTGTAATTTGAATAATCAATAAATAGACGATACCCAACAAGGAGAGGTCATGTCCCGCAACACTCTGAACACGCTCAAGGACTTTAATATTTCGGATAGCAAGAAGGGCAAGCTGTACTCCCTGCCTGCGCTGGAAAAAAGCCTGGGCATCAATGTCTCCCGCCTGCCAGTGTCGATTCGCATCGTGCTCGAATCGGTATTGCGCAACTGCGACGGCAAAAAAGTCACCGAAGAACACGTCAAGCAATTGGCGAGCTGGGGCCCGACCGCCGAGCGCACCGACGAGATCCCGTTCGTAGTGGCGCGCGTCGTGCTGCAAGACTTCACCGGCGTTCCCCTGCTGGCCGACCTGGCAGCGATGCGCAACGTGGCCGCCAAGATGGGTATCGACGCCAAGAAGATCGAACCGCTGGTGCCGGTCGACCTGGTGGTCGACCACTCGGTGACCATCGATCACTACCGCGAAAAGAAAGCGTTGGACCTGAACATGAAACTGGAATTCTCGCGTAACAACGAGCGTTACCAGTTCATGAAATGGGGCATGCAGGCATTCGACACCTTCGGCGTCGTGCCACCAGGCTTCGGCATCGTCCACCAGGTCAACCTGGAATACCTGGCACGCGGCGTGCATCACGCAGGCAAGAAAGCTGGCGACGTGTACTACCCTGACACCCTGGTCGGCACCGACTCGCACACCACCATGATCAACGGCATCGGCGTGGTCGGCTGGGGCGTGGGCGGCATCGAGGCGGAAGCCGGCATGCTGGGCCAACCAGTCTACTTCCTGACGCCTGACGTGATCGGCGTGAACCTGTCGGGCGCGCTGCGCGAAGGCTGCACCGCCACCGATCTGGTGCTGACCATCACCGAACTGCTGCGCAAAGAGAAAGTCGTCGGCAAGTTCGTCGAATTCTTCGGCGAAGGTACGGAGTCCTTGACCCTGACGGACCGCGCGACGATCGCCAACATGGCACCGGAATACGGCGCGACCATGGGCTTCTTCCCGGTCGACGACGCGACCATCGATTACTTCAAGGGCACCGGCCGCAGCAAGGCTGAAATCGCCGCGTTCGAAGGCTACTTCAAGGCGCAAAACCTGTACGGCATTCCAAAAGCGGGCGAGATCGACTACACCCGCGTGGTGGAACTGAACCTGGCCACGGTCGCTCCGTCGCTGGCCGGCCCGAAACGCCCGCAAGACCGTATCGAAATCGGCAACGTCAAGGCCAACTTCGCGGAACTGTTCGCCAAGCCGACCACGGAGAACGGCTTCAACAAGAATCCGGCCGACCTGGCCGCCGTGTACGAAACGACGAATGGCGTGAAAGTATCGAACGGCGACGTGCTGATCGCCGCGATCACCTCGTGCACCAACACCTCGAACCCGAGCGTGATGCTGGCTGCCGGCCTGCTGGCCAAGAAAGCCGTGGAAGCCGGCCTGAAAGTCGCTCCGCACATCAAGACTTCGCTGGCTCCCGGCTCGCGCGTCGTCACCGAGTACCTGACCGCTGCCGGCCTGCTGCCCTACCTGGAAAAACTGGGCTTCGGCGTGACCGCCTACGGCTGCACCACCTGTATCGGCAATGCGGGCGACCTGACGCCTGAGCTGAACGCAGCGATTGCCACGCACGACATCGTCGCGTCGGCCGTGCTGTCGGGCAACCGCAACTTCGAAGCGCGTATTCACCCGAACATCCGCTCGAACTTCCTCGCTTCGCCACCGCTGGTCGTCGCCTACGCCATCGCCGGCAACATGACGCGCGACCTGATGACGGAACCTGTCGGCAAGGGCAAGGGCGGCAAGGACGTCTACCTGGGCGACATCTGGCCGACCTCGGCTGAAGTGTCGGCCATGATGAAGTTCGCCATGAACGCCAAGGTGTTCAAGGACAACTACGCGGACGTCAAGGGCGCCCCAGGCAAGCTGTGGGAGAAAGTCACCACCGTGTCCGGTCAAGTCTACAACTGGCCAAAATCGACCTACATCGCGGAACCGCCGTTCTTCGACAACTTCTCGATGACGCCAGCAGCTGTCGCCACCGGCATCGAAGGCGCGCGCGCACTGGGCGTGTTCGGCGATTCCATCACCACCGACCACATCTCACCAGCCGGCTCGATCCAGGAAAACGGTCCTGCAGGCAAATGGCTGAAGGAAAACGGCGTCCTGAAAGCGGACTTCAACTCCTACGGCTCGCGTCGCGGCAACCATGAAATCATGATGCGCGGCACGTTCGCCAACGTGCGTATCAAGAACCGCATGATCCCTGCCAAGGCAGACGGTTCGGCGGTCGAAGGCGGCATCACGATACACCAGCCTTCCGGCGAACAGATGTCGATCTACGACGCAGCGATGAAATATGTTGCTGAAGGCACGCCAACCATGGTCTTCGGCGGCGAAGAGTACGGTACGGGCTCGTCGCGCGACTGGGCAGCCAAGGGCACCCAGCTGCTGGGCGTAAAAGCCGTGATCACCCGTTCGTTCGAGCGCATCCACCGTTCGAACCTGGTGGGCATGGGCGTGCTGCCGCTGCAATTCATCGGCGACGACAGCGTACAAACGCTGGGCATCACCGGCAATGAAACCTTCGACCTGAAAGGCCTCGAAGGCGAAATCAAGCCACAGCAACTGGCCACCCTGGTGATCCACCGCGCCGACGGCACCAGCGTCGACGTGAAAGTACTGCTGCGCATCGATACGCCGATCGAAGTTGATTACTACAAGCATGGCGGTATCCTGCCATTCGTATTGCGTCAACTGCTGGCCGAGTAATCAGCCCAGCTGTGAGGCAAGATAAGAGCGCCGGTTTCGACCGGCGCTTTTTTTCGTCCCTCCACCCCGTTTTTCCTTGAAATTTCGACTATTGGCATGATCTGAGGATAGCTTACGTATTGCGTGCGGCCGAATCCTCTACAATACGGTTATAAGGGTTTATCATTGTTTGACTGATCCATTTTTTTCACTTTCCGAGACTCTTATCCCGCTATGCGTCGTCCTTCCAAAGATTCATCCCATAAACTGACTGCCGACAGCCAGCGCCTGGTCACCTTTGCCCAGGCGATCGTACAGGCAGCCAGCCGTCTCGAAGAGCGGTCCTGGGAACACAGCCTGGATACGCAGCTCCAGAAATTACTCAAAACCGGCCACCAGGACACCATCGACAACACCCTGGGCAGCCTGTTCAAAGAAGACTTGAACGCCTACGACGTGCTGATGGACTGCGTTGAAGCCGTTAGCGAATCGACCGTCATCACGCATGAAGACGTGCGCTATGACGCCCTGCTCGTCGCCGTGCCCATCCTGGCGTGGACGCGCTTTTCCATCGCCTCCGGCCCCATGGCCGGCGATGCGCACGGCGTGCTATCCGCGCATTTCGCCGCCCACCTGCTGGCCGATGGCACGAAGATGGCCATGGCGCCGACCCTGTATTCGATTGACCAGCTGCCGCGCAGCCACGTCGAGACCTATGCCAAGACGCAGAAGCTGGCACTGGCCGCCCTGAAAGGCACGGCCGTCAAGCCCTCAAGCAAAGAAGCGGAAACGGCGCCCTTCCTGGCCGACACGCGCTACCTGCTGGTGGCCGTGGTGGCGCCTGCTGGCGCACCGCTGTTCCGCTGGCAGACGCCGGCCAGCCAGCTGGACTTTATCGCCGAGCGCAGTGCCGCCCTGGAACAATGGCGCGCGCAGGCGACGCCGACCATCGCCCGCCTGTTGCCCGGTTGCGGCCTGGAGTTGCTGCTGCCGGAAGCGTACTACGTGGCCTGCCGCGAAGCGGACAAGCTGATACGCCCCGTCTCCGTGCGCGCCGCCGTGCATTACCTGACGCATACGCTGGCCATCGAGCCGTCGGAACTGCGCGCCGTCATCGCCGGTTTCGGCGAAGAAGCGGCCGATGGCCAGGTCGACGAGTACCGCATCGCCTTCACCCTGCGCCAGACGCCGGACGTCATCTACGGCATCGTCTGGCCCCTGTATGGCCAGGAAGACGAGGATGGCACGCCGATCGAAGGCCTGATCCAGGTCGGCATCGCCGCGCTGGACAAGCAAAAGACGCCCGTCGATGAAATCATCGAGCACCTGAACGCGGCCGGCGTGACGCAGATCAAGCGCCACGCGGAACGTTTTGTCGGTGAATACTGCGACGATTGCGGCGCGCCGTTGTTTGCCGATCCTGTCGGTGAGCTGGCGCATGCGGAAATGCCGGAAGATACGCCACAAGGCACCGAACACTTCCATTGATCTGATGACACACTCTTCAAACCTACTGCGCAGCCCGCTCTCGGGTCGGCGTTACTCGCTGTACCTTTAGTACAGCTGCGTTACTCAACCCGATATCGGGCTTGCTCGCTACGGTTTGAAGAGGTGTCGATACCTTGATTAAAAGACGTTTAAAAACAAAAAGGCGGAACCTCGGTTCCGCCTTTTTGCATTTCAAGTCGCGCTTATCGCGCCATCACCACTGTGAAAACGGGTGGCGAATCAAATTCGCGTTGTAGTAGCGCGCATCGCCCGACACTTCCGCGCCTATCCAATCGGGTTTCTCGAAGGGTTGGTCTTCCGAAGCCAGTTCGATCTCGGCCACGATCAAACCCGCATTCGCGCCCAGGAACTCATCGACTTCCCACACCATGCCCGCGTGCTCGATGCGATGGCGGTACTTTTCGATCAACGGCTGTTCGCACAGACCGTCGAGCAGTTCAACGGCGTCGGCCAGCGGAATCGGATACTCCCACTCGCCGCGCGTCGCGCCCACGTTCGCGCCCTTGATGGTCAGCATCGCCTGTTGCCCCTCGATGCGCACGCGCGCCACGCGCTCGCGCGCGGACGACAAATAGCCCTGGCGCAGCAGCACCGCCTGCCCCAGACCGCGCCAGGCATCGCCTTGCAACAGGAATTTACGCTCGATCTCGACGCCCATGATCAACGCCGTTCAATCCAGCGACAGCAGGATAGGCTGCAGCATGGCCGCACCCAGTGCCGCGCTGCGCGCGCCATTCCAGCCCACGGCTGGATCCGGCAAGTCGGCGTTTTCCTTGAACGGCATTTCCAGGGTCAGCGCCAGGCAGCCGAAGTGGTGGCCGATGTATTTCGACGCCAGGGTCAGCATGTCCGACTTGTACTTGCTGGCCGCATAGCCGAACTTGTCCTGGAAATCGGGACTGGCCTGCTTGTAGCGCTCGATGAAGGCCTTCTGCTGCGCCGCTTGCGCCGGCGTGAAGTTTTCCAGCATTTCGTTGCCGGCCACGAAGTTATATGGCAACGCTTCATCGCCGTGGATGTCGAAGAACATGTCGACGCCCGTTTCGTGGATCTTGTTTTTCACGCACAGCACTTCCGGGCTGGACTCCAGCGATGGCGTCATCCATTCGCGGTTCAGGTTGGCGCCAGCCGCATTCGTGCGCAAGTTGCCGCGGATGGAGCCGTCCGGATTCATGTTCGGCACGATGTGGAACACGGCGCGCTGCAGCAGCTTGCGCGCGATCGGGTTGGCGTCATCCAGCAGCGAGTCAATCAGGCCTTCGACGAACCATTCGGCCATCGATTCGCCCGGATGCTGGCGCGCGATGACCCAGATCTTCTTTTCCGCCTGCGGGTTGCCGATGGTGACCATGTTCATGTCGCGGCCGTCAACCGTGCTGCCCAGGTCGGACACGCGCGCCAGCGGATGCTCGGCTACTTCGCCCAGCAGGCGCAAATGGCGCTCCCACGAATACGGTTCGAAATAGGCGTAGTACACGCTGTCGAGTTCCGGCGTATGCGAAATCGTCATGACCTGGCCATCGAACGAGGTCGGCACGCGGAACCAGTTTTCGCTATCGTAGCTGGCCACGGCCTGGTAGCCTTCATAGCCGGCCGGATAGGTGGCCTGGCCCGCGTTCAGGATGCGCAGCGTGCATGCCTGGTCACGCGCGCCCTGCAGGCGGAAATGGAACCACTGGTGGATATCGGCGTGGCTATCCTTGCGCAAGTTCAGGTCGATGGCGCCGACGCTGGTGGCGCTCACCACGTCGATGGCACCCGAGTCGAAGTTCTGGCTGATTTTAATGGTCATATAATGATACCGTCCAATGTAAGTGTTCCGGCGCTGCCTCGTGGGCTACTGCCGTCGCGCTAAAAACGCAGTGTAAGCTATCCCTCTATTTTCCGCCCTTTGGCTCCGTTCGCAAAGCCCGGCCCGGCGATTTATGCACCAATTCGTGGCATCGATGGAAAAGTGCCGGGCAAAAGGGCGAAAAATCGGTGCACT
Organism: Janthinobacterium lyxosi; assembly: GCF_051380665.1. Taxonomy (NCBI): domain Bacteria; kingdom Pseudomonadati; phylum Pseudomonadota; class Betaproteobacteria; order Burkholderiales; family Oxalobacteraceae; genus Janthinobacterium; species Janthinobacterium lyxosi. The sequence goes on from NZ_JBNYXM010000004.1 coordinate 253,476, forward strand.
GTCGCATCGACCGGACAAAAAACTGAATTGTAACAATGCCAGACACATTGGCAGCCCATCGCCACCCTATAATTCTCGCTTTCATAGAGTCGCCAGGAAAGAGTCGTGGACAAGAAGTTGACCAATATTCAGGAAAGAAAGTTACGCGAGGCCCAGGCGCGGCGCGAGCACATCATCGACGTCGTCAAAGATCTCATCAAGAAGGGGGGGGCGCGCGCCGTCTCCATCCGCAAAGTGGCCGAAGCGGCCGGTTTTTCCACCACGGTCGTGTACGCCCTGTTCCGCGACAAGGCCACCTTGATCGCCCAGGCCATGGACAAGGACTTGCTGGAACTGGTGCGTGCCATGCGCACGGCCTGCGCCACCAGCATTGACCCGTGGGAACGCATCCGCCTGGTCGGCCGCGCCTACATCGAGTACGGTTTCCAGCATCCCGACGAATATTCGCTGATCTTCATGGAATTGCGCCCGCATGCGGAAATCGACGCCGTCGAAGTGCAACACGGCAATATCGAGCAGGATCCGTACGCCTACGCGCTGCACCTGTTCGGCGAGCTGGCGCAGGCGGGCAAGGTGCGCCAGAACGAGCCGGCGCTGCACACGATGACGCAAATCTTCTGGCAATCGCTGCACGGCCTCGTGTCGCTGCGCATCGTCATGGATGCGGGCGACCCATGGACGCCGCACCCGGAAATGAATGCGCATATCGACGACTTGCTGGCTGTCGTCACGGCAGGCATCCGCCTGCGCTTTGCGCCCGCGGTCTGACCTTTGATCTGGCGCAAGGTGCGCCAGGCGAAAAAAATGGGCAGGCGCGGTGATGTACCGCCCTGCCCTGTCCTGCCTTTATCTGCGCTGACCTGATTTATTGCGCTGCCAGCATGCTCTGCGTTTCCTGGTAGCGCGTATGCCACGACAGCGCCTGCTCCAGGATGTGCGGCGTGTGGCCGCCGCGCTGGCATGCCGCGTCGTAGTACGCGCGCAATTGATCGCGGTAATCAGGATGCGTGCAGCGCTCGATGATCAATGGCGCCCGTTCGCGCGGCGCCAGGCCACGCAAGTCCGCAAAACCCCACTCCGTGACCAGCACGTCGACGTCATGCTCCGTATGGTCCACATGCGAGACCATCGGCACGACGCTGGAAATGCGCCCGCCCTTGGCCGCCGATTTCGACACGAACATCGATACTTGCCCGTTGCGCGCAAAGTCGCCCGAGCCGCCGATACCGTTCATCATATGCGTGCCGCACACGTGCGTGGAATTGACGTTGCCATAAATATCAAATTCGAGCGCCGTGTTCAGGGCGATGATGCCCAGGCGGCGCACGATTTCCGGATGGTTGCTGATCTCTTGCGGGCGCAGCACGATCTTCGAGCGGTAATGGTCGATATTGTCCGTCAGCTTTTGATGCACGGCGGCCGAGAGGGTGATCGACGAGGCCGAGGCAAACGCCAGCTGGCCAGAATCGAGCAGCTCGATGGCGCTGTCCTGCAGCACTTCCGAATACATCGTCATGTTCCGGAAGGGCGAACCGATCAGGCCATGCAGCACGGCATTGGCAATGGTGCCGATGCCCGCCTGCAGGGGCAGCAATTCCGGACCCATGCGCCCGGCCGCCACTTCGCCTTGCAGGAAGGCGATCACGTGGCCGGCAATGGCCTGCGTTTCCGCGTCGGGCGGCAAGGTGTTCGACGGGCTGTCCGGGCTGTCCGTGATGACGATGGCGGCGATGCGTGCCGGGTCGATGGCAATGGCCGTGCTGCCCAGCCGCTGGTCGACGCGCGTGAGGGGAATCGGTTCACGCCCCGGCAGGGCTTGCGGAATATAAATGTCGTGTAAGCCTTCCAGCGCCAGCGGCGTGGACAGATTGATTTCGATGATGACTTGCGTTGCCTGCTGGGCGAAGGCGGCGGAATTGCCCACCGACATGGTCGGGATGATGGCGCCGGCCGCCGTGATGGCCGTCGCTTCGATGACTGCGATATCGACGGCGGCCAAGTTGCCAGAGCGTAGCTGCTCGGCCGTTTCCGACAGATGCTGGTCGATGAACATGACTTCACCGTTGTTGATCTTGCCGCGCAGCACAGGGTCAACCTGGAACGGCATGCGGCGCGCCAGCACGCCCGCCTCGGCCATCAGGCCGTCGCTGCCATTGCCCAACGAAGCGCCCGTGATCAGGGTCAGGCTCAAGGGGTCTTGCAGGGCGCGCTCGGCCAGCGCGCGCGGCAGGGCCTTGGCGTCGCCAGCACGGGTAAAGCCGCTCATGCCGACACGCATGCCGTTGCGGAATAATTTGGCTGCCTCATCGGCGCTCATGATTTTGCTGAGCAAGCCTGGGTGGCGGATACGGTCCTCGTACATCGTGATGCTCCTGATATTCTTAATATTCTCAAACTGGATGGCTGTCATACACCAACCCCATAAGTGGATTCAGTATAAAATCCCGGCTACATGCATGGCATGAATTAATTTCGCCAAACCCAGTCGATATTTTCATGCTTCGCCGAGGCGAGCCCCATCTTGGATATCCGTTCCCTGCGCTATTTTGTCGAAACCGTGCGCCTGTCGAGCTTTACGCAGGCGGCAGAATCGCTGCACCTGACCCAGTCCACCATCAGCAAGATGGTGCGCCAGCTGGAAGCAGAAGTGGGCGCCCAGCTGCTGGTGCGCGACGGGCGCAAGCTGACCCTGACGGACACGGGGCGCATCGTCTACCAGCACGGCCAGGAAATGCTGGCCAATATGCGCCAGCTGACCCTGGAAGTGCGCGACACCCAGGCCTTGCAGCGCGGCAGCCTGACGGTCGGCATCCCGCCCATGATTAATGTGCTGTTCACGCCAGTATTGAAGGCCTTTCGCGCGCGCCACCCGAACATCAGCCTGACCCTGCAGGAAGACACGGGCCAGCAGATCGAGCGCAAGGTGGCGGCCGGCGAGCTGGAAATCGGCATGACGGTGCTGCCGGCCGACCCGGAGCTCGACCTCGTGGCGGTCACCATCGCCAGCTACCCGATCTGGGCCCTGGCCGAACCGGGCACGTTCCAGAAGCAGCGCACGACACTGCCCTTCAAGGCGCTGGCCGAGCTGCCGCTGGTGCTGTTAAAAGATGATTTCGCCCTCACGCGCAGCCTGCGCCAGCATTTCGCGCAAGCGGGCTTCACGCCGACCATCGCGGCGCAGAGCGGCCAGTGGGACTGGCTGGTGGCGATGGCCTCGGCGGGCCTGGGCGTGGCCCTGCTGCCCGAGCCGTTCATCCACCGCCTGGCCGGCGAACCTTTGGAGGCGGTGCGCCTCGTCGAGCCGGAGGTGGCGTGGCAGGTAGCGCACGTCTGGAGCGGGCGTTATCTGTCGCACGCGGCGCGCGCCTGGCTCGAGGTCTGCCAGGACGTGCTGGGCACGCAGTTCGCGCACTGACGTAAAAAGGGTGGCCGAGGCCACCCCTTTTGATTGATCACGACAGCGCAGCTTATTTGGCGGCGTCGTCGTTGTACATGCTGGCGTACTTCCAGCCGAAGTACAAAATGAAGGTGTAGCACACGGCCGGCACGAGGAAGGACAGCTGCAGGTTGATATGGTCGGCCAGGAAGCCCTGGATGAACGGCACGATGGCGCCGCCGACGATGGCCATGCACAGAATGCCCGAGCCTTGGCCCGTTTGCGCGCCCAGCTTGTTCAGGGCCATGCTGAAGATGGTCGGGAACATGATGGAATTGAACAGGCCGACGGCGATCAATGCCCACATGGCCGTGTGACCGCTGGAGAACACGGCGACGAGGATCAGCGCGATGACGACGGCGGCGTTGAAGGCCAGGGTCTTGCCCGGGCTGACATAGCGCATCACGGCAAAGCCGACGAAGCGGCCCAGCATGGCGCCACCCCAGTAATAGCTGACGAAATACGCGGCGTCGGCGTGGCTGAGGCCAGCGATATGGCTCTCGCCCAGGAAGTTGATCAGGAAGCTGCCGATGCTGACTTCACCGCCCACATACAGGAAGATGGCCAGCGCGCCCAGCACCAGGTGGCGGTGCGACCAGATCGAGACCTTGTTGCCTGCCTGCGCCAGGGCAGCGGCATCGTCGGCATGCGAAATCTTCGGCAGTTTTGCCAGTGCGAACAGCACGGCCAGTATCACCAGGGTAGCGGCCAGCACCAGATAAGGCCCTTGCACGGAGGCCGCTTCCTTGGCGCGGTAGGCCAGTTGCTCGACTGCCGGCAGCAAGTCGAACTGCTGCACCGTCAGCACGGTGCCCGACAAAATCAGCATGCCGCCCAGCGCCGGCGCCACCGTGGTGCCCAGGGCGTTGAAGGCTTGCGTCAGGGTCAAACGGCTCGACGCCGTCTGCGGGTCGCCCAGTTCCGTCACGTACGGATTGGCCGCCACCTGCAGCACGGTGATGCCGGCCGCCAGGATGAAGAAGGACAAGAGGAACAGCGCATAGCTGCCGGTCGACGCCGGGTAAAACATGGCGCAGCCGGCAGCGGCGATCAGCAAGCCCGCGACAACGCCGCGCTGGTAACCGATTTTCTTGATCAGCATGCCGGCCGGCAGCGAGACGATGGCGTAGGCGCCAAAGAAGCAGAACTGCACCAGCATCGCCTGGACATAAGTCAAGGTGTAGATCGAGCGCAGATGGGGGATCAGCACATCATTGAGCGATGTCAGCAGTCCCCACATGAAAAACAGCACCGTGACAATGATCAGGGCGCCTGTATTGTTTTGCGTGCCGGCCTGTGCGTGCGATGCACCCAGCCCCTGCTTTACGTGTTCCATACTTTCTCCATTGTTCTATCCAAGATTATCGTGCCCTGCCCTGGCCCACCGCTTGCATGGACACCGCCAGGCAGCGGCAGCGCTCGTGTTTGAAAGCAACATCTTCGCAAGGCCGAGTGCGTAGTAAAACTACCTTGCTGCGGCCGCATTATGCCCGAAAGGCCCCGGATTGCGCAGGTTTCCCATCAATTATTCGATAATTGAATAGCTGACATTCGAAAACAAAAGTAGCCTTATAACTTGAAATCGCTATACTTATATTGCAGTGCAGCACAACGCGGCACGCCACACTAGGAGTCTGCCATGTCTACCGCATTTAGCTATCACACCACGCAAAACAGCAATATCGTCGCCACCCTGGTCCATGCCGCCAAACGTCTTGGCGCCTGGCTGAACCACAGCAGCGACCGCCGCGAACGCGCTTACGAAGAAGCCTACCTGGCCGAATCGACCGACCGTTACGACCTGGAATACCGCATGCGCGAACTGGCCCGTGCCAACCCGCAGCCCAGCTGGATGAGCGGCCTGAGCCGTTAAGTGCCGCAATACCAAGGCACTCATCGCAGCCCATCATGGACTGTTGCAACATCGATAGCGCCATCCTGCTCGCCTTGCGCTTGAGCACAGGATGGGCTATACAGGCGGGATGCAAACGCCCATTACCATTCTCGCCATCGCCGGCAGCCTGCGCGCCGCCTCGCTGAACACCGCCCTGCTGCACGCCATCGCCCGGCTTGCCCCAGCGGAATATGCAATTCGCATCTATCAGGGACTCGGCGAATTACCCCTGTTCAATCCCGACCTCGACGCCGACAGCCTGCCGGTTGTGGCGGGCCTGCGCGACGCCATCCTGGCGGCTGACGTGCTGATGCTGGCCAGCCCCGAGTACGCGCACGGTGTGAGCGGCCCCATGAAAAACGCGTTGGACTGGATGGTGGGAAACGAATCGTTCATCGACAAGCCGCTGGTGCTGCTGAACACCTCGCCGCGCGCCACGCACGCGCAGGCGGCCTTGCGCGAAACGGTGCGCACCATGTCGGCGCGCCTGATCGAGGACGCCTGCATCAGCCTGCCTCTGCTGGGATCGGGTCTGGATGCGGACGGCATCGCTGAGGACCCGGCATTGCGCCGGGCCAGCCTCGATATGCTGCAGTGCATCAGGTCATTTTCATGACCCTCTGCACGTTTCACTATCAATTTATCTAGTTTTACTACGTACTTCTACGGGCCGGTCAATGCGCAATCATGCCGGTGAACACGTACGCCTGCAGCATGGTGATGATGCCGATGATGACGGCAAACAACAGGCTGTGCCTCAAGGTAAAGCGGAACAGGTCCGATTCCTTGCCCGCCAGGCCAGCTGCGGCGCAGGCGACGGCGATCGATTGGGGCGAGATCATCTTCGCCGTCACGCCGCCCGTCGTATTGGCCGCCACCAGCAAGGTGTCGGGGTCGCCGATCTGGTGCGCCGTGGTGTTTTGCAGGGAGCGGAACAAGGCGTTCGAAGACGTGTCGGCCCCCGTCAGGGAGACGCCCGGCTGGTCCAGGTAGGGCCCGTGGATCTTGATGACCAGACCCGATAACGCACCGCCGGCGGCGGCCCGCTCCAGGAAGGCACCGAAGGCAAAGCCGATCAGCAGCACCTGCAGGCACTGGTCGTCCGTGACCGACAGCACGGAGGCGCGGATGATCTCGATCTGCCCGTCTTGACGACGATCTTGTACAGGAAGACGGCCGTGACGATGACCCACGCGATAGGCCACAAGCCGTAAGCAAAACCATAGCCGGCTGCCAAGCGATGTATGAAGTTGGGTCCAGGTTTGTATGTCGGGTCTGCTCCGGTGGTTGCGGGTTGAGTGAAAAAACAGCTTTTGATGTCAGTGCGTGTAGCGTGTTTTTTGCGGTGCTTCGGTGCTCCTGGGCCGGGCTATTCCTCCTGCCCCCGTGCATTGAGCAGGTCGGCCAGGCTGCGCGGCGCCGGCAGCAAAGGCTTGCGGTGCTGCGTCCAGCCCAGTTGCGCGCGCGGCGTCAGCATCCGCAGGCGCGTGGCGGCCCAGCGGAACAGGCGGTAGCTGGCCGGGCGCGCAAAGGCGCCGCTCCAGAAGCGCCAGATCAGGCTTTCGCCGCGGCTGAACTTGGCGCCCTGCCCGCGCAGCGGATGCGCAACCTGCTCTGCCGGATTGCGGTTCGCTTCCGTGCGCAGGCGCACCAGCAGTTGCGGAATCGGGATGCGCACGGGGCACACTTCGCCGCAGGCGCCGCACAGGCTGGACGCGGTGGCCAGGTCGGCCGTCGCATCCAGCCCCAGCAAGTGGGGCGAAATGATCTTGCCGATCGGCCCCGGATACGTGGTGCCGTAGGCGTGGCCGCCGATGCGCGTATAGACGGGGCAGTGGTTCATGCAGGCGCCGCAGCGGATGCATTGCAGGGTGGCGCGCAGCTGCTCGTCCGCGTAGGCCTGGCTGCGGCCGTTGTCGAGCAGCACCAGGTGCACTTCGCGCGGCCCATCCTTTTCACCTTCGCGGCGCGGCCCCGAAATCAGGTTGAAATACGTGGTGATGGCCTGCCCCGTCGCCGAGCGCGTCAGCAAACTGGCCAGCGGCACGATGTGCTCCAGCTTGGCCACCACTTTTTCCATGCCCATGATGGCGATATGCACCTCGGGCACGGACGTCGTCAGACGGCCATTGCCTTCGTTCTCCACCAGCCACAGGGTGCCCGTGTCGGCCGCCGCGAAGTTCACCCCCGACAGGCCGATGTCCGCCTCGACGAAGGCCTGGCGCAGGGCGCGCCGCCCCGTCTGGATCAGGCTGTCGACGTCTTCCGTGTAGGGCGCATCGGGAATATGCTCGGCGAACAGGCCGGCGATATCGGCCTTCGTCTTGTGAATCGCCGGCATGACGATATGCGACGGCTTTTCGCCGGCCAGCTGGACGATGTACTCGCCCATGTCCGACTCCAGGCACGTCATGCCGCGCGCCTCCAGGTAGTGATTGAGCTCGATTTCCTCGCTGGCCATCGACTTGCCCTTGATGAAGCGCGTCGCCTGCTTCCTTTCGGCGATGGCATGGATGATGGCGTTGGCCTGCTCGCCATCCTCGGCCCAGTGCACCTGCACGCCGGCCGCCGTCAGCCTGTCTTCCAGCTGCACCAGCAAATCGGGCAAGCGCGCCAGCGCGTGCTGGCGCACGGCTTCGCCGATGTCGCGCAGGCGTTCCAGTTCGTCGCCGTCGGGGAACTGGGCGCTGCGCTTGTCCTGCAAGAAATCCATGGCGCCGCGAAAACTCTGGCGCAGCTTCGGGTCGTCCAGCGCGGCGCGCGCACGCGCATGGAAGTCGGCCGGTTTGACGAATTGCATGGGCTTGGCGTTCATGCCTGGCCTCCTTCATGGGCTGACAAGTCATCGACGATCAGCACCCACAGCCAGCGCGGACCGTGCGCGCCATAGGCCAGGGTTTGCTGGATGTCCGACGTTTTCGAGGGGCCCGACACCAGCACCAGGTTGGCCGGCATGCCGTCCGCCCAGCGCTCGGCGCGCGCCGCCGCATGCAAGTGCGCATGCAGGGTGCTCGCATACACCAGGCAAATGTGCAAGGGCGGCGCCAGCGACACCGTGCGCGGCGTGGCCGCATCGGGCGCAATGACCAGGGTGCCCGTGGCGGCGATGCCCGAACGGGCGACGGTAAAACCGGCATCGACGGTATCGAACAGTTCACCCTTCCACTGCGCCAGCGGACGCTCAAAAGACAGTGCTTCCACCTTGGGCGGCAAGGCGGCGCGCAAGGCCTGGCCTTCGGTGCTGCCGGTATCGAACAGCAAACGGCGCGCGCCGTGCGCGTCCAGGCGCTGCGCCAGCAGGGCGGGCCAGGCATCGCTGCTCACGCAATCGACATCGGCATGCGCGGCGCGCAGGGCTGCCTGCATGGCGGCTATCCTGCCCCGTGGCGACAGCGGCGCCGCTGTTAGTCGCACCAGGTAATGCTGATCGATGGCCACGTCGATGGCCTCCACCGCATCGGGCGCGGCGGGCTTAGCTGCGCGCAGACGCCCCAGCATGCGTTCACGGGCAGTCAGGGCTGCGCTCATGCCGCGCCTCCCGTGCGGCGCCACAAGAAGCTGGCCAGGTGCTCGACGGGCAACGGCGCGCCCTGGTGCTGCGCGGCGTGGCCGATATTGAGCAGACAGCCGCAGTCGGCCGAAACGAGCCGGTCGCAACCCGTGGCGCAGGCCGAGGCGATCTTGTCGCTGACCATGGCGCCGGAAATGTCCGGGTGTTTCAATGAAAACGTGCCGCCGAAGCCGCAGCATTCCGATTCGCGCTGATGTTCGATGCGCGTCACGCCGGGCAAGGCGTCAACCAGCGCCACACCGTGGAGCCGGGTGCCCATTTCGCGGCGCGCGCCGCACGAGGTGTGCAGCACCACGTTTTCATCCGCCTGCCCGGCGACGGCCAGGGCCAGGCCGGCCAGGTCGAGTTTCAGCACGCAGACGAGAAATTCACTCAGTTCATACACGCGTTCGGCCAGCTCCAACGCCTTGGGGCCGGCCACGGGGTCGTCCTGGAACAGCTGCGGCCAGTGATGGCGCATCATGCCGGCGCAGGAGCCGGACGGCACGATCACGGGCCAGGGTTGCGCAAACAAGTCCAGCTGGGCGCGCGCCACGGCACGCGCCTGTTCCGGGTTGCCGCTGCTGTAGGCGGGCTGGCCGCAGCAGCTCTGGCCACGCGGATAATGCACCAGCAAGCCTTCCCGCTCCAGCAGGCGCACCGCGTCGAGTCCCGCCTGCGGTACGAAGATATCCACCAGGCAGGTGGCGAACAGGTACACCTGGAGCGGTGCGGGCGGGTAGTGGCGTGGCTGGCGCGGGTCTGGCTGCATGACTGTGTCTCCCCGGCGCTCTGTGTGTTGCTGCGGCGCCGCTGTGTGTTGTTAAGAATGACCGGTTCACGCATAATTCCAGCTTCCGCGAGCCACTTCAAATTGCTCGGACCACTTTAAAACAACACCGAAAGACAGCGATGGCGACAGGCATGCAAACGCGGGGCAGGGTCGAAACGGTGATGCGCAGACTGGAGACCGCCCTGCTGGACGGCAGCTTGCCGGCGGGCGCACAGTTGCCGGCCGAGCGCCTGCTGGCACTGCAATATGGGGTCTCGCGCAATACCGTGCGCGAAGCGGTGCAGCGGCTGGCGGCGCGGGGACTGGTGCGCAGCCGGCGCGGCGCCGGCGTGTTCGTGACGGATCAATTGCGCACCGGCATGGCTTCGCCGTGGAGCCAGCTGGTGGCCGACCACCCCGCCCTGCGCGACGACATCCTGGAATTCCGCCGCGTGCTGGAAGGGGCGACGGCCTACTTTGCGGCGCAGCGGGCCAGCAGCGGCGAGCGCGCACAGATCATGGCGCTGCTGGCCGAGCTGGAACAGGCGCGCGCCAGCGACGACAAGCACGGCGAGGCGCAGGCCGATGCGCGGCTGCATGAAGTCATCGCGCAAGCGTCGCACAACACCATGTTCCTGCACTTGCACACCAGCATCATCGGCATGCTGCGCGAACATATCACCATCAATGGCACGGGCTTGCGCCAGCAGGACGACGCCACCTCGCTGCAACTGCTGTCGCAGCACCGCACCCTGTGCCAGGCCATCTGCGCCAGCCAGCCCGAGGAAGCGCGCACGGCCATGCAAGGCCACATCGATTTCGTGCGCACACGCGTTATCAGCGATGAATAAGGGTCACTGGTAGGACCAATCTAGACGACGAACATGGTAGGCAATGCGTCGTGCCTTGTCGCAGGGGCGGGCAAGAATAGGGTCCCGATTCGCCATCCGACAGGTTTCCATGCATTTGCACCATGCCACTGAGGCTATCCGCAGGCCGGAGCTGCATCCCTTGCTGTCCCTGCATGCCGGCGCCAGCGCCGTCTTTGCCGTCGCGCTGTTGCCGCCCGCCGGCTGGCCGCTGGCCCTGGCCTGCTGCCTGGTCATCCTGGCCATGCTGCTGCGGGCCCTGCGCGCATCAGCAACACAGTCTGGCCGCAGCGCCTGCGGCAGCGCATTGCTGGCGCTGGACCTGGTCGTCTTCCTGCTCTGCTACGCACTGCGCGAAACCGATGCCGACTGGCACGCGACCGCCTTTTGCATCCTGCTCGCTGCGCCCTATGCCGGCATCACGCGGCACATGCTGGGCGGCGCCGGCCTGGCCATCCTGGCGAGCCTGGCCTGGCTCGGCCTGCAGGATGAGTTCCAGGCTGGCAGCGCCGCCACCTTGCTGCTGCTCAACCTGGCCGGCATCTGTGCCTGCCATAGCCAGCAGCGCCAGCACCGCGAGCACTTGCTGCAACACGCGGTTCTCGCCGAGCAGGCCGTGCGCGACCACCTGACGGGCTGCTACAACCGCCGCTACCTCGATGAGCACTTGCTGGGCGCCGAACTTGCGCGCTCAAAACGCCATGGCCTGTGCCTGACGGCCATCCTGTGCGATCTCGATCACTTCAAGCGCATCAACGACGCCCACGGCCATGCCGCAGGCGACGACGTGCTGCGCACCTTTGCCGCCCTGCTCGGCAACGCCACGCGCCGTGGCATCGACAGCGTGGTACGCCACGGCGGCGAGGAGTTCCTGCTGATCCTGCCGGAAACGGACCTGGCTGGCGGCGTGCGCCTGGCCGAACGCTTGCGCGCCAGCCTGATGTCGCACATCGGAACGACGGCCAGTTTCGGCGTGGCCTGCATCGCTTGTGCGCCTGGCAGCCAGACATCCGGCCCTGCCGCCCTGGTCGCTGCTGCGGACAGCCTGCTGTACCAGGCCAAGCACGCGGGGCGCAATTGCGTCAGGGCGGCCATGCTGGACGCCCTGTAATTGTCATCGAATCAATGTTACCATTCGTTAACTTGTGTACTTATCAGTACACATCCTGCCACTGAATAGAACGGAACCACCATGCCTGAACACGCGCCCCGCCCTTCCACCATCATGCGCCAATGGCAAATGCTGCGCCTGATACCGCAGGCGCCCCGCACCATCACCGTCGCCGAACTACACGACAAGCTCAAGGCCATCGACTTTGCCATCGGCATCCGCACGATCCAGCGCGATTTACTGGACCTGGCCGAGATTTTCCCACTGATCAATCCAATCGACAGCAAGCCGTTTGGCTGGTGCTGGATGGAAAATGCGGCGCGCATGGACATGCCTGGCCTGTCGACGCCTGCCGCACTGACCCTGGCGCTGATGGAGCAGCACCTGCGCCATGCGCTGCCGCCATCCACCCTGGACAGCATGCAACCGTATTTCAGCGCGGCGCGCCAGACCCTGAACGCCGCCAGCGAGCGTGCCAACTCGTCCGCCTGGCTGGGCAAAATACGCGTTATCGCTCCCATGCAGCGGCTGCTGGCGCCCGAGATCGACGAAACTTGCCAGCGCACTGTGTATGAAGCGCTGATGCAGAACTGCCAGCTCAAGCTGAGCTACAAGAAACGTGACAATGACAATCTCGTCAGCTATGACGCCGTCCATCCGCTGGCCATCGTGCAGCGGGGCCAGTTGCTCTATCTGGTATGCCTGTTCGCCGACTACAACGATGTGCGCACCCTGGTCCTGCACCGTGTGCAGCAGGCGGAAAGGCTCTACCTGCCTGCGCGCACGCAGCCAGGCTTCGACATCGACGCGTATATTGCCTCCGGCGCCACGGGCATCCGCGATGGCGAACCGCTGCTGCTCGAAGCCGTGTTTGCCCGGCGCAGCGGCGAACACCTGTACGAGACGCCGCTGAGCACGGACCAGCAATTGCAGGAACGCGAGGATGGCTCGCTGCACCTGACCGCCACCGTGCCCAGCACGCGCGAACTGCAATGGTGGTTGCTGGGCCTGGGCGATGGCGTGGAAGTGCTGGCACCCGCCGCGCTGCGCGACCAGATGAAAAGCACCATCGCCAGCATGGCCAGCCGCTACGCCGCCTGACGACGGCCCCGGCGGCGGCAAAAACTGCTACTATCGCGCGCCGCCACTTACTGCATCCTCGCATGACCGTCCTTAGCCACACTCATCCGCTGGTGCGCCAGCTGGAAAACGACTTGCTGCCCCGGTTCCGCGCCGCCCTGCCGCCACTTGCGGCCGCTGCGCCTCAGGTACTCGCCTCCGTCTTCGCCTTTTCCAGCGGTACGGTCAGCGCCTTCCAGGATTATCACTTCGGCATTTCCTGCCTGCTCGGAGAGGTCCCCGAGGATGCCCCGGAAGAAGTCGCCCTGCTGGTCAGCGTCACGCGCCTCGACGCCAGCGCCCGGCTGAGCGCCAAGGTTGTCTGGGGCCAGCCATCGGGCCTGGTGGAAATGCAGACCGAGCTACTGGATGGCGACCTGCCTGCCTTGCATGCGGCCCTGCCCGGCTTGCTGGCCTGCTTGCAAGAGGCAGCCAGCCGCGGCGCACCAGCAATATGACAGGCGCATGAAAAAGTGCCAGGAAACAACAACTTACGATTTCCGCAGCGCAACTTTGTTGACTTCCACTAGCCCTAGCCCCTATCCTTTCAGTTACGTTTGGTGAGAATGTGTGCATGTTCCTGTGAGCATGCAGACGGTGTCGCCTTGCTTGCGCAAAGTCCATTCCGCATTTTTATTGCAACCATGAGGGCAACGTGCCTGGACGGCCGCTGCCGGCAAATACGGAGCTGACTGCCATGCCATCGCACCACCATTTTCCTGCAACATCCTTGCTGGGCTGCGTCTTCCTGCTGGCCGCCCTGCCCGTACAGGCACAGACCTCGGACAGCACGGCCGCCACCTTCAGCGCCAATGCCAGCCTCACCTCGCAATACATTTCGCGCGGCTTTCGCCAGACCTGGGGCAAGCCGGCCCTGCAGGCCGGTGCCGACTACGCGCACCCCAGCGGCTGGTCGCTGGGGACGTGGGCTTCCACCGTCAGCGACCGCTATATCGAAGACGCCAGCATCGAATGGGACCTGTATGGCGGCTACAGCGGCACGGCGGGCGAGCTGGGCTATAGCGTGCTGGCGTATTATTACAAGTATCCGGGTGCCATCTACCGCGCCACAGGCGTCAAGTACGACTATGGCGAACTGTCGCTGGGCCTGAGCTACAAGATGCTGTACGCCAAGTACAACCATACCGTCACGCGAGACTTTTTCGGCATCACCAATGCGCGCGGAACGGGCTACCTGGACGTGGGCGCGAATGTCGACCTGGGCAATGCCTGGACCTTGAATCTGCACGCCGGCAATGGCCGGGTGGCGGGCGCAGGCAATGCCATCTGGAACTGGCGCGACGCCAAGGTCGGCGTCACCAGGACCTTCGACGGCGGCTGGAGCGCCAGCGCTGCCGTGACGCGTGCCTGGGGCGCCACCGACGCCTACGACCATTACACGCTGGGCATCCCGAATGCAGCCGGCCAGTTCGACACCTCGAACCCCGCCGCGGCCACGCTGGTCGTGGCCATCAGCAAGACGTTCTAGGTGCGCCACGCGCGCCGCCCATGACACCGATATCCTCCCCATCAAGGAACAGCCTCATGCAACTCTCACTGAACAGCAAAATCTGCGTCGCCGCCACCGCGCTCGCCATCCTCAGCCTGGGCGTCACGGCGGCGGTGATCGGCTACAAGAGCAGTGCCAGCGCCGAAGCGGCCGCTTTGGCACTGGCGCGCACGTCGGCACGTGAAGTGGCTGGCGCCTTGCAGGCACGCATCGCCAGCAACCTGGCCAGCGTCAGCAGCCTGGCCGGCGCCATGCGCGGCACCAAAAGCGCCAGCCTGCCCCTGCAGCGTGAACAGATCAATGAGCTGACCAAGGCGACGCTGAGCAGTTCGGAAGACTTGCTGGGCGCGGCCGTGACGTGGGAGCCGAACGCGCTCGACGGCAAGGATGCGGAATTCGCCGACCAGAAGCCGAACTACGACGCCAGCGGCCGCTTCATGCCCTACTGGACGCGGGGCGCCGGCGGCAAGCTGCAAGTCGAACCCATCGTCTTCGACCCGAAACCGGGCGCCAACGACTGGTATGACGTACCCAAGCGCACGGGAAAAACCTTCTTTACGGAACCGTATATCTACCCCGTCAACGGCAAGGATGTACTGATGGCCTCGCTGGTCGCGCCCATCATGATCGATGGCAGCTTCAAGGGCACGGCCAGCGCCGACTTCATGCTCACGCGCCTGGCGAAAATCCTGGCCGATCTGAAAGTGATCGAGGGCGGCAAGCTGGCCCTGATCTCGAACGGCGGCCTGTACGCCAGCCATCCCGTGCCTGAACGGCTGGGCAAGAAGGCCGACGACGTGCCTGCTGCCGGCCTGGAAAAGGTACGCCAGGGCCAGCCGTACGAATACGAGGATGGCCAGGGCTATATCCACTTGCTGCAGCCGCTGCAGATCCACCCCGATATCGCGCCATGGAGCGTGGAACTGAACTTCCCGAAAAGCGTGGCCATCGCCTCGGCGCGCGAGCTGATGATCTACACCCTGATCGTCGCCCTGCTGTGCGCGGCGGCCACGGCCGGCATCCTGATCCTCGTCGTCAACCAGCTGACGCGCCCGCTGCGCACCCTGGGCCGCACCATGACGGACCTGTCCAGCGGCGACGCCGACCTGCGCGTCAAGCTGGAAGTCAAGGGCACCGACGAGCTGGCCGTCATCGGCAAGGGTTTCAACGCCTTCGTGGAAAAGATCCACGCCGTGCTGCTGCAAGTGCAGGCCAGCGCCGACAATGTGGCGCGCGCCAGCGCGGAAATTGCGCAAGGCAATAACGACCTGTCGGCCCGCACGGAACAGCAAGCCAGTTCGCTGGAAGAGACGGCCGCTTCGGTGGAAGAGCTGACGGGCACGGTCAAGGAAAACGCCGACCATGCGCGCCAGGCGAATCAATTGGCGGCCTCTGCGTCCAGCGTGGCGCAAAAGAGCGGTGAAGTGGTCGGCAAGGTGATAGCAACCATGACGTCGATCAATGACTCGTCGAACAAGATCGTCGACATCATCAGCGTGATTGACGGCATCGCCTTCCAGACCAACATCCTGGCCCTGAACGCGGCCGTGGAAGCGGCGCGCGCGGGCGAACAGGGCCGCGGTTTCGCCGTCGTCGCCACGGAAGTGCGCAACCTGGCACAGCGCTCGGCTGCGGCGGCCAAGGAAATCAAGCTGCTGATCGACGATTCCGTGGGCAAGGTGGCCGCCGGCAGCAAGCTAGTCGATGAAGCGGGCGCCACCATGGAGCAGGTGGTCGACAGCGTGCGCAAGGTCACCGCCATCATGGCCGACATCAGCGTCGCCACCACCGAGCAAAGCGACGGCATCGCCCAGGTCAACCAGGCGCTGGCGCAAATGGATGGCGTGACGCAGCAGAACGCGGCCCTGGTCGAGGAAGCGGCGGCCGCCGCCGAAAGCCTGCAAGACCAGGCCAGCCACCTGGCCCAGGTCGTCAGCGTGTTCAAGCTGGGCGAGCAGGTGCGCCAGACGACACCAGCAGCAAGCGTGGCAACGCCGCGCGCCGTGCCGCCAAAAACACCGGTGCCAGCCAAGCGCCTGAGCATCGCCAAGCCGCAAGCGGCACAGCGCGCGCCCGCCAAGGCAACGGCCGGCGATGACTGGGAAGAGTTTTAAGCGGAGTGAGGCGACGCTAACCCGCAAAGTTTCCCTCTTTGCGGGCGGCGCAGCACCATGGTGAGTTTTCGTGAGTTTCCATAGAGAAATATTTCGTATAATCTGGCGCGCCTGCGGCACGCCACTTTGCCGATTATTGGAAATACATGAAAAAAACCCTCGCAGTACTTACCTCTTCCACACTGCTGGCCGCTTGCGGCGGTGGTTCTTCCACTCCTGCCGAACAAGCCGCAGCTCCCCTGGCCGTGTATGCGGGCAGCTGGCAGACTCCCTGCCAGGACAAGGCGCTCGAGACGATGACCATCACCAGCAAAGCCGATGGCAGCCTGGAGATCGCCGACAAGATCGAGCACTTCGAGACCGCAAACTGCTCCGGCACGCCATTTGCCACCCAAAGCCCCACTGTCACATCCACCGTTAGCTATGGCAGCACGGCCGAGGTGCAGGTCCAGCTCAACCCCGCTGGCGCCACGAACGCCACCCGCATTGACAAAATCACGCTCAGCAGTCCCGCCTATACGAGCGTCTTCACCGGCAAGGACCTGATCTATTCCGTCGAACTGGGGGAGCCGGCCTGGTGCATCACTCACCCGGACAAGCCGCGTTCCTGCGCCGCTGACGCGGGACCGGTCCCCGCCATGACGCAAACGGGTGGCTTGTACCTGCAAGGCGACAAGCTGTATCTGCTCTTGCCAGATGCGGCTGTCTACAAAACAAACTTTGTATTGACCCGCAAGTAAGCGAACTGCGCCAGATGCAGCCGGCGCGGCGCATCTGGCATAACTGTCCACCTGATTCCAGATATTGATCCAAATCAAGTCGCCGATAGATTCGGTGAGAATTGTCCCCTGTCAATACTCCTATAATCAGGCCGCGTTGACGGCACGCACCGTTGCCGGATAAAAGGACTCTGAATGAAAAAACTACTGGCAGTATTGGCCGGCTCGGCCGCGGCACTCTTGACCGGCTGCGGTGGAGGTAGCGGTGGCGGCGGTACGACGCAGCAGCTTGCCGGCGATTCCGGCAGTGCCTCGCCGCTGGCCGCGTATATCGGCACCTGGCAGTCGGCCTGCGACGATCACGACCGTCAATCGCTCGTCATCGCATTCAAGAGCGACGGCAGCGGTTCGCTGGAAATGACGCCGACCGGCGAAACCTACTTCAAGGCCGATTGCTCCGGCCCCGTGGTAGCGACGGACAGCATGAGCGCGAAGATCACCGGCAAGCCGGACGGTACAGCCGACATGCTGATCAAGCTGGCGGAAAATGCCGCGGCAACGAGCTTGCGCGTCGATAAGGTCACCTCGTCGGCCCCGGCCTATGCATTCCAGCGCAGCGGCGCCACCGTGAAATATGTGCTGCGAGCAAACCAGCAGCAGTGGTGCGTCGAGGTGGACAATGGTGAATCGTGCATGTGGGACGAAGGCATGCAAGCTGCACAAAGCGTCCCCGGCGGCCTGTCCTTGCGCGGCAACGACCTGTACACGGTGATGCTGGACAAGGGCGTGTATGTCCTGGACATGCACTACGTGAAAAAGTAAGCGCATGTTCTGCTGCGGGGCCGCCCGGCCTTGCAGTTGTCGCGGCCGCATCTTCTCGCCCGTCGCTGCATGGTCGCGTGGCCGTTCGCGGGAGTATGTGCAGAATCGAACAGACATTGCGAAAATAGAAAGCTATCCTGTTGAAAAAACAGGAGCTTGCCATGTCGCAGCATACCTTCCCCCTGCCCTCCCACACTGCACTGGACGCCCTGTTGCAGCCGCAGGACCGCGCTTTCCACCCCATCGAAGGCTTGCGGCGTTTGCGCGACGCGGGGCTGGATCAATTACCCCTGCCCGGGCACGGCGCCACCCTGCAGCGCTGGCAAATGCTGGCTGCCATTGCCGCCATCGACCTCTCCCTGCTCAAGCTGTATGAGGGCCATACCGATGCGCTGGCCATCCTGGCGGAAATCGACGGTCCCGGCGTGCCGGCCGGCAGCAGCTGGGGCGTCTGGTGCGCGGAAATGCCGGGCGCGCGCGTGCAGTTGCAACAGGCGACCGATGGCCGCCATGTGCTCGATGGCCGCAAGGCCTGGTGCTCCGGGGCGAATGGCCTCAGCCATGCCTTGATCAGCTGCTGGAACGAGGACGGCCAGGCATGCCTGGCCTGCGTGGCCCTGTCGCAGCCCGGTGTGCACGTCACGGACGAAGGTTGGCAAGCCGTCGGCATGCTCGCCTGCGCCAGCGTCGACGTGACTTTTTCCGGCGCACGGGCCTTTCCCGTGGGCGCTCCGGGCGCCTACCTGGAGCGCCCCGGTTTCTGGCATGGCGGCGCCGGCATCGCGGCCGCGTGGTATGGCGCGGCCTGCGCCGTCGCCAGCCACCTGCATGCGCGCGCGCAGCACGCCGCCCCCGATCCCGTCCGCCTGGCGCAACTGGGGCAAATCGACTGCGCACTGCGCGCCGCCGGCGCGCTGCTGCGCGAAGGCGCCGCCGAAATCGACGCACAGCCGCAGCGCGACGCCATGGGCCTGGCGCTGCGCCTGCGCCTGACGGTGGAAGACGCCGCCACCCTGGTCATGCACCTGGCCACCCGTGCGCTGGGCGCCGGCCCCCTGTGCCGCGATGCCCGCTTCGCGCGCCTGGCGGCCGACCTGCCCGTCTTCCTGCGCCAAAGCCATGCCGAACGCGATCAGGCCGTGCTGGGCGGTATCATCGCCGGCGCCGAAGAACATCCGTGGGCGCTCTGACATGCTCGCCCATCCCGACAAGCATGCGCGCCGCATCGAAGGCGGTGGCACGCCTGACCAGGTTTGGCTATCCTGGCCGGGGCTAAATGACCTGCCCACCATTGGCGCCCACGCACTGGTGCCGCCGGGGGCGCGCGCCGTCATCGTCGCGCCTCATCCCGACGATGAAATCCTCGCCTGCGGCGGCTTGCTGCAACTGCTGGCGGCGCAAGGCAGCGAACTGCTGCTCATCGCCGTCACCGATGGCGACGCCAGCCATCCGGGCTCGCCACTCTGGCCGCAGGAACGCCTGCGCCGCGTGCGCCCGCAGGAATCGGCGCAGGCGCTGCAGGCACTGAGACTGGCGCATCCCGCATGGCTGCGCCTGCACCTGCCCGATGGCGGCGTGGCCAGCATGACACCGCGCCTGAGCACCACATTGGCAGCGCAGCTGCGTCCCGGCGACAGGGTCTTCACCACCTGGCGCCTGGATGGCCACCCGGACCATGAGGCTTGCGGCTGGGCCTGCGCTGCAGCATGCTCGGCCAGCGGCGCCACTCTGGTGGAAATGCCCGTCTGGGGCTGGCACTGGGCCACGCCCGGCGATGCGCGCCTACCCTGGCACCGCGCGCATCGCCTGCCATTGCCGGCCCCCATCTTGCAGCGCAAGCGCGCAGCCCTGCGCTGCTTCGCCAGCCAGATGGAAGCCGATCCTTCGACGGGCCGCCCCGCCATCGTGGCCGGCGACGCCTTGCAGCGACTGCTGCACGCGTGGGAGGTGTATTTTCTATGAACGCATCTTTCAAGCCAGACGACCAGCGCGGCAGCTATTTCGAACAGCTGTATCGCCAGGATGCCGACCCGTGGCTGGTGCGCCAGCGCTGGTACGAGGAGCGCAAGCGCGCCCTGCTGCTGGCAAGCCTGCCACAGCAGCACTACCGCCACGCATATGAACCGGGCTGCGGCAACGGCGAGCTGACGGTGGAACTGGCACGACGCTGCGAGCGCGTACTGGCGGCCGACCTCTCGGCCGAAGCGCTGGGGCTGGCGCAGCAGCGCCTGCTGGACGCGGGGTGCAGCGGCAACGTCAGCCTGGCGCAGCACCGACTGCCGCAGGACTGGCCGCGCATCCTGCCGGGCGCCGAAAAGTTCGGCCTGATCGTCCTGAGCGAGATCGCCTATTACCTGGCGACGGAAGAGCTGGCGCGCGTGGTCAAACACAGCATCGCCAGCCTGGCGCCGGGCGGCAGCATCGTCCTGTGCCACTGGCGCGCGCCGTTCGCGCAGCGCATCGTCTCGACCGTGCGCGTACATGCAGCCTTCCAGGACGCGCCCGGCCTGCACCGCGTGCTGCGGCACGAAGAAACCGACTTCCTGCTGGGGATCTGGTCGAACGATGCGCGCTCGGTGGCGCAGCGCGAGGGCTTCGCATGATCGGCGTGGTGGTGCCCGTGCATAACGAGGAAGCGTGCCTGGGCGCCTGCCTGGAAGCGTTGCGCCTTGCCGCCACCTGTCCCTTGCTGCATGGCGAGGCGGTGTGCATCGTCATCGTGCTCGATGCCTGCAGCGACCAGTCGCAGCGCATCGTGCTGGCGCATGCCATACAGGCTGACCTGCGCTGGCGTCTCGACTGCATCGCCATCAATGCGCAGAACGTGGGCAGCGCGCGCGCCGCCGGCGCGCAGCTGCTGCTGCAGCGGGGCGCACGCTGGCTGGCCTTTACGGATGCGGATACGCGCGTGTCGCCCTCCTGGCTGAGCACCCAGCTGGGCCTGGACGCCGATGCCGTCTGTGGCACGGTGGCGGTGGATGACTGGTCGCCGCACGGACACAACGCCGATGCGCTGCGCGAACACTACGCCCGCACCTACAATGATGCCGACGGCCACCGCCACATCCATGGCGCCAACTTCGGCGTACACGCCAGCGCCTACCTGCGCGCCGGCGGCTTTGCGCCATTGGCCTGCAGCGAAGACGTGGCGATGGTGGCCGCCCTGCAAGCGTGCGGTGCGCACATCGCCTGGAGCGCCGCGCCGCGTGTCACCACCAGCGCCCGCCGCCATGCCAGGGCACGGGGCGGCTTCGGCGATACCTTGCTGCAGGTAGTGGCGGCGCTGGAGACATCCGCGCACCTGACGCCGACTTAGCGCATCGCTTCCAGCAAACCCGGCGCAAACTCGGCGCCGTGCTTGACCTGCGCGGTGGACGCCTTCAGCGTGGCGCCGATCGGTTCCGCGCGGCCAGCCAGGCATTGCCCCAGGAAGTTTTCCGTCACCGCATTGAAGGCGATGTTGTTCACGGGCCGGGCAAAGCCATGGCCTTCGTCGGGAAACAGCACATACGTGACGGGGATATTCTTCGCTGACATGGCCGCCACGATCTGGTCCGACTCAGCCACGTTGACGCGCGGGTCGTTCGCCCCCTGGCCAATCAGCAGGGGCCGCTGGATGTTCTGCGCAAAATTCAGCGGCGAACGCTCCTTCAGCAGCGCCCTGCCTTCTTCCGTGGTCGGGTCGCCCATGCGTTTATAGAACTGCTGCTTGCCCACTTCCCAATACGGTGGAATGGTTTGCAGCAGGGTGAACAGGTTCGACGGGCCGACGATGTCGACGCCGCAGGCAAACGTGGTCGGGGTGAACGCCATGCCGGCCAGAGTGGCATAGCCGCCGTACGAGCCGCCCATGATGGCCACCTTGTCGGCGCTGGTCACGCCGCTCTTCACGGCCCATTGCACGGCGTCGAGCAAGTCGTCATGCATCTTGCGGCCCCACTGCAGGTCACCGGCCGAGATGAATTGCTTGCCGAAGCCCGTCGATCCCCGGTAATTCACCGACAGCACCGCGTAGCCCCGATTGGCCAGCCACTGGTGGTAGCCGTTGTAGCCATACGTATCGCGCGCCCATGGCCCGCCGTGCACCAGCAGCACCATCGGCACCGCCTGCGATGGCACACCGCCGGCGTTCGCCTTCGACGCCTGCGGCAAAGTGAGGTAAGACACCAGAGTCAGACCGTCGCGCGCCTTGATTTGCTGCGGATACATGGGCACCAGCGGCGCGCCTTCCAGTTCCGGACGCGTGACGTACAGCCGCGTGAGCTTTTTGGTCTTGCGCTCATACAGCCAGGTCGATGCCGGCGCCGTGACGGCATCGACGCCCACCAGCCACTTGTCGTCGGCTTCCGTGCGCGATGTCACGTTGAACTGGCCCTTGGCATGCTTCTTCAGGAAGGCCAGGTCGGCCTTCAGGTCGTCCGTCAGCGGCAGGTATTCCTGCTGCAGATAGTCGACGGAATAGGCCTGCACCTTGCCCGTGCGCGTATCGTACAGGGCGTCAGAAATGTCGGCACGCGGGTCTTGCGCCACCAGCGTGGCCTTGCCGCTGGCGACATCCTGCGCCAGCAGCGCCGAGGTATTGCGGCCGCGCGAGTCGGTCCAGTACAAGGTCTTGCCATCGACCGTAAACGCCAGCGGCGCCGTGGTCTGCGAGTCTTCCAGGCCCACCTCGGCCAGTGGTGCGCTCTCGACCTTGCCATCGGTCATGCGGAAATACTGCATGCCACCATCGGCGCGCGCCTTGCTGGCGATACGCAGCTTGAGCTGCTCGTCGGCCAGGTAGCCGCCATAGCCATCATTCTGCTGCACCAGGGTCAGCTTGCCGCTGGCCAGGTCCAGGCTGTACACGTCATGCCAGCGCGCATCGCGGTTATTGATGCCCACCAGGATGCGGTCCTTGACCTTGCTGCTGATCTGGACGATCCGCACGCGGGTCTTCTCGAACGGCGTGTAATTGATCTGCTTGCCCGTTGCCACGTTCACGCCATACAGCAGGAAATTCTCGTCGCCACCCTTGTCCTGGATGAACAGCAGGGTTTTGGAATCGGACGACCAGAAGCTGCTGCGGATGGGCCGCACCTTCTCTTGCGTCAGCGGGCGCGCCTGCGCCAGGTCGCTGGCCGGCGCCACCCACACATTGAGCACGCCATCGCGCGGCGCGATCCACGACAGCCACCGTCCATCGGGACTGAGCTTGCCACCGGACTTGCTGGGATTGCCGAACAGTTTGGCCCGCTCGATCAGCGGCGTGTCATTGACAGGGGCTTGCGCGTGCGCCGGCAGCGCGCTGGCGAACAACAGGACAGGCAGGACATAGCGAATCATGGACACCTCATGGTTAATGAATGAAGGGAAACATCACACGTGCATGTGCCAGCAAATCATAAGCCAAAGCGGTATTGCCAGGTTGATTACAGCGACAGGGGACGCAAATCGGGGGATAGAATGGCGAAAACGGGGGCTGGCAGGTCCGTCAAGTCACTGACGCGGGCGCGACTAGCTAACGCCACCGGCCTCGCTCGTGCCTGTACGCAGGTCAAGCCCAAGCAGGCACGTGTCGCCGTTTTCCCTACGGCAGACGCACAGAATATGCCCTCGGCGCCATTCATGCCGTGCCGTGCTTGTCAGTGCCGGATACAGCTTCGTTCGCGCGCCATCGCAGTGGACTCTGCGGCGAGCACCTTGGCCTGCCAGCGGCGCGAGAAACCGCGCCGGGACTGGCTGATGCCCCCGATCGCATTCTGCCCGGTTTCCTGGGCACAGTGGTCCAGGGCCTGGCGCAGCATCGTATCGATGCTGGTCAGGGAAACCTGATACTCGTCCGCGACCTCCTGGCGCGTCTTTTCTTCGATCCTCAGGGCAAGCAGAACAGAACGGTGCCGATGTGGCATGCGCTGCATCGCGCGCTCGACTGCGGCCAAATCGGAGCGGGCCAAGGCAATCAGGTCCGGACCGGGGGCCGGGTCAGTCAGATGCTCGATTGCAGCCTCATCGTCGTGCTGCGAAGAGCGCGTGCCGCGCAGCTGGTCCATCGCGACGTTGCATGCCACCCGGTAGACATAGGCGTTCGGGTTTTGCACGAACACAGGGACGCTCATGCCCGCCAGTCGTAGCCAGGCATCGTGCAGGCAGTCGCTGGCCAGCTCGGGACAACCGAGATTGCGCAACAATCGACGGTGCAGGCGAGCGTAGTTCGCCGCCAGAAAATCGCCCAGCGCGATGCCGTGGCCGGTCTCGCCAAATGAGTCTCCGACGACCTCATCGGCAACATTGGACGCCTTCAAGCCATCCAAGGTACTCGGGTTCATGACGGTTATACCTCGGTGTTCGCCTGCCAGACGCGCAAGCTTCGGGGCAGCGCAACGTCAGCAGAAAAAATGGGGGAACGGCGACCTATGCACAGCGAATGCATGGAACTTCCCATCCTGTTGCCTGCCACGCGCCTAGCGCTCCTGCTGCAACGCACGCCGTTGTTCGGGGCTCAAGCGTGCCAGCTGCTTGGCGTCAAAGTCGCGGCCGACGCCAACGAACTGCACCGGACTGGCAGCGTCGTAGGGAACGCCGTGAGATGACTGCAGCCCGGCCCGAGGTGGCGGCGGGGCTTCAGTCTCTTTCTCCATCGGCTCATTGCCAAACCCGATCAAGCGCACCGTGAAAATCGACGGCAGGTTCTGACGCGCTGCATTGCGCTCGCGTTGCAGGATATCCTGCGCGGCGGCCGTCGCCTGCGACGCCGCTGCACTGGCATTGCTCAATGCGCCGACATTCACCGCCGCAATGCTCGGCATGCCCATAGCCTCACCCTTGACGGCGATATTGGCCGCGTTCACCACTTGCAAGGCCGCCAGGTTGACATTGCCCGACACGCGGATACCCGCCTCCCCCGCGTCTATCGTGCCGAGTGGCGCGATCAGGTCGATGTCGCCGGCCGGCACTTCCGGAATCGGTGCCAGCGTGGCAATGCCCGCACCCGTGCTTGGCACGTCGGACGACAGCGTGACGTTGCCCCACATGTCGTAGACACGCTTGGGCGGCGTGTAGACCACGGTGGTCTTGGAGCCGCGGCCCGCATTGATGTCGCCCTCGGCCGACCAGCCCATGATGCCGCCGCCGAAGGTCGTCATGATGCGGCTCTGACCCAGCAGGATGCTGCCGCGCGAGTAGATCGCGATGTCGCCTGCACCCTGGGTGATCACGCCGGCCGTGGACGGTGGCGCCTTGCCTTCGATGCCGTAGGTCTGGCCGCCGCCCGGTGAGAGCATCTGGATGTCGCCACCGAAATCGGTATGCACGCCGGCGCCACCGAACATGGTGATGTCGCCCTTGTAAGCGAGGGGGTTGCCTGCCACGTTCTTGTCCGGGAACAGCGCGGCGATGGCCGCGCGGCCACGCACGTAACTGCCCTGGCGCACGCCGCCGTCCTGGTTGTACTCGCGGCCGGCGGCCTTGAGTTCGGCGAAGTACACGTCACGAGCGAATACTCGCTGCTGCTCTGCCGGCAGCGCCGCGTAGTAGGTCCGCGCTTGTTCGCTGTTGCCGACGAAGCCGAAGCGTTCGGCCAGCCAGGTGAGCAGTTCGTTTTCATAGGTTCTGGCGACCTTGCCGCCCTGGATCGACAGCGGTTCGCCCGCCTGCACCAGCTTGGCCGGGTCGAGATAGCCCTCGACGAAGCGCCAGTAGTCCGTGCCGTTGGCACCTGCGCCCGCCTGCATCACGATGCTGGCGCCCGGGCGCTTGTCCCCGGAAGCCACGGCACCGAGGCTGGTGACGCCGGCCTTGTCGTCCATGCGGATGTCGCGGCCCGCCGTCAGTTCCAGGGTGCCGGGTCCTGCGACATTGAAGCTGCTGTAGATGATATCGCGACCCGCGCTGACAACAGAGATGTCGGTGGGATTGTTGTGCACGAACAGGTTGCCGGCAACGTTGTACGTCCCGTCTCCGCTGCCGCCGCTGGCACCGCTCAGCAGCGTGCCGCTGCTGACGATGTCGCGCCCGGCCAGCATCCAGACCGGCCCTGCGCCTTCATGGAAGGTCTTTCCATAACGCGGGTCATAAATGCTGTTGAAGGTAATCGAGCGTCCACTGTTGACCCCCATCAGATCACCGCCCAACGCATAGAAGCGCGCGGGCTCCAGCACATCGCCCCACGACAGGCTCGCGGTATTGGGTCCGAAGGCGAACAGCGGCGTGCCCTCCAGGCCGGCCGTGCTGCCATCGCTGGTAACATTGCCGCTGCCCGCGATCAGAGTACCGCTGGCAAAAGCCTGGAAGGCAGGATTCAAAATGCTCGCCAGCGACTCCGGCGCCGCACTGGAACGGCTGACTGCCAGCTCGCCGCCGTAGATCGAGCCCCCGGCCAGCAATTCCAGTTGACCGGTGGCCGACGGCGCCAGCACCAGCGCGCCGTGCATGGGCAAGGTGCTGGGGTCTACGGCCGCAGCGCGGCCGTAGTACAGGTTGCCGCTGGCCGCGACCGCGCGCAGTGTCGCGGGATAGACCATCGCCATGTCGGTTGCCGCAGCCTCATCGTTCAGCGGCGTGAGGTTGCCCCCCAGTGACAACAGGTCCACCGCGGTGCGTCCGGTCCAGAGGCTGAACCAGCTTTGTCCCACACCGCTGACGCCAGCATCGCTCACATAGGGCGAGCCATTCTTCTGCTCTGCGCGTCCGGGATCGGCCACCTCCTGCACCACCAGATCCCCGCGGGTGACCAGGCTGAAGGTGGCGTCCCCGGCAAGCAAGCTCAGCCCTCCGTTCGCCCGCGCCGTCGCGGCAGTGAATGGATCGACGGGGCGGACTTCGCCTGGATTCATCTCTGTGCTGCGGGTGCCGTAGCGCAAGCTCAGGCTACCCACGGCGCCGCCGGTCAACTGCACATGCCCGCGTACATTGGCCAGCACACCGTTGATCTGGAAGCGGCCGATCTCGCTGCCGGGGTTCACGGCGCCGCCAACCCGCAGGTTCAGATCTCCGCCACCGCCCAGTTGCAGGCTGCCATCGGCGGCCACCCGCCCGCTGCCGCCAACCGCCAGCACCAGCGCCTGGCTGCGCGCATTGGTCGCCGAGGCCGCGTGGCTCTCCGCCAGAGGCCGGATGATGCCAGCGTCGCCGCCGACGTCCACATCCAGGTTGCCCCCGCCCAGCGTGCCGAAGCCGGTGAAGCCGACCAGTTGGTCGGCGCCACCCGACAGGGCTGCGGCATAGGAACCGAAGTTGATCCACCAGGCGGTGGCTTGCGCATCACTGCCGCCCAGTCCGTTGCCCTGACGCCACAACCAGTTGCCGACGTTGGCCGAATCGTGGCCACGGTCGTTGCTGACGGGGCGTCCCGCCGAGCCTCGCGACACATTGACAATGTTGCCGGTCAAGTCGCCGCCGGCCTTCAGCAGCAGATTGCCGCCCTGGTCCGGGTACCAGGCACGGGCAAGGCTGCCTGAAGCTTGCAATGCTTGCGGAAGGTTGTACCGATCGCCGGAAGAGGTGCCGGTGGAGGAACTGCCGGCGGTATAGACGCCGAACAGCGAGTCCATGCCCAGATTGCCTGCGGCCAGAAGGTCGAGGTCGGCCGCACCGGTGCGGATCACGCTGAAGCGCGTGCTGCCACCCACCACCTTTTTGGGGCCGGACACTGCGGAGTGACTGTCGGCCAGACGCAAGTCACCGGACTGCGGATCAGGCTGCAGCAGGCGGCTGTCGGCCGCTCCGGTATCGGCGCCAGCCACCAGGCGCATGGCCCAGGACTGCGCGCCTTCTGCCAGCATGGGCGCCACGGCCCAGAGCTGCCCCTGGCGGCCCGCGTTCTCGACGCGCAACTTCACCGACGTCGCACCGCCCTGCAACTTGACGTTGGTGCCCGCCGGCAGCAGTGCGCCACGGGGCAGCACCTTGATGCCGTTGAGGATCACGGTGGCCGTGGTGCCCAGGTTGCCGGGCAATGGCACGCCCTTGGGCCAGACCATGGCCTTCACACGCGTGAGACTGCCCAGCAGGTTGCCGGCGTCCAGGGTGCTGTTGGTCGGCAGGGTCACACTCTGGCTCAGCAAGGTGCCGGCAGCAAACAACACATTACCCGAGGGATCCCGTACTGCGGCCGCCAGCACCGTGCCAGCGGGTATTTCCAATGCCGCAGTCAGGGTCGCCGCGACGGGCAGCCGGGTGCCGGCGATCAGGTTGCGGGCCTTGATCGGCAGGTCGAAGTTGAGCGTGACGCCCGCCGGGAACGTGGTACCGTCGACCAGGGTCACGCCGCTGCCCGGCACTACCGTCGTGCCCCCGGTGTAGTCAACGCCGGAGCGCAGCACCCAGCCGTTGTCATCGGCGGTCGGCGGCGGCGGTGCAAAGCCGTCGTTGATGCTGCCGTGGATGGTCAGGTCGCCGCCGGCGCGCACGGTCAGGCGACCGGCCTCACCCGAACCGCGGACGTTGTCCATTTGCGCGTTGTGCGGATTGATGCTGGCGTAGCGGTAGCCCGACAGGTCCAGGTCGCCCGATACCACGATGTCGCCACCCGGGTTGGTCACGGCATTGCTCACGATCTCGACACCGGGACGCAGATGAAAGGCATCGGTATAGGCCGGCTTGCGCAAGCCGGCCAGCTTGCCGGTCATGAGACTGGCGCGCTCTTTTGCGGCGTTGATGAAATCGTTGTTGTCCTCGTGCTTGTCCTTCAGCCAGGCCTGGGTGATCTCCTGGTAGGGCCGTCCGCTGGCGGCCGGCGTGCTGACCAGCAGGGCGTCGTCGTAGCGCTGCATGGCGTTGACCGCGATGGAGCGAGCGCCGCGGATGTCGAGCACGCCGCGCGCGTCGATAGCGATGTCGCCGTAGACCGCCGCATCGCCTGCATCGTTCAAAGCCGGCAGGCCGTTCGCACCAAGGCGCGGCGCCGAGAGTTCGAGCGTGCCGCGCGCGCGGCCGTCGTTCAGCCCCGCTGCGCTGCCCACGGCCACACCGGTGCCGTGACGCAAGTCGATGCGCACGCCGTCAGCCAGCGTCAGTTGGCCCGTGCCGGAACTCAGGTCCACGATGGCGCGGTTGGGTGAATCGATGATTTTGCCGTAGCTGTCCACGCGTAACTGGCTGCCATGGGCGTCCAGCACGGCGCTGCCGTCCAGCGTCAGGCCACTCTTGCCGGCCAGCGTGATGCTGCCGACCCGCTCGCCGCTGGCATCCACCAGACCCGTGGCCCGCAGGCTGCCGTTATCCACCGACACGTTGATGCTGCTGGCCTTGAGTCCGTCAGCGATGCGCAGGTCGCCCTGCTTGAGCTGGAAGCTGCGGGCGCCGTAGACCTGGCCCTGGTTCAGTCGCTCGTTGAGGGCAGCGAACTGGTCGCTCAGGGCGCCACTGGCGCCCAGGCGCTGGGCCTGGATCTCCACCGCACCGGCCAGGTAGGGCACCAGGGTGCCGCCGGCATCGTAGTTACCGCTGCTGCCGGCCAGGATCTTGCCTGCCAGATCGACCGTGCCGGCAGCGCCGTCCACGGCCACCGCCCACAGCTTGCCGGCCTGGTTGTGTCGTGCCGACAGGTCGATGCTCGAGCCTGCGGCCTGCAGGGTATCGCCCGCACGGCTTTCCAGTCGCACCTCGCCACCTGCGCTGTACTTGGTCAGGTCGTTGAAGGCGATGGCGCGGCCGGACACATCGACCGATGCCGCGCCGGTCAACACCACGTCGCCCCGCGCGCCGAGCGTGAGCTTGCCGCTGGGCAGCACCACGGCGCTGGCCAGGCGGATGCTGTCACCCTGCAGGGACAGCTCCGCGCCCAGGCCGTCGGCCTTGCCGACAGGGCCTGTCGACGCGCTGACATTGATGGCGCCGCCTGCGGTGATGTGGTTCACCGAGCCGGCCTCGCCCGTCATCAGCGGGGTCAGGATGCTCAGGTTGCCACCACTGTAGGCATAGCCCTTGAGCGGGTCGTACGCGCCCTGGCTCCGGTAGACCGAGAGGCTGCCCTTGTGGTTGGCGGTGATGCGTTCGCTCGCCGACAGCTTGACGTCGGCAAAGCCCAGAGCCAGGCGATCAAAGGTGATGGTAGTGCTGGGCTGGGCGAAGTCGCCATAACCGAAATCGATGCGCTCGGCGTCGATGTTGAGCCGTCCGCCGCCAGTGCCAGCACCGCCCGCCACCACCGCGACGGCCGGCGTCGCGGTGCCCTGCCAGACCAGGTTGGCGGTGCGGATGGTGGCCACGTCACTGGCCCCGCCGTCCCCGTAGATCGCCGGGGTGGAGAGCATCAGCTTGCTCAGCAGGGACTTGCCGGTCACCGCGTCGTAGGTGTCCAGCGCGGCGGTGCCGTAGAAGTTGAAGCTGTCCCGCGCCGAGAGTTGCAAGGTTTCCAGGGCTGGCGCGCCGAACTGCGTGTCGCCACGCAGCAAGCGGTCCAGCACGGGCTGGGTGAGGGTCAGGCCGGTGGGCAGGCGATTGCCGGCCGCTGCGGCTGCCAGCGCCTCCGCGCTGCCGACGTTGATGCTGGACAGGCCCAGGTTGAGGTGACGGGTGCCATAGCGCACTTCATCGCCCATTTCCAGGGTCTTGTCGGTCATGGCAACGATGCTGCCCTCGGAATACAGGGCGGTCTGCCCACTGCACGGCTCGCTGCTGCACACTCCCAGGCGGATGCCGCCACTGGCTTGCACGTTCGTCGGGCTGGTCACGTTGAGCAGGCCGTTGGAAACGGCCAGCATGTTGCCCACCTGGTAGACAAAGCCATCTCGTGCGTCATAGCTGGCCTTGCCACGGCCGATAGTGTTGATCGACGCCCCTTGCTCCACGATGACTGCGCCCGACGCACCCCTGCTCATCAGGAACACCTCCGGTGCCGCCAAATGCGCTCCTGCGCGCAGGATCATGGAGCCGGCGCTGGCGTTGACGCCTTGGGACTGCGTGATGATGTTGCCGGTCTGTCCGTACTGGAGCGAGGTCATGCCGCCGATCATCAGCCGTGCGGCGCCGATGCCATTGAGGCTGTCGGCATCCACGGTGACGCCGCTGAAACCATCGGTGGCGGACTGGCCTGCAGCCACCACTTCGATGCCCCCGCGATCCATGTTCAGCAGTGCGACGGTGCCAGCGTAGCCACCGGCCGCAGCGTCGAAGCGACCGGTGCCCTCGAAGGAGACGGCGTCCGCACCCGCGCCCGGTCGCAGCGACAGCTGCAGGGTTCTGGCATCGATCGGCAGCATCGCCCGAGGCACGCCCAACCTCGCCGCGTCCGCGATGGCAAACTGCGCATACCCGATTTCGTTGTACTGGGAGTAACTGCGCAAGGTGTCGGCTGACGTCAGCGTCACCTGGCGCGCCGTGCTGTCGCTGATGCCGGTATGGGCAGTGGATAAACGTCCGGCGGTAGACCAGGAGCCATTGCGCAGCGCCTGAGCCGGGCCGTTGGTTCCGGGCCCGGCCAGGCCGTTGATTTCAACCCGGAAAGCGCCCGGCATCAAGGCGAAAGTGGACGGCATCAGGGTATAGGTACCCGCTGCCAGCCCTGGCACCCCGGCGCCGATGCTGATCTGCCGGCCGACCATCGGGTCTACCGCGCCACCCTCGGGCGCCACCGGCGCATAACCGGCTTGCACCCCGGGCACCACGGCATAGACCGGGTTGGTGCCAAGTCCCGGCAGGACGAAGCCGCCGTTAACGCCGGTCTGAACCAAAGGGTTGTAGCGGGCGTCAGTGGAGCCGCCACGCCCGGAAATGAAGCCGGCTCCAAGCAACTCGCCCCCGCCGGACAGATCCACCACGGCGTCCGGTTGCACTACCAATGACCGACCGCCCAGGATCATGCCGACTTCCAGTCGGCCGAAGGGCATCCCCCCCTGGCCGAGCCATGTCACTGTCTTGCCGTCGTAGGTGTAGACCTGTCCATCGACCGTGCCGCCGTAAGGCATCACCAGGCCCTTGCCGCTCACCGATGTCAGACTGCCGGGCAGCAATTCGACGTCGCTGGTGCCGAGGGCGCCGATCTCGATCATTCCCAGTGGCGCGCGCACCACCCCACCCTGCGCAATGTTCGGGCCGGCCAGCTGCAGGCGGCCAAAGGCGGAATACGGCACGGCTGCATCGCGATCGCCAGTGCGGCCGATGGTCAGCGTGCGCGTCCGGTCATAGTTGTAGCCGGTCTGGTCGTCGGACACTCCGTTCAGGTAGCCCGCCATGACGCGCGCGCCAACGGCAGTTGCCGGATACAGCTGCGCCGCCAGCAAGGTCAGGTCGCCCTTGGTCATCAACTGGGTGCTGATGCCCGTGGCGATGGCGTCCGGGCTGGCGCCGGCGAGGAAGCGCAGGTCGCCCTGGCTGCTCAATTGCACGCCGTCGTAACCGCGACGCTCGACGTTCATCGTACTGCCATCGGCCTGCGGCAGGTCGCCCTTGGTGCCGAACAGCACGTTGCCGCGCACGTCGATCAGGTTGCCGCTGGCCTCGAACGCCGCCTCGGTCGCTCGCTGCGACATCGTCGGCACGGCCAGCACCGGACGCAGCCATGGGTCCCGGTTGGGTTCCGGCGCGGCAAGAATGCCCGCCAGCAGCAGATGCGGCGCGGCGAGCCGGACCCGCGAATCGATGGCGGCTTTTTCGCTCAGGTTGAAGGCGCCGCTGTACAGGTGCAGGCTTTGGCCCATGTTCAGCGCCACATCGCCGTCAAAGCTCAGCAGGCCGTTACTCAGAAGGGCCAGTTTGTCGAAACCGCCTGCGCTGACCTGGTCTACCCCGAGCCGGCCGTGACCGTATTCAAGGCTGGCGGCGGCTGCATCGGCCGTGTCCGCGAGCATGCTGCCCTGGTGCACCTGGCCAAGCACCAGTTCGCGCACTTTGGTGACGCGGTCGCCAACCGACGTCCGGATGTAGTACGGGCTTTCCAGGGCCACGGACAGGCTGCCGCCCGCCGCACCGGCGCCACCGGCCCGGGCCACGAAACTGCCGTCCAGGTACAGGCCGTTGTTAGATGCCAGGCTGATGCTGCCGCCGTTGCTGGCCACCTGCACCCGGCCCTGGCCCGGAATGTCCAGCGCCGCGTGGGCGCCGGAAGCATCGAGGCGCGCGCCCTCGCGCACCACCACGAACAGGTCGCCAGCGCTGGCAATGCCGCTCACCGGATCGATCCCGCCGCCGATGACGATGGTGCCGCCGTCGCGGACCTGGCCATAGCTGCGGCCTCGGTTGTCCAGCGCGCTCACGGCGCGAGACGCCACATCGATCAGCGCCTTATCTCCGATCCAGATCGAGCGGCCGTGGCCGACCGCCTTGTCCGTCTCGGAACCGGCTGCCGCCAGGTTCCCCAGCGTCACGCTGCCGCCCCAAGCATGGAGCGCGCCGTCCATCGTGAGCTGGCCGACACTGCGCACATCGATGGACTGGCCGGGGTCGACACTAAGCACAGCACCTTTTCCGATCACAGCCTGCACCGCCTGCAGTTCACCTGCAGACGTGCCGGCCGTACCGGCCTGCAGCGACAGGCTCGCACCTTTGCGTTGCATGAGCATGGCCTTGACAGCGTCTTCCTGGTACAGCGGCGGCGTCCACAGTTCCAGTGCGTCGGACGGTTTGCTGCCGGTGGCGGCGGCCTGCGCGTACGTGCCGAAGCGGGCCACCGGCATCATCACGTCGATCTGCGCGCCTTCGGCCACAGTAAAGCCATGGTTGCCGATGAGCGCATAGCGACCGAAGCCTTTGTTGAAGAAATCCGCGCCGAGCATCAGCGTGTCGGCCAGCGCAGCACCCGAGGTATTGCCGATGGCGATGCGACCCGTCTGCAGCGTGAGCGTGCCGCCGCCGTCCACGCCTTGGCCGAGCAGCACGGCGCCACCGAGCCGCACCTGGCCATCGCCGGTGTTGAATCCGTCCGCCTCGAGGGTGACGCTGCCGCCCTTGCCTCCTTGTTGCTTCGCCTTGGCCAGCAGTGCAGCGCCGGAAGACACGTCGAGCGTACTGCCTTCGCCCAACACCACGTCGCCAGTACTGCGCAGCAATACCCTGCCACCGTCACGGAACGCCAATCCACTGGTATCGGCCAGATCCTTCAGCAGGTTGCTCGACAGGCCGCTGGTGTCCACCTTGATGCCTTCGGCCACGGTGACACCGGCGTTCACGCCACTTGGAGCGTCCAGGCTCATGTCCTCGATACGCGCGTTGCTGCTGACTTGCTTGAGCACATTGCCCAGCCTGATGGTGCCGCTGTGCGCGGTCAGGTCGGCAGTCACATCCACGCCCGGGGCGTACAGCACGATCTCGCCGCCCGACCCAACTTGCAGATCGCTGTTGACCTCGATCTTGCCCTTGGCCGCGACCTTGATGGTTCCCATCTCGAAGCCATTGAGCTGCGCCGTGTCGAGTACCAGCGTGCCCTGCCTCTCCGTCGGGAGGGCTGTTGTGAGGTCCAGTTCCGCTGCAAAGCGCTCCTGCTTGTCCTTGAGCTCAACCTGATGCATGACTGCACTCAAACTGTGGCTCAACAGACCAGTGCTCTTGTCGAACATCGGCAAGTACTGCCCGATGATGAGCTGGCCGCGTCGCGCCACTGCGTCGTGCGACTGATTGTAGCCGTCCAGCTCAGCTTGGGCGGCCTGTGTCTGGCGCACGCCCTGGAAGGCTACACTGGTGATGTCGCCTTCGAGCACTGCAGCGTTGGTGGCGATCACCAGCGTGCCGGCATCGCGCCCCACCGTGTAGCCGTTTTCCATCTTTCTTTGCGGTGCGATCAGCGGGTTGTAGAAATGCTCCATGACCTGCCAGCGCTCGTGGTCCGACTCGTAGCCCTTGTAGATGCCTTTGTAGAGCAGATCACCGG
This sequence comes from Janthinobacterium lyxosi, assembly GCF_051380665.1. Lineage (NCBI taxonomy): Bacteria > Pseudomonadati > Pseudomonadota > Betaproteobacteria > Burkholderiales > Oxalobacteraceae > Janthinobacterium > Janthinobacterium lyxosi. The sequence continues at coordinate 288,175 of NZ_JBNYXM010000004.1, forward strand.
GCGCCTTGGAGACTTCGTACAGCCGCCCATCCGCCCCCTTGAGCCAGGTCTGATTGATGAAGCCGCTCTGCACATTGAGCGTGCCGCCGGACAGATTGATGTTCGAGCCGGCTTGTGTGACCACATCGTTGCCGCCAAAGCTCAGCGTGCCACCCTGCGCCATCCATTCGCCCACGGTGTGGCCCTGGGTGCCCAGATACCCGCCGACTTCCAGCAAGCCGCCCGCGGTGTACCAGCGGTCGGTGGCGTAGCCGTTGGTGCCCTTGGGTACGAACACCAGCCTGCGCCGATCGATCCACACATCGTTGCTGTTGAGCGCTTTGCCATCCCGGTTGACCGGGGCATCGCGCTGCTCGTTGCCCTGGATGTTGACCTTGACGTTGTTGGACTCCATGGCCAGGTTCACGCCCACGGCACCGGAAACGTCGATCCGGGCGCGCTCACGCACCAGGCTGCGCTGGGCTGCATTGATGACGATCTGACCGCCGGTGGCCAAGGTCAGGGAATCGCTCTGGAAGTCGACCGTGCCGCTGCTGCTGATCTCGATGCGGGATTGGTCGCGGCGATCGGTGATGGCCACGATGTTCTCGGGCGTCGTGATTGCCGGTCCCCGCAAGCCATCGCGCTGGCTGTCCAAAGCAGTGGTCTTGCCGTCGTCTTCGATCACCACGGCGGTAGTGGCACCCTGGTCGAAGGCGACCTTGCCGTCCGCGCCAATGGCGTTGAGGTGCACGCTGCCGCGGGTATTGACGCTGGTGGTGGCGAGTACGACACCGTTTTGCTGCACGTCACGCCCCAGCATGGTCACGTCGCCCTGGCGAGCCTGGATCAGGCCGGTGTTGCTGACTTTGCCCGCCAGGCTGTCGGTGATGAACTGTGGAGTGATCTCGTTGCCGCGCGTGGTCGACGCCTGGTTGCCGTCGGTGCCGACACCCTTCTTGATGACGAAGCTGTCGCCGGCCGCAAGCGCGGTCTGGCCTTTCTGCGTGGCGATGTCCCCCCCGTTGTGCACCTCCTTGCCGAGCAGCAGGACATAGCCGCCGCCTTCGGTGGAGGTCTTCGGGGCCAGCGTGGCGATACGGGCGCCGGCCTGGATCTCTACCTTGCCCTGGGCGTTGGTGAAACTGGGCTGGCTGGCGTTGGCGGTGTAGATGCCACTGGTCTTGAACTGGCCGTCGCCGATCTCGGCGGCGGCGGCGATGAGGTTGCGCGTGTTGACCTGGCTGCTGCCATTGAAGACGATGCCGTTGCGGTTGACGATGAGCACCGTGCCATCGGCCTTGATCTGGCCCCGGATTTGCGAGGGGCGTGCGTTCGGGTCGTTGACGCGGTTGAGGACGGCCCAGTCCTTCTGCTGCCTGAATTCGACCGTGGTGTTGCGCCCGAGATTGAAGGTCTCCCAGTTCAGGATGGCCTTGTCGCCGGTCTGCTGGATGGCGACGTTGGTGCGGCCGTCCACCTGGGAAAGCTCCGGGGCATTGGCATTGTGCCAGCCCGCAGTCAGCGAGTTGGTGTCGATTTTCAAGCCACCCGCGGTCATGCCATCGGGGACGGATGCAGCCTTGGCGGCCGCCAGGCGGGCGGCGGCCTGGGCCGACTGCTGCGCCGCGATGCCGCGTGCGGCCAGGTTCAGATTGCTGATGGAACGCTGCAGTTGCTCGTTGGCCTTCTGCTGCTGTCCGAGCGGGCTCGTCAGGTTTGCTGCGGGCAGGCCGTTGGGCAGCCGGCCCGTTTGCGACGCCGTGTCCCGGAGCGCGCCCTTGTCGGCAAACCATGCCGGACTGAACGTGCGCTGCGCATGGGCCGGCAGCGTTACCGCGCCTGCGACCAGTGCCAGCGCGATGGCCCGCGCCAACGGTGCCAGCCTGAATACCCGATCTTGTTTGCGTATCGTTTGATTTTCCCTGCCACTGCGCCCGCGTGTGTTCATGTAAGTTTCCGCCTGGTCATTGAGTCGATGCCGTTCGGCTGCCCGTCTCGCGCCGGCCAGCCACATTCATGGAGGCTTTCCGCATCGCAGCCGAGTAGCGTCTGCGACAGAAAAAGCCCCTATGTATGGGTGACGAACAGCACCACGCAAATACCGCAAACTTTTTTGAAACTTTTTTTCGCAGCCCCCGACATACCCTGTGCAAGCTCGCACGGACCCGCCATGCCAACCGATGAAGAAAGGCGTTCAGCTCAAGAGCAACAATCCCGCCGGCAGCGGCCGGGCGTGTAGCTGAAAGGACTCCTGCAACTGCCACAGTGCCAGATCCAGCGAGGCCGTGGAAAAGCGCCCGCTGACCGGCTTGTTGCGCACGGCATCGTTCATCAGCACCACGCGACCGGAGCGGTAACGATTGATTTCATCGAGCACATCGGCCAGAGGGACCTGGTCAAACACCAGCATCCCTTGACGCCAGGCCGACACTGTTTTCGGATCGATGCTGGCGATGTCGCCCACCGAACGGGCGCCGTACACCATTTGCTGGTGGGCATAGAGTTGACGCGCGCCTGCCGGATGTTGCACGCGGACGGTGCCTTCGATACAGGTGACACAGACCTTGCCATTGAGATGGCGTACTTCGACCCGTCCGGATTCGAGCAGGCTGCGGCCAACGCCGGCCACGACAATAAAGGCCTGCCCTCCATCCCTCACATCGATGGAGGCCTCGCCAATCAGCAGATCCAGGCCGACCAGCTTGCCGCCATCGGTCTGGCGACGAATGCTGGTTCGCGTATTCAGCATGACATCGACACCCGCGGACAGCGCCAGCGTGCGCCGTTCACCGGTGGCGGTGCGGTCATCTGCATTCCACTCGTCTGGCCCCGGCCACAAGCCCAGGGGGGGATGAACCACGGCCACGCCTGCAACCGCCGCCGCACTCACGGCAGCGCCGAGGAAGGCCCGCCGTCCACCCGGCACGAGGCGAGGACGGCACGCGCCCAGCGTCGCGGCTTCCGGCTTGACGCGCAGCAACTCGCGGGCCGGGGCCTCAATCGCATCCCAGCGGCGCTTCACGTCGTTGTATGCGGCTTGATGCGAGGGACTGGATTTGACCCAGCGCCTGAACTGCTGTGCATCCACTTCGCGCGCGTCTCCCGAAGTGAGCAGGCGCAACCAGTTCCACGCCTGGGCGTCCAGGTCGGAGGGAGAAGTAGCGTGACTGTTCTTGGGCGGCGGCATCTTCATCGTGTCATATCCAGCGGCCAGGCTCGGCCGTAAAGCAGGAAACCGGCAGGCTGCTGCGTGTTGCGTACATATACTTTTTGCTCTCTCATACTGGATGACGAATGGCGTCCCGGAAAACCCGCATTATTTATTCTCCGCCGCCAGATAAGTGTCAAGGCGTTCATGCACGCGCTTCAATTCGTACTCGACCGTCCGCAGCGACACGCCCAGCCGTTGTGCGGCCTCCTTTTGCGTCACGCCTTCCGCATGCACGAGCAGCGCGACGGCCCGACGGCGCTCGGGCATGCGATCGAGGAGCTGGAACAAGCCATCGAGGTCCGAGCGTATCTCGGCGGTCCGGGCCGGCCCGGGCGCCGGATCCACCAGTTCCTCCAGCAATGCATCGATATTATCGCCTGACAGCAGGCGGCTGTGTCGGCGCTGGACATCCACCGCAATGTTGATCGCCATCCGGGACAGGTAGGCCCCCGGGTTCTGGATCGGCCCATGGTCCTCGCTGCCCTTCAGCCGCAGCCAGGTGTCGTGCAGCGCATCGCCGGCATCTTCCGCATTGCCGAGCTTTCGCGTCAGGCGCTGCTTGATGGATGCGTAATGCTTGCCCAGGTAGTTCAGCAGGAAGAGCTGCGTGCCTTCGGACATGACTAGCCCGCCCCCTGTTGCCGGTCGCACTGCGGCCCTGCATCCGGGGCATTGGGTGCAACCATCATGGTCAAGGGCTGCCGCATGATCGCCGCTGGCGGCAGGCGGCCGATATGCACACCGCGCAATGCGTGCAGCAACGAGGCATCGCGGCGGGCATCGCCGCTGCTGCCGAGAAGTCGGACAGCGCCGATGCGGCCATCCGTTTGCAGGTAAAACTGCAGCAAAGAAGTGTAGTTACCCGGCCGGGTTCGCGCATCCGAGCACAGCGCCTGCCAAATACGCATCTGGACCAGTCCGGCGTAACCATCCTCACGGAACAGCTCGGCCATGCCACTGTGAGCGAATGCGGATGCCGGCACTGCGGATGCCGCACCGGCCTCTTTCAGAATGAATATCTGGCCCAGGCCAGAACTGCGCTTGTCCGCAATCAGCCCCGTACCTTGCAGCAGGATGCGCAATGCTCCTTCTGCCGAGTGAAGGCCGTATACCGCCGTGGAGGTACGGGCATGAACGAGATCGCTGGGAAACAACGCCGGTTGTCCGGTGGTGTCCGCATACTGGTTCAGTGCCGCATTCAGCGGCTGCGCCGGGATGTTGAAAGCAATGGGAGGCGTGCCTGCATCAGCAACGGGATTGACACGTGCAACGCCCTCGAGCGGCAGATCAGGAGAAGCACCAAGGGCGTCTCCCGCTGATCCGATCACCCCACCCAGTACCCAGAAGAGCGCCATTCCGCTACAGCTCAACGCGCCAGCGTACACACGCCCGCAACGGTGCTGCAAGGGCCATGGCAGTAGGGCGGATTGAATCGGCAAGGTAGGCACACCATTCTGAAAATGTGCATAGTGGCATTCAAATGTGACGGTGTCGTTACATCAATGCCAACCAATCCTCGGGCTTGCAGAAGCATGTCGAGTTGACGGGGCAGATCATTGTCAGCTGCCAGCCCGAAGCGGGCATCTACGCCATGTCAAGGTTGCTGTTCGAAATCCATGGTTTCGACATCGTCATCTGAAGCAAGTGGTTTCCCGAATGCCTGGAGCCAACGGTAGCTTGCAACACCTGCTGTCAGCGACGCGAGGAAGATTGCCATCGTCGATGAAGTGACGCCAACTCACCAGCGGCGTTGCAAATGCCCAGAGCAACGGCCATGAAGCACATCAATGTAATGCTTAACGGCTTGCCGATGAATGGTCCCGCAGCGATGCCGATGGGCCGAAGCGAGCTCTGACCCGCCTGCCGATGCTGCCCACTGGCCGCCTCGGGGAATTGCTGCCGCATCACTGGATATCGGCCGACTATTCCTTGCCATTATGGGAAGGTCATGTCCAAACCGACCATCCTGACAACGACGAAGGTGACGATCCCCAAGGCCAGGAGCGATAGCACGAAGAATGCGACCACCTTGCCGCTCGCGCGTAGCACCGCGCGATTCTGCTTCGCCTTGTCCTTATCCTTCTTCCCTTGATCGTAATGCCACTTGATGGCGAAGAACATGCCCGTACCGAGCACGAGAGCCTTGAACGTAACGAAGACTATAGGGGTCCAATCCATCATTTTGAGTATTTCCAGTCTATTACTTGACACTATCTATCGTGAGGAGCACTACCTCAAAACGCTGCTTCAGCAGCTTCTGTTCAAACCATCCCCCAGGCATCCTGTTTGACTCTTTCATTATATCCAGCTATGAAATAACAACGGCATCGGGCGCAGTGATTTGCCGAATGCGGATGAGAGAGGAGAAAACGTCAGCGACTGCCATGCAAGGAGGGCGATACTGCACGTTCTGAAGCATACTACTTTAAAACAATTTCCATACATTGAGACAAAATGTCCCAGTTGAAAACCATGCAAGATGAAAATTTGACTATCTGGTTGCCGCGATTGGCCGGGAACAAAGGGCCACGTTTCTTGCAGATTGCGGATGAGGTACCCTGACTTTTTCGGACAGTTGGCGAAACGCTGGTTGATGTTGGCAGCCAAACTCAAAGAGCTGGACTCGACACTTGAACAATTGACGAACCAGTTTGCGCCGCACCTTCGCGAGCAGTTCGGCGTCGGACCCCAGACCGCAGCAATCTTGATCGCTGTCGCCGGCGATAACCCTGAACGCTTGCGCAGCGAGGCAGCGCTTGCGGCGCTGTGCGGGGTGAATCCACTGCCCGCGTCGTCTGGTAAGACTATCCGTCATCGCTTAAACCGGGGCGGCGACCGGCAGGCCAACAACGCGTTATGGACGATCGCGATGGTCCGAATGAGAAGTGAGCCACGAACACGCGCTTATGTCGAGAGGCGAACAGCGGAAGGTATGTCCAACAAAGAAATCCATCGCTGCCTGAAGCGATATATCATCAGGGAACTCTAGCCATTTATTTTGGACGATTTGGTGACGGCGGCAGTTATTTCTTGACATAGGAACGTCAATGCTGTCGCTGAGCGCTTCTTCCCGAATCTCAAGATGGAGCGCGTCTGGCAACGTCCATACGCCAACCACGCTGAAGCAAAAGCCGACATCTGAGGTACCCTGACTTTTTCGGACACTCTTGTTTGGTAAACTTCACCAACTGGAGAACTTATGAAACGCTCAACAACATACACGCCAGAGCTTCGAGAAGAAGCAGTAAAGCTGGTCTTGACACAGGGACTGACGCTGGAAGATGCGGCGCTACGCCTGACCCTTCCCAAGGGAACGCTGGCTAATTGGGTGGCAGCGGCAAGGCGCGGCACGTCGCCCAAAGTGGCCCCTGGCAGCCGTTCTGTGCCCGAACTTGAGGCCGAG
>NZ_JBNYXM010000050.1:0-21968 GCF_051380665.1 Janthinobacterium lyxosi
ACCAGCTTTACTGCTTCTTCTCGAAGCTCTGGCGTGTATGTTGTTGAGCGTTTCATAAGTTCTCCAGTTGGTGAAGTTTACCAAACAAGAGTGTCCGAAAAAGTCAGGGTACCTCAGTCAGGTGGCTTCCGGGTGATGAGTGTTTCCTGCGCAATCCAAATGTCTGCTGTTGGCCGATTGACGACCGCACCTCAGTTTTTTAAACCAGAGAATGCACCACATTCAGTGCATCGCCCGAGCGAATAATTGACGCATACTCACCATCTAGATTAGCAAGCGCCATCGCGTGAACCTCGTCGGCAGAACGCGCTACCCCGTTGAAATCGGTTTTCGCATATGCATACGTACAGTCTGATACAACGAAGGTTTTGAAGCCTAGATTGCCTGCGGTCCGCGCTGTATTCTCCACAGAATTATTGGTGCTTACTCCGACGATGACGATACTTGATTCTCCGCGCGCATGAAGCCAGCGGTCAAGACCGGTGTTGATGAAGGCATCCGGCACATTCTTCTCGACCACATGCTCATGCGTCAATGGCGACAACTCCGGTTGAAACTCTACACCAGGTTGGCCAGGCCAAAACGGCGAACCGGGCGTTCTAGAGATGTGGCGAACGTGAACCACTGGCGCTTTTCGAAGCCGCCAATCCCTCAGAAGCCTAGCAATCATGTCCTCAGCTTGGTGATTATTCCGAACCTCAGCTTTAGGCCAAGTCATTCCAACTTGCATGTCAATGATTAAAAGGGTCGTCATATAAATTGTAGGATTTTTTGGGGCGAGTTGACTGGCCGCTATTGGCCTATTGTGTTGAAAAACGCAGGTACGTTGACGTTTAGATAGAACGAATGAGGCAGGTGTGCTGCTGGCCACGGTCGGCCCAGCCTCGGCCATGTGCAGGACCTCACCGGGCGGCGGCATAGAGCGCGTCAACGTCCCCGCCTCGGATCAGGTCAAGGTGCCGGCCAATCCATTCTGCTGGGCGATCCCACCAGGCGATTTCCAATAGCCGTTGCACAGAAGCGGAATCGAAGCGCTCCCGGACGACACGTCCCGGATTGCCGCCTACGATGGCGTACGGGGGAATGTCGGCGGTGACAACCGAGCGCGCAGCGATGATAGCGCCATCGCCGATCCGTATCCCAGGCATGATGAGCGTATCGTAGCCGATCCAAACGTCGTTGCCGATAATCGTATCGCCCTTGTATGGCAATTCGCCCTCGATAGGACGTGCAGTTTCCCATCCATTGCCAAAAATGAAGAAGGGATAGCTTGAAATCCCGTTCATTTGATGGTTGGCGCCGTTCATGATGAACTTCACCCCACGCGCGAGCGCGCAGAATTTGCCGATTCTTAGGCGATCGCCGATGAACGGAAAATGGTACAGGACATTGTCTTCAAACTGGCTTACACCGTCAGGATCGTCGTAATAGGTGTAATCGCCGATTTCAATGTTGGGACGGGTGACAATATTCTTTAGAAAACAGATTTGCGGGAATCCAGGCATCGGGTATGTGGTGTTTGGATCAGGACCTTCCATGCTCTCTCCGTTTTAATACTCCGGGTGAAGTTCGCTAAAGCGCTCCCGGAATCACATTAACTCACGCACTTCACTGGGTGCTCGACAGTCAGCTCCTGGCCGGTTGCCGCCGCTGGCAGGTTCCGCCCCACTGCGGACGGTGACTTAGAACTGGTACGCGTCTTTTGAAATTGTGGAACCGTACGAATAGCCCCAAAGCAAACGACGCATCAGCTCTCCAAAATTCTGCGGGCCTTGGTATAGCTGGCCGTCAGGATCGGTAAATACATAATAGGTCCCATCAGTGCCGACTGACAAGATCATGTGGTCATGATGGGCCGAGGCAAATGCGACAACCTCACCAATCTGTTCTGCCCAAGCTTGAAACAGACCGCTACGAAGACGCTCGTAGAAGCGCACGTCGCACGATGCCATTTCTGTTCCTAAGCCACATGTGCCTACAGTCAACCCTCCGAACTCATCAACTATTTGATTGGCGATGGCATAGGTAGACGCTGGCGTCTTGCCCAGTGGGGCTTGGCTCTTCGGTCCCTTCCAGCCTGCTTCTCGAAAGACGGGCTCTATTAGCTTCGGTATTTCCAACATGATAAGTTCAAAAAGTTGTCGATCAAATGGCTACTCTTGGCCAATTTCAGCCAACCTCGCCACCTGCAAAACGAAGCGAAACCCCACGAGGTCGCGCATCATTGCTACTCCTCTCTAAATGCTCCGGGAGCCCGGCACACAGCGTCAGTTCATTTTTTCGACTTCTGACCATCTGCATACACCAGCGCGCCTTGCTCGGTGAACTGCTGGGTACTCGCCAGCACGCCCTTGTCGCTGTAAATCTGACGAATGCTTACCTTACCATTGGGATGGTAACTATTGTGTACACCCACAGGCAGGCCATCGCGCCATTGCCCCTGCGACTCCAGCTGGCCGTCGCTGAAATACGTCGTCGCTATGCCATGTTCGCGGCCAAGCTCATCTTGCTCTACCTGCGATTCGATGTTGCCATCCCGATCATAAAGGCGGTAGCCGCCCACCATCTTGCCTGAAACAAAATCAGCAGCATTGGTCTGTCCGGAGATACGCAATGCCATGCGCTCAACATCAATGTGCCGGGCGCGCTCCCGATGCGCATACAGGGATGACCGCGCCACGTCGAACACCGCGCAAATCAACTCGATTGATTCGTCCCCACAAATCTGATCGATTACCTCGTACGTTCTATCCCTTCCGACATCAAGAGCGCGGTAGCCTTTTTTAAAATGGACTTCTCCCGCTCGAGACGCTCAATGCGCGCTTCGAGTTCCTGTATTCGTTGCTGATCTGACGTCATTGCCTTGCTCTGCGGCGTGATGCCTTGCCGCTCCAACTGAAGCTGCTGCACCCAGCGGCGCAGCACTGATTCGCCGATGCCGACAGACCGGCTTGCCTCTGTATGGCTATATCCCTGATCCAGTACCAGGCATGCCGCCTGCTGTTTGAACTCAGGGGAAAACGTACGTCTTTGCTTGCTCATCAAACACCTCTCCATGGCGAGCATTCTCGCCTAAATCAGTGTCCGGGTACATTAAACCACTACAGTCTCGCCTCTTTCAATGACCTTAGCAGTAATTTCGGAAAGTCATGTCAACGCTGGCGTCGACAGGCTCGTGGCTAAGTCCTGAGCAGGACGACGCATCTCGCTATTAATCCGGTAGAACCTTTACACCTAAGAGGCAATAAAAATAGGCTACAATTCATCATGGTGACGCAATTAACTGAGGTTAACTTATGGAAGACAATTCACCGCGCTCACGCGCGGCCAACACCGTCTACAATAAAAGCCTCCTATGGGTGACTGATCCCAAGACCGCCTTTCACCACTGGCTTGAAGAAGACGCATACGAAAAAGGCCACAACTTCAGCGCCAAAACCATCGCGGTCTACACGTCGATGTGGGCGATCTTCATTGCCCACCTGCGGACGTTCCGCGACAAGAACGTTATGCTTGCCGGTGAGGAGGATATCCGCCATTTTCTGGATCAGGCCCGCGTATGCAAGCGGGTCGAAGCGCGTCAGCGCTATGCGCTGTTACTACGGCGCGCGTACGCTGCTCTGCAGCAAGCTGTTCCTGATTTCCTCAATCCAACCGAAGCGACCTTTCGCCCGGCAACCCCACCTGCCGACGAAAAGCCTATGCCCTTCCTTTTCCCGACTGAGCGGGCAAGCATGTTTGCCCTGCTGTGCGATATGAACGATCCGCAGGACCAGGAAAACCTGGTGCGCATTCGCGCCAAGGCAATGTGTGCGTTGATGCTGGGCGCTGGGTTTAAGCCTGGACAAGCCAACATAACCTCAGTTAATTGTGTAGGACATGGACACGAACGGTTTGTCTTTGCGCCGCAATGCGGCACCATGACATCGCACCGCGCCCTGGTGCATCCGGCTGCCTGGCCAGCGATTGACCGGTGGCTGGCGTTGAGCAGGAACGAAGGATTGATGTTTCCCGGGACTCCGTCGGACAAGGAGCAGCCAATCGACTATGCACGCGCATTCGTCGGTGCGAAAAAGCTGCTGGCCGATCTGGGAACCATGGCTGGCGGTGAACGGGTCAGCCCGCAAACCCTGCGCAACTCCTACGGCGCCAGCCTGCTCGAGGATGGACTGGGCCTGGCCGCGGTGCAGGAGTACATGGGCTATTCCAGGCTGGAATTTGCCCGGCGCTTTTCGCATGCCCATGCGGCATGGTGCCGCCGTTCCGGGCTGCAGCAAAGCACGGTAGAATCAGCGTCCAGCAACGATCTCGATGATGCTCCACCACCCTCTTCTGAAAGCCCCAAAGATGCCTCCCATTAATCCAACGGCAGAACAACGTATCGCCGAGCTGGAGAATGCCCTGGAAAAAGCGGTCAGCTATTTACGAACATTGCCATTGAATCCTTCGAACCACCACGCCGCCGCTGCCGCCGACCAAGTACTGCGCCAGCCTGCTCTTCCCGTACAAGTACTCTCGGGAACGACGATGGCATCGTCAGGTGTACCACTGCTGCGCGCCACGTTGCAGGGCCATCAGCTCGCAGTGCAAACAGCTGATCCAGGCACGGTACCGGCCGCTTTCCGGGAACAGCATGCAGCGCAGCTGCGCGCAGCACTTATCCGCGGCATTACGATCGATCTATCGGGCGCCTAGCGCTGAAGGTCCGGTCAGGCGCCGGCATGATATTGAATACGCCGGCGAATCTAGACAGAGAAACTGGTGCCGCAGCTGATTTCGGGCCCGCAGCTAGCGGGGCGCCAGGCTGAATTGCTCGACGAAGGCGGCCAGCGCCTCAATGGTCGGTTCACCCCATAGCTCCTGGGCGTACCAGTTGGTAAACAGCGAGCGTGCCAGGACGTTCTCCACACCGCGGTCCAGATTGACGGCGGTATTCGTATTCTGATCCTTGAAGCGCTCGAAAATAGCGTTGCGGTCGGCGTTGTCGAGTTCGTTGTACAGGTCATACGCGTCCTGCGCCCTAGCCGCGAGGAATTTCTCCAATACCGTCGTTCCGCTATCTTTCTTGGCGACGCTATTTTTTGCTGCGCTGCTTTTGAGCTGCAGATTTTTCGCCGCATCGGCGCCCTGCTTCATCGTCCAGCGGAAATACGCGGCCGGCGAATCCAATGGCGCACTGCTCTTATGATCAATCCGCGCCTGTACGAAGGCCACGGCACTACGGATCTTGTCATCGCCATGCTGTGCCATCACATCTGCCGCGTCGACCTGGGTCAGGCCAAATTTCATGATGCTTCCCATGAGTTCCAGATCGATGACGGGTGGTGCTGCAAAGCCAAGCTGCGGCTGCTTGGTATGCTCGACGCGGAACTGCAGGCGCTCGACGCGACGGCCAACACGGTGTTCGATCAGCTCAACCTGGATATCGGTAAGGGCATTGATCTCCGCCATCGCCGGCCGGATGACATCGCGCTTGAAATATTTATATTGCGGCGGCGGCGCATCCTCGGACACGGGATTACCAGTCAGCGCGCCATACCAATGCTCATATGTCTCGATCAGCGTGACCTTGGAGGGATTGGTGGCGTAGCGGCGGCAGATTTCATACAGTGCCAGGGAAGAGCCAGAACGCAGCAAGCCCTGATAGAAAATACTGAAGCGGGTGTAGGTTCCCGGGGCCATGACCAGCTCATGCACTTCCGGTGGAAACGCAAAGCCAAACCAGACCTGCCCGGAATGTTTTTTCAAACCCATCGGATTGACCAACGTGACTGAAGCGACCAGGCGCTCGGACGTCCACTGGCGGTCATTTTCCATCAGCAGCTTGATGTTCTGCATCTCTTCAAGCTGGGCCTTCAAGAACTCGGTGTCCTTGCTGTCATACGCAGCATCGCGGGCCAGATCCGCCAAGCGAATCCAGAAGTATTTTTTTGACGCCGGCGTATCGATCGGCGAATTAACGCCCGTGACCTTCAACTGCTGGGCGTGGTACATCATGACGTTGAACACCTTACGGGTGAGCAAAGACATCTTGCCTTCCCGCACGCGCAGGCCGATCGCATCATTCGTTTTGCGAAACTCCATCGACGGGGATGTCAGTTCGCCATTCTTGGCTGCCTTGGGTTTTCTCGTTGCCACGCCGATCCTCTTTCATCGAGAAAGCATGGCTCCACATGCCCATACTCGCCTTTACATGGTGCGAACTATAACGCGAATTGACTCACCTTTGCATGCTCTCACATGAAATTTCACCAAAATAAGTGATTTTTTTCTGAAAAATATTTCACCTTAAAACAGGGGCTGCACGTTTCGAATGAGAGCCTTTGAGTGGCAAGCTCCCCGTGCAAGCTCACCTGGATTCGCAACGCCGGAACCAGCAAACAACGCCAAAACCGCATGGCTGGCGGCCCAGAGTACTTTCCCAAGCCACAACCACGGAACCTGCAAGCTGTCCATGGCATGGCCATATCGGTCACCACATGCTGCGCACTCCCTGTGTAGTCTCACCTATCGACGCAGCAGACGCAGCACAGCGCCCTCCATCACCTGTCACCGCACCGAATTGACCTATTTTGTATAAAAATGGCACCTACTGACCATACCACGCCTGCATGCCACCACAAATAGCCTGTACTACCAAAAACACTCCCTGTGGAAGCTCCCCAGAGAACCATCACCAACACCAACGGATACCTAACCTGGTGATCAGGAAAACAACTCCCCGTAAAAGCTCACCTAAGAATTAGCGCCCCCACTGTCACGCCCCCGGTAAACCAACACCAGCCGGATACGCCCGACACAGGAACCACATAAGCACAGCACACACCACATCAAGCTATACCTGGCACAACAGCCTGGAAAATAGTTATCCCCATCTCCATTGACCCACTGTCCCTGTGTAAGCTCACCTGAAGGGTCTTCAGTCACCGTATCCCCTCCCCTCACTACCCGTATAGCCTCACCTTAAAAACATTCACTCCCTGAACCGACTCACCCAACTCCCCGTACAACCTCACCCCTGTCCCCGGTCAAGCTCACCGAATCCCTCGGAAAGCCGCATGAATGCCCGGTCTACGCGAGCTTAATTTGTATTTAAGGTTTTAAAAGGGTTCTTTATCAAAAAACCTCTCAAGCAAAAAAAAATATTCCAATGAAGGTTTAACGCAGAATCCAGTACCCAAAAATAAGAATATTTTAGTAAAAGACTAAGATTTTTCATTTGCCAAAGGATAATTACAGCTTTTCATGAGAAAAATCAGTCATGCAATCCAAGCAAACATACTAACTTTACAAGTATATCGCGAACAATATAGCGTCTTCAAACCAGATTACTAGATGACAATGTCATAATACTGAACAGTTTTCAGCTTCACCGACCAATCTACACCCCACCTTACTATTCGAAAAATGTTTCTTTAACAAATGATAGATCGACAGCAATCACCTCGTTCATTGTTCCCGTAGCACCTCACCATAGGCGAATAGCAAAAAAGAGATCACCAATACATTAACAAATAAACACCGTTTCTGCAGGCATGCGCACTTTCCATTTACTAATTAAGCAATTGATTAACAAATAAACAAAGACACGCGACGTATACACATCAGTCCCTGTAAAAGCTCCTGTTTCGTCACTGTGGAGTTCCAGTGCAGCATATGGTCATGCGTAAGGTTCATATTCTCATCGACTCATAACGCATGCAACACACTAAAGGTGAGAGATTACAGGGACTATGCATCAATATTGTTTCCAGATATTTCCTATAAGTTGCAATAATGCAACTTATATACTGGCTAGATGTTCATATCATCCTATTTCGAACCAATTTGATACACGAAAACTACCTCAACAGTGACTCACACGCGTACTTTCTCGTCAAATCCAAGCATGTCCACTCATATGATTAGACGTACCTGTAAAAGCTCACTCATTAGCGACCTCAGCTCTTAATGCTCCCTGTAAAAGCTCCCTGTTAAGGCTCACCTATCACACACCTTCGTCCTCTCGATGTAGTTTATTGAAATTAATGCAATAAACTTACATCCTATGGATACCGATAGCTCCCCCTATTCCCGGATTTGCAAATTTTGCATTGATGCAACCCCAAAAACCACCTCCGGGCTTTTGAAAGTGACTATTCCTTTTAACTTGTCGATAGACTTTATTTTCATCAATCTCCCTTTATTTGGAAAAGTTCGATTGAAAAGTACATTGAAACCCGCTATCATTATTGAAATAATCATCACCACGGGATCCCCATGCGCGCATTTGAAGGTGTAAAGCAGAAACTAGCGATGGAATTGAGCGGCTTCACCGGTACGCCAAAAACGTTTCGCACACGGTATCGTGAACAAGCAGACAACAAGCACAAGCTCTACAGTGCCGCTGAAATCCGCGCTATCCGCTTCGGACTTCTGAATATTCCTCCAGATACCAAACGCCCTTTGACACTGCCCCCGGTAATCGACACGCGCATGGCCAAGGGCGGCGTCGGCAAGACCACCATTTGCGGTAACGTCGCCAGCTGCATCGCCTTGTCAGGCTACCGCGTGCTGTTGATTGATGGTGATCCACAGTCGTCGCTGACGAGCCTGTACGGCATCAATTGGCTTGACGAAGAAATTACGCACATTGGCGAGCTGATGAAACGCACCTCGCAAGGTCAGCGTGCGCATCCAGAAAAGGCGATCCGCTCGATCTATCCGGATGGCATGCTGGATCTGATCCCAAGCGACATCACCATGGTCGACGAATCTTGGCTGATGGGCGCCATGAACCGGGAGCAGGCTTTTACACGCTTGCTGGAGGCGGAGATCGAGTTTTTCAGCCAGTACGACGTCATCATCATTGATTCCGCACCAGGAACATCCGTCTTGGCCACGACGTTCATGGTGGCCTGCAAGACCCTGCTGACCGTCGTGACAGCCGAAGGACAGGCCATTGCAGCACTGGACGTGCTCGCATCGAACGTACAGGAAATCAATGCTGCTTTTGGGCGGCAAGGAATTCATTTGGACGTGCACATTGTGGTGAACCAGTTCAATACGTCGAAAACACCGCACCAGTACCAGCTGTCAAAACTACTGCCGAAATTTCCTGGCAAGATCAACGACACCATCATCCGTGATTTTGTGGGCTTCCTGCGCGAATCGGATCCCGATAACATCAGCAGCAATGGCCCCGTGCTGGAGAAAGAGCCCAACAGTGGGGGCGCACGCGACATCATCGACTTAACCAAGTCGCTTATCAAACTATACGGCCTGCGCTTGGCTGGCACGACATTACCAGGGCAGGAAAAATTATGAGCAGAAAACCATTGAAAGTATCCGGCCTGATTCAGTCTGGCCGTCTGGTGCCGCAGGCCGGCATCACCGCATCGACTGCATTTGATACGCCGGCAGAATCCCCAGCGACAGAGATTCGCCAGGATCAACCAGCTGAAGTGGCTTACAACGCCCAGCCTGCCAACACCCCAGCAGTTGTAGCGCCGGTGAATGCGCTCGGCGTGGAGAAGCTGATTGATCTGGATCTGCTCGACGACAGCCCATTTCAAACCCGGTTGAAATATGACCCGGAACGTATCGACGAAATTTCACAGTCGTTCCTGAGCGCTGGACAAAGCACACCCATTACGGCACGGCAGATGCCTAACGGGCGCTACGAGATCATCAAAGGACAGACCCGCAAGAAGGCCGCCATCAACATCGGCTGGAAACAGGCGCGTGTCCTGGTCGTTTCGCGGACGGATCGTGAAGCCGAGCTGGACGTCATGGTCGACAACACCGGTGTGCCTCCGACTGAATATGAAGAAGCACTGATGTTCCGCAAAGCGATGAGCAAGGAATATGCGACCACACAAAAGGCGGTCGCTGCGATGTTCCTGTGTTCCCAGGCCAAGGTCTCCAATGGTTTGGCGATGCTCAACCTGCCTGCCGAAGTACTAAGCCTGTTGGATGAAGAACCTGGCTTATTTGGCGCCCATGCGGCAAAGGTAATCAATTCTCTTTGGGAGACCTATCCTACCCATCACCACGTCATCCTGAAGGCCATCCAGCGCCTCAAAGAAGGCGCCGACCAGGGATCGATACAAATGTGGGTCACACAGCAAATTAACGCCGCCAGCCGCCCTCCCCGAGCGCAGAAGCACTTAATTCCTTCTTCGTCAGGTGCACCGCGGTATTTGACGCAGGCGAAGGACCGCGACATTATCGTGCGTATTTCAGACCGCTCGATCGATGCTGCGATGGTGCACCAAAAAATTGACGAAATGTTAAGAAAAATGGCCGACGAAGTGACAGAGTAAATTAATAAAGTCAATTAAATCAAAGACTTATATAGTATTACTGAGTAATAACTTGATCTATTTAACGTCAAAAGCCTGGGATTTTCAGGCTTTTTTTTTGAAATTGATTTCACATCAAATAAGTCAGGTGAAATCAAATGCTGACAAGTCCACCATGACGGGTCTTCGCTCCACACCAGGCTAACCAATTCTCCCCAACCTATCCGCCTATAAAGAACAACGATATCATCTATAACTGTTGTTGTAATCGCAGCCAGATATGCAATTGACCACTCACCCTGTGCCTACATTCCGTAATGTAGCCATCGCATCAAATTGGCTCGTCGCTGCACTATGCCAGTACCAGTTTCGCTCGATTCAACATCGACATATCATGTAGACAAAAAACGACTAATTTCAGTCGGACGGAAGAGTGGTATGGATGATGACAACAATAGGGTGCCCTGAATCATCTCTGCCACCGTTTCCTCTAGGTGCGAAAATTATCCATGACACGAATGGTGATATCGAACAGGGACTATTCTTTAGATAAGAATTTACTTAGCTCCCCGTTTTATAACTTTTAACGTACCAGGCATGCATTCATCAACGATTTATCATGATGGAAGCATGGTTTGTTATCCATGGTGAGATGCAGCGGGGAGTCAATCTGATCTCATCCGGATCAGTTGCTGCTGCAGATTATCCGCATAGATATCCCCTTCGAAAGCTATACCGTTAGGTGATTTGTTTTCGGAAAGCATTTATATACTCACCACCAGTGATTTTTCAAGTGCATTTAAAGCTGTTCAATGTTTCCGAGAAGGGAATTAGATGTTCTATGCAGAGATCAGCAGGTAAGGGGGCGGATTTCTGGCTACTCAAAGAGGAGCTCTAACAGGGCCTGTTATTAATGGTCCCCGTTAAAGCTCACCTAATACAAGCTGCTTAGCTTTTCAGAAAAACTCCTCCTGTATATGTGCTTGTGGTGACCGTCCAATATCATCATTCTAAGTTCCTCTCTCCACAATGTTGATTCGCATACAAAAAACCATTTTTTTGCTTAGAAAATCGGCAGCATTTAGGTTACATCGCTGCCTGGCGTTGATGCACTACTGAACAGTCCAGGTCAAGTGGCATACCTATCAGAAAAACTGGCCTGAAGTAATTAGGAGTCCGGTGCGGCCCGTTGATTTTCCCCACCACCTATGTACATTGGGTAGCCACCTCACATACAGAGAACTGTGGCACCATGAGTACTGCATGGCCATGCTCATATAGCCCTTTTTGAGTAGCGGCACTCAGCCACTCAAACCAGCCGTTGACACACTACGCACTCGATGTTGACTCAGGACCTCGCGATCTGTTCCTACCGACATGTCTGACGGTACTTGAATGCTCCCGCGGTCTGGATTGAATCAGAGCGACAAGAGCACTGGAGCGATTCCAACAGTGCGCCAAATAGCTTGGTGTTCAAATGAGGAAGATTCGTTGCGTCTCACCTGGTAAGACGTCAGAGGCATCGTGGCTGAAATGGCTTTTCTTGTATGCTGTACTTATACGCTAGAAAGTCCTCGTATTCTTTTGTGGTTTTAGCCCATCCAGCACGACAGGAAGTACTCGGGGCATTCGAGTCCATATAACTAGGTGCCATGGTAACCAGATAGTCTTCAACCCTGTTGTACCGTCTGTTCTGTCGTTTACTTGCATGCATGTTTGTGGGCATATTCTCAGCTGTAATGCATTTCTTTCTTAAAAGGGAGCTTCTACGGGGAGTTAAACTCTTGAAGCCAGAGATCGTGGTGTTCATGCTTCGGCTCTAATCGATCATTTTTCTCGTCATGTATTCCTGCACTTCGCAGCGAGGTAGGATTGAGATGTGAAAGTGCCTCTCACAATTACCGAAGACTAAGATCTCATTAGAAGTCAACTACCCCGCCCAGGAAAACCTCGAGAGTTTAAGTTAACCCAAGACAGTGCCTGAAGGCAAAAGCTCTCAGGCACTACGTCGCAAATAGGTACAAAACTGACGCTGGGATGCTTCCTCTGCTGCTGAAAAGAGCGGTACCAGTGGTTCACATGAAGTTGCGACAGCAGAAAAGCTACATGGAATGCACGATACGAACCACAATCAAGCCGGACACAAGCCAGACCACCCCGGCTTGAAAAATTCTCAAGGAGAGCAAGGCTGTGAAGTTACTGCCTCCGTTACAAGGTGCATAAACGCAAGCTGCCACGTGTTTCCGTGGCGAGGTCGCAAGTTCTCGCCATGGCTGTATTGCGCTAGATAAACGACAGTGCCCTTGATACCGTGCACACCGAAGAGAACAAAGAACCTGCTTGCCTGCAGCCGTACACGGGTGTACACAAACCGCTTCCGTTCAGTATTCAGCTTGTCGACGAACTTCTTGATAAAAGCTCCTTGGAGCCACTGCAGTTTTTGCTACGAGCTCGGCATCAAGACTGCGGGCGCGGCGAGCTGCCGTATCGAAGACACTGTCGATGCCAACGGCGTGTCCGAACCAGTCATGCGCATTCTGCTCGAGCTAGTGTAGCGTGCTGCCTCTATCTGTGATGGCGAAGGTGCCGGGCTGCTCCCTCAGGCGGCGGAAGCGTACCTAGCCGAGGAACTGGTGCGTTTCGACATGCAATTGTTGCTGATAACCTACATCAGTGGCATCGGTTATCGGTAGGGTACGCTCGCCGGCTATGAAGTGCGCGTGTATCTGTAAAAGAAATTTTAATGCAACTGCGTCTTTTACGACTCGACCGATGTCCCGCTGCAGATAGAACACCTCCGAGCTACCTGCATGCGCGCCTACGGCGGCTCTAACCGCGTAAGCAGCCTGACACTGGTAAGTGGACCGTGCGACAGTAACAAGGCTGAGCAGGATATCTGAGTCTTCTTGGAAAAATCCACGGCCAGGGTGGCGCAGATCCTGCGGCAGGTGAAGACACCGCTGCGTTATGCAGTTGCCGTCCATGCCACGCGCTGGGCGCTGCCTGCACGTCGCCTACACCGAGCGGGGGCGCACGCTGCAAGACCTAGTTTGACCGGTTTGGCTTCCAGCGCCCCACCCGACGCAGAAAAAACGTTCGCTAATCGCACTGGAAACATGGTAATAGCAACGGTGCCGTGCGGCAAGTGCTAGGGTGTGCATAAAGGCCACGTAATCAGGCGAATCACGGGCAATTTTGACATTCAGCCGCACCTTGCCGGCGCCGCGTCATTGCAAGGTATCGCACACACGCGTTGAGACCGCTACGGTGTGCCGAGGGTAACGGCGATGTGTGGCAAATGACGCTTTCTCCACAGCTAGTAACATAGGCTGCGGCAGCTCTGCATTCGGCTACTGCCCAAGCACAGGGTTTCTCAGGGCAACATCTGATGAACTCATTTGTAGTGGCATGCGATTGTTGCTTGTACATTCGAGTTGGCCTACCTCAGCCAACTACATGAGATCTGTACGCATTCTGGAGAGGTGAATAACGTGGGACTTGGCTATACATCAGCAATGCGCATATCTGGCTAACATGACGTAGTCTGCTGCTGCATGTCTATGAACGACTACAACCCGGTGGAAGAATGAGAAACCACTAGCGGAAAATGATTGAATCAGGATTCCTGATCATGCGGGTAATCACCGGCATTAATTCAGTACAACTGACTAGCGTAACGACCTAGCTTTACATTTTTGATGTCCGAGATATTACAGAGTAATACGATATAACTCTTTGATTTAATACAAATTTTATTGCAATGGAGCAGCGAGGAGTCAGAACAGAAATTAATGCTCGATGTTTTGCCCTAGATCAATGGACCGACAAGAACTCTGGCAATGCATTGTAATCCGCGTTTTGTTGATGAGGCGTGCTTCCTCATTGCGTATCAAAAGGGGGAATGCTTTAGCGCGGTCAAATCCGGCGCATACTGTATTACTCAGTAATACAACCTAACTCATTGATTGTATTGGGGTTATCAAAAAAACGTTAGCAAGTCTCCGAGATTAATCTTAGTCTGACATTTAGCACTGTTGAGGAAAGCGGCCTGTCCCAAACTGCAAAATCGAGTTAACGATTACCAGTATTGCGGATGCGAAGTCGGTTGCGTGCGACTACTATGTTGCGCAAGGTACCGATGCGACGTGTTACTGGATTTACCTTGAGCGCGCTGCGGATAGTCGCTGGTTTTGGCATGGGCTTTACGCTTGACGGATGCGAGCCATGGCGATCCCTCTCCCCTCCTACGCCGAATTGCAGTGCGTGAGTCATTCTACGTTTTTGCATGGATCGTCCGCTCCCGAGTAGCTGGTGCAGCGCGCCGCTGGTCTTGGCTATCACGCTCTGGCGATCACCGATGAATGCACGGTGGTCGGCGTGGTAAAGGCACATCTCGCCGCCAAGGAGGCCGGCCTTAAATTGTTGGTAGGAAGCCAGATGTTGGTGACGCCGGAGGATGGTACACCGCCCTTCTCTCTGCTGATCCTGGCCATGAACAGGAACGGTTATGGCAACTTGTGCGAGCTGATCACCGTTGCGCGCCGGCGCGCGAAAAAGGGAGAGTATCTTGTGCGGCCTCGCGATATCGCGGCACCGCCGCCTGACTTGGCGGCGTTGTGTGGTATGCCCGATTGTCAGCTGATACTGCTGCCGCGCTATGGTGTGGGGCTCGAAGTCATCGAGCGGCAGGGGGCTTGGCTGTTGCAATGTGCCGCCGGTCGTGCACGGATCGCACTAACCTTGCACTTCCGATCGCGCGACCAGGAACACAAGGACATCGTCGCTGCTGTCGCTGCGCAGTTCGACTTACCCGTGGTGGCTACCGGTGATGTGGTAATGCATGTGCGCTCGGCCAAGCCCCTGCAGGACACCATGACCGCGATCCGGCATGGTGTGCCTGTCGCACACTGAGGCTATCGGCTGGCGTCAAACGCCGAGCAGCACCTGCGCTCCAGGGTTCGGCTGGGGAATCTTTATTCGCGCGCCGCGCTCGAGGAAACGGTCCGCGTCGCAAATCTGTGTACGTTCTCGCTCGACGAGTTGCGTTACGAGTACCCGGTGGAAATTGTGCCTGAGGGGATGACGCCGAGTGGCTACTTGCGGCAGCAGGCATACCTTGGTGCCCACTGGCGGTATCCCTCCGGCGTGCCGGCCAACGTCCAGTCTCTCATCGAGCGGGAGCTCGAATTGATTGCTGAGATGTCCTACGAAAGCTACTTTCTCACGGTGTACGATATCGTGCGCTTCGCACGGGCCAACAAGATTCTGTGCCAGGGACGCGGTTCGGCGGCCAACAGCGCCGTGTGCTATTGCCTGGGCGTGACCGAGGTCGATCCATCGCGTGGCACCCTGCTGTTCGAACGATTTATTTCCAAGGAACGTAATGAACCTCCCGACATTGACGTGGACTTTGAGCACCAGCGTCGCGAGGAGGTGATCCAGTATATCTATCAAAAGTATGGTCGGACCCGTGCTGCACTCACTGCTGTTGTCATCAGCTATCGCCCGAAGAGCGTGTTGCGCGATGTCGGCACCGCGCTCGGCGTTGATCTGTCGATAAGGTAGCGAAGGCCAACCACGGATGGGGAGGGCGGGCCGAACTGGCGGAACGGATGCACAGCTGCGGACTGGATCCTGAGTCCGACGTCGCCAGGAAGTGGGCTTTCCTGGCTGAGCACATGATACGCTTTCCTCGGCACATGTCACAGCACCCAGGCGGTTTCGTGATCTCGCACAGCAAGCTGTCGCGTCTGGTGCCGGTGGAAAATGCCAGTATGGAGGACCGTACCATCGTGCAGTCGGATAAGGATGATCTGGATGCGGTGGGTTTGTTAAAGATCGATATCTTGGCGCTGGGCATGTTGAGTGCCATGCGTCGCACACTGGAGCTGGTCTCGGCCAGGCGCGGCGAGCGATTTGAACTGGCGGACATTCCGAAAGAGGATGCAGCGACGTACGAGATGATCTGCCAGGCAGACACAGTCGGCGTGTTTCAGATCGAGAGTCGAGCCCAGATGTCGATGCTGCCGCGACTGAAGCCTAAGACGTTTTACGACCTGGTGATCGAGGTGGCCATTATCCGCCCAGGCCCGATTCAAGGGGGGATGATCCATCCCTACCTGCGCCGACGCGAGGGGACCGATCCCGTGTCTTACCCCAGTCCGGAAATGGAGGCGGTGTTGTCGCGCACACTGGGTATCCCAATCTTCCAGGAACAAGTAATGCAGATCGCGATGGTCGCTGCGGGTTTCACGGCCGGGGAGGCAGATCAGCTGCGCCGTGCCATGGCCGCATGGAAGCGGAAAGGGGGCTTGGAGCAGTTCGAGGAGAAGCTCAAAACCGGCATGGCGGCGCGCGGCTATAGCGCGGATTTCGCTAACGGCATTATCGGGCAGATCCGGGGATTCGCCGAGTACGGTTTTCCTGAGTCGCATGCTGCCAGTTTTGCCCTGCTCGCCTATGCGTCGAGCTGGATGAAACACCATGAACCGGCCGCGTTTTTGGCCGCCCTGCTGAACAGCCAGCCAATGGGTTTCTACAGTCCGTCGCAACTGGTACAGGACGCCGTGCGACATGGCGTCGAGGTACGTGGCGTAGACATCAATATCAGCGGCTGCCCGCCTACCAGAGGCGTATGTACGACTACACGTCGGCCTGTGCTCTCGATCAGCTCGAGCATTTTGTTTTCGTGCAGGTAGTGCATCAGGGGCAAAAACGAGGATGCCCCAGTATCGACAACACAGTCACCCTCATGTTCTGCAATACGGTTGATTAGCGCGTCAAACTTCCGGGTGTCTACTTTTAGATTATCGTCCGAAATATTGTAGTGCTGAACATTAAGTGCTTTATAGTGCGCGAATGTCATATTCGTTGGATCGGTATCGGCACAAAAAAGGTTACGGTCGAGCGTACTTAAGAATTGGGCCAGAATCGATGCCACCATCGATTTTCCAACACCACCTTTACCCATTAATACAAAGTGAACAGTATGCATATCAAACTCCATTAAAAATTACCATTTTTCAATTTCAGAACCAGGGTTCCATGTGAATTTCTTTTCCTTGCCAGTTTTGTTTAAATCCTCCACCGTTTTCAATGATCTCGCTTCTTGTATAGTTCGGCTTTCTAGAATCTTCTTTTCTGGAGTAACTTGAATCCTCGAGGCAAGCAACATTTTAGATGCTTCGCTCTCCCTCCTTAAGCGAGTCATGATAGCCCGATACTGTGCGTAAGGAATCGTAATTCCTTTCGAATTTAGATGAGCACAAATCTGTTTGTGGTTATAGCCTTCATCCAGCAAGAGATTAATACTTGAAAACAACCTTCTTAACTCAGCTGTATTCGTTCTTTTTATATTGGTCATGCCAGCTGACGTCAGTTCAGTCACGCCTACTCTCCTAAGTTTTTGAGGACAATCATCACAACTGGATATGCTTCACAATGTTGCACAACGCTGCTCATTGCTGCTGATTGATGCATTTATGTACGTTTCGTTGCATTACGCTGCATATTGCTGCAATAGGAGTTAAGATACGTTCGGCCAGTGCCTCTGTTGTTACAAATATGCCCCTTTTTTGATCTATTTTCGATTGACCTAAGTCAGTTGAAACGCTAATATCCCTTCGTCGCTATGCGGCATTGTTTCAGCCATCTTCTTTTCAGTTCCTTCGGAATCGAAAAGCACCAATTTGTACCGCCGCCTATGCGGCAATTCCCCAAGCCAGCGCACAGACCTTGGCACTACCACCTCAAATTGTTCATGTTGTAGTTCGTCCATGGCCACCGTTGGCCTTTTTTTTATACAGGACTAAAACTTCTGACGAACACTGAGTGACAGCGAAACCCAGGCTACATCAGGGTAAGACGTCGCTTAGAAACACTGATTTCCCACTGAACGTGATTTTCGCGCTGATAGGCGCGAAAGCTGCGGTCGATTTTGGGAGCGATACGAGCAGCTCGACAGCAGCTGCGCCGATGGCACCGGTCTGG
This sequence comes from Janthinobacterium lyxosi, assembly GCF_051380665.1. Lineage (NCBI taxonomy): Bacteria > Pseudomonadati > Pseudomonadota > Betaproteobacteria > Burkholderiales > Oxalobacteraceae > Janthinobacterium > Janthinobacterium lyxosi. The sequence continues at coordinate 18,273 of NZ_JBNYXM010000050.1, forward strand.
GCCATGACCTAGACCAAGAGACATAGAAGGGCGGATATCTGGAAGCTCCCAGACGCATGAATCGTTGGCCACGTGCCAGCGCCATTGCTGCCTCCGCGACGCCTACGGGGCGAGAGTAAGACCAATTGGTGCTAGCGCCACCACAGACCTGCCCATGAGGGCGGGAAGCGCTACGTGAGAAACCACGTGAGAGTTCTAGGCCTGGCAGCCGTAAGTCAGGCGATCGGCAGCCGGAAGGCGTCGGCACGTTACCTTTTTGCCAAGAGGGAAGGTAGTGTGAAATTAGTGTGCTTAAGTTAGGACCCTCTCCCCGGCAACTTACATGCATTGACGGCACTATCGTTATGACAATCCCGCGCTATTGCTTGTATAGGCAGCGCGACAATATTATATTTATCACAACCATATAGGGGTAATATGACGGCACTCATATCTCAGCTTAATGCGATTTTGCACAAGAACGCAGGCACCCGTGTGAACGGTAAAGTGGCGAGTGAGCGTACAAAATCTGCTACCGGTGAGCACCTGAGAGCTAGTTTCCGTCTGCTTTTTGACCTAAATTATCGGTTAACAAATCCTGAGAATCTTAGTGAAAAACATATGAAAGCTCTTTGCGAGTATTGGTATCAAAATGAATATACGGCTAAAACCATACAAAGTAATCTATCGTATTTACGGAAATTCTGCCGATGGATCGGAAAAGCTAACATGGTTAAAAATGTATCTCATTATCTACCCGATGTTCCCCCTTCAGAACTACGTGTGAAAAGCTCAGCTACTCGAAGCAAAAGTTGGGCAGAAAATGGCATTGATGTTGTCGAAAAGGTAAAAGAGGCTGATGCTATCGACCAACGATTTGGTGCAATGCTGCGGATCGCAGTTGCTTTTGGATTACGGCGACACGAGATTATGCAGTGTTGTCCTTGGAAGGTCGATCGTGGTGACCGCTTTGCTGCATACCAAACTAAAGGCGGACGTCCGAGAGATATTTATATCGATACTGCTGAGCAGCGAATAGTGCTTGATCAAATAAAAAAATTAGTAAAAAAAATGAATATCTTGGTTGGCAGATGAAACACAATGGACAAACGGCTAGCATTGAATATAATTTGGGTAAATGGCATAGAATGCTCGCCAAGATTGGAATTACCAAGAAAGACAGCAATGTATCCGGCCATGGGTTACGTGCTCAGTATGCAGAAAATGCCGCGTTAATTGCATCCGTAATACCACCAACATTAGGCGGTACAGGCGGGCAGATGGCGAAGGAGGATTTAGATTTAAAGCGTGCACAAGTGAGCGAGAAACTCGGACATTCGCGCATTAGCATCACGTCGGCATACTATGGCTCATTTGGCCGAACCAATAGCCCAGATTCTCCAAATCGGACGAAAGACGCAATAGCTGCTGCGGTTCAGGCAATTCCATTGGCCAAGATCAATGATATTCCACATGATCGGATGGAGGATTGCATTCGCTTGACTACAGAACTAATGATAGTCAATGCATATGTTGACCCGCGCCTGGCGCACGCACTATGGGAATACCACAGCAGTCGACACTGCACTGCATGGCTCACGCCCGGCGAGAACAACATTGCTGCCCTCGAAGCAGCGTCTAACCACTTCACGCAATTGCAGATATCTAATGCCTTAAAAACCTAACAACACAAGCAGGTGCGCTCGATAGGCGCTATCGGTCTGCTGGCATTACGGATATACTGTATGTAAACACAGTAGGAAGCAATTATCATGGCCAACTTCGCCCGCATCCAGCCAACCATCAGCGCTCCGCATGCTGGAATACCTGCCCGACTATCCGCTGAACCCGCGACACGGCCACTGTTCTGCCAGAAAATTCCCGCCGGGTTCCCATCGCCAGCGGCCGACTATACGGAAAAGGGACTGGACCTGAATACCTTCATGGTCCAGCACAAGGAAGCATCGTTCTTTTTCAAGGTGGTGGGCATGAGTTTGTCCGGGGTGGGCATCCTGGATGGCGACATCGTGCTGGTGGACCATTCAGTGACAGCTGCGCACGGCCACTACGTGCTGGCCGTGATCGATGGCGAATATACGCTCAAGCGGCTGTACCGCCAGCACGGTGTCGTCGAGCTGCATCCTGAAAATCCCGCATTCAAGCCGATACGCCTGGTGGAAGGCAACGAACTGCAGGTGTGGGGTGTCGTCACCGGCGTGGTGCGCAAGTTGCGGGTCTAGCCATGGCTGATGCACGCGCCCAGTTGTTCGCCCTAGTGGACGTCAATAACATGTATGTAAGTTGCGAACAGGCAATGAATCCGCGGCTGCGTGATCGGCCGGTGGTGGTGCTCTCGAACAATGACGGGTGCGCTGTCGCCCGCTCCAACGAAGTCAAGGCGCTGGGCATGTTAAATGGCAACTGCATTTGTTCATATTCAATCATAAGTAATTGAATTAAAATGAAAATTCATCACTTCTCCGCCTCATCATGTTCATGTACACAAAAAATAGAGTGTTGTGGGATACTAGGTGTAGTGACGACCTGCATTTAAAACGGGGTAGCCCTGCATTCCAGCCGATTCTCGGCCAAGATTAACTGCAACTGACAGCCCCCTCAAACCAGCATTAGCTACAAATGAACCTGCATTCATCCGCGCCTACCTGTATTACATCGACGCGAACCAGAATTACCTGCAACTGAAGACGAAGGCATAGGGATTATGCTGTGACAAGGCGCTGTCGTATCCAGTCAGCCGCCTGCAGCTCCGTCATATTGCCGGCGGCGGCAACCAGCATAAAGTTGATGGCATCGACCTCAATGAACACAAGCATCTCGCCGTTGATCGCCAGAAACAGGCGGCCGATCACCCAGGCGGCACGCTTGTTACCGTCGCTGAACCCGTGGCTGGTGGCGATGCCGCAGATGTAGGCCGCCGCAATGTCGGCTACATCCGGCGACGGATTGCCATAGACGTCAAGGTTCCGGGCCCGATTGAGCGCCGACTCCACGGTATTGAGGTCGCGTAGGCCGGCCAAGCCACCGTGCACTGCGAGCTATTTATCGTGGACCGCAAAAACGGTATCTCGCTGCACGCATTGCCAGTTTATTTAGCGAGCACCGGCAGGATCTCGCGGTCGTCGTGCATGATCGACTCGGCCAAGGCCATCTGGCGCTCAAACTCAGGGTTGTACGGCGTGATGCGCATCGCGCCGTCCGGGGCCTCGGTCAGATACAGGGTGTCGCCTTTATGCACGTTCAGGATGCGCCTGACCTCCTTGTTTAAGATCAGCCCCTCAGATCCACCTACGGTAGTTACTTTGACTGCGAGCATGACGCCATCCTTTTTATATAATTTTCATTATATATCCAGTCTAAGGTGTGTCAAACAGATTGACCAGTGCACTACGCGCGGAAATGGACCGATATGGCTCCAGGGCTGGACTGGAATCGACGCTGCGCAACTACCTGAAATCTATAACCACAACATTCCCCCAGCGCGCCATGGATAATGCAACACCGATTCGGGTGATGAAAAAATGGCAAAAGAAGAAGCCGGATTTATTCGTTAAAAGCATATATAACCAGGCGGGTCTTGACAAATGTCAAGACCCGCTTGGTTATAAACGCGTTTAACAAATAAATCCGGCTTCTTTGCCTGCCACTCTTTGAGCGCCTGGATGGGTGTCTGGTGGTGTAAGGCGCGCTGCGGGATAT
>NZ_JBNYXM010000051.1:0-19346 GCF_051380665.1 Janthinobacterium lyxosi
GGAGAAAAATATCGATCCATCGTGACCGCACCGACTACAATTTAGCCGCGTAACATCATTGAATGCGCAGCGGTCACGATAGACCGGAATCAGCGGTCACGTTGACCGGAATACGCAACTACTCCCCTGCCGCTGATCGAACCAACGGTGTCAATCCATTTTTTGCTTGAACAAGGTACCGACGGCGACCGCCTGGCCGCCATCCACGCCGGCCAGCGCCTGCAGCCGTGCCGCGTCGGCCATCGGGCATTTGACCGGCATGGCCTTCACGCCGTGAGTCAGCAGCCAAATGGTGCGGGTGACCCCGTCGGTGAACGAGAGGACTGGGTGCTCGGTGACGTCGACGCGCGCCAGCACCTTCCACAGCAACCAGCGACGCCACACCGGCGTTTCCAAGCGTCGCAGCTCACAGCTGACGGTGGCCAGCGGCACCGGGTTGGCACGGCCCTCCGCAAAATGCCGGCCAGGCCAAGGGAACTTGCGGTCCAGCGGCCAAGTCGCGGGGCTTTGGTGCGCCACCTCCGGATGGCTGCTGCCCGACCGGCGCCATAGCTGCAGGAACCGCTCGGGGTCGACCTCCACGACCGCCCATTCTTCGCCGTCAGAACCAGGATCCTGCTCGCACATATAGACCGTGTCGCTGCCGGTGCGCACGGCGAACAGCGCGCCCTGGAAGTAGTGAATAGGGTGTACACCAGCGAAGGTGCGCAGCGCCGTCATGGTGAACAGCCATTGCCGGCGCTGGCGGGCCGCTTGTCACCGCGCGCCAGTTCCGAGGTGGACGGGCTGCAGTTCCGTTCAGCCGGCTTGCCAGTGATGAACTGCTTGCCGAAGGCTGGCGCGTGATCGTTGGCGGCTACGGCACGGAATTTACCGGGCTCGCACCAGAATGCCACTCTGACGCCTTGCTGAGCGGCGAACAGCTGCTGGGCCTGAGCACAGTTCTGGCGGTTATATGTAGCGGCTCGCGTTTGAAGCGGGCCCTGCTCGCATTCCATGCGTTTCCCGGCTCAGATTAAGTGCAAATGACGAGCGACTGGTGCTCACGCTATCTGCAAGTATGCTCGCAATCCATGGCGCCGGCTTGCATTCAAGGGCAACGTGCTCGCGCTAACTGCAAATGAAATTGGGGTTCAAGGTGCAACGGAACGTAAAACCGGGTTAAGGGCGGGCCTGTCAGATTGAGGTCATAGACGTCGACGCGATAGCGTCATGAAATGCCTGAATCGACACTAAAGTGGGTCAGTATCTTGAGTAGTAGCCAAGACTATGTTGACAACATCGTTTTCTGAACTGCTGAAATCGACAATCCAAGCTGACGTGGGATTGTCCACGCAGCTCGCGTTTTGTTGGTCTGTCCATTCAAGTTGTACTGCGGCGTGAAGCCAGAGGAGCCGGCGTAAAAAGTCTAACGCTTTCTTAATAGTCTGTGGCCCCTTACGGTACTCGCCCCGCTGGATTTCAACTTGCGCTATAAAGTTTTCTCCAAGAGGATTCGGCGCATGCATGAAGGTCGAGCACACCCCGTATAGCTCGATTAATTTACTGTGATTTACGACAGTTTTCGCGCGATCGAAATTGATCGTGCCGGTGCCAGTCGACGAGTGAGCGCCAAGGGGTATCGGCAGCATGTGTGGGCTGAGCTTCACAAGCCTAGACAGAATCTCTTTTGCATTCCAATCCCTCGTCGGATCTGGTTCCGGAGCCTTGGGTGTTTTCGGCTCCGTTGCTCTGAAATGCCGATAACGATGTTCTTCCCGGACCATTGCACCAAACGTTATTAGCTCGATGACTTTCCGAATTTGCAGAAAACAAAATTCACAATCTAGCGAAGATAGACCCGTCAGTGGAGCGCTCGCCGTCGAGACTCGTTCTGCTGCCAATATCCGAAGCTTGGCCTCCGTCATCTGGACATGGTAAACGTCATGGGCTTTGGTGGGCATCACTGTTTCCTAGTGGGACATCCAAGAAGGGCTGGACCTGGTCAATCGACAGCCAGTCGACAGGCGCATGGTAAGTAAAATCCTAACACGCGGGTGTATCTAAACCAAAACTAACCCGGTTCTCCGTTCCGTTGCACCTGGAACCCCAAACTCGGCACAGCTCCCTGATCGATTCTACAAGCCACAGAACACGCCTCCGCGTGTACAGTTCTGCTGCGCGGGCCTGATTCCGAGTTTTTACACGGCCTGGGCCGGTTGCAGTCCTTTGTGGCTTCCGCCCTGAAGCGGCCATTTGAGATTGCCTCCTTCTACTGCAAAAGGGACTCTTGATAGCAATCAATTAATGGATACCCTGCGGCAGACCGGTTGCATTTCGAGTTTTGTTATCTTCCAACGGTTTTCGTCCTGGCTCTCGAAATCCAGTTTATAGTCGAAATTGCTATCTACGGATACAAGGATGACGATTACTTCTCGATCTGGACTAGATGCGGCCTGCCGAAGCTTGGCCCCGATATCGCTGATAATGCGGAAGATGTCTCTTCCGTCGGACAGTGAATCAAACAATGTTACGCCATCAGGCGTTTCATACGAACCGATTACTTTCCACGTGTTCGAAACCGGCATTTCAAAGCGAATGAAGGCACGGGACCAGGGTGCTTGCTTCAATTGCATTTTCCTAATTAACGTTGAGCTGTCGTGTCATTTTACGCTCACACTCGCACCGGTACCTCAACACGGGCTGCAATGTCCTGATGCTGCCAGTTGGAGGCAGCAAGAAGGCGGCGCCCTTCTTCATAAACAAGTGAATTGTCATCGAGCGCACGCAACGTTACGATGATCACCGCGCGCATTGGCTGCGTCAACGGCGGCTCGAACGCCCTCCGCAGTAAGGTCGCCTGCAGTGCCCATGTGTCGCCTGCAACACCCTTCGAAAAAGCGCGTCGATACGTCTTAACGGGGGACCATTTTCCGCCATGCTCCACCTGAGCTTCTTCGAAACCCGTCGTGCCAAGCTCCCCCTCTACTGGCACGCACCCGTGAAATGCCCATCCACCGTTGGCCTTTGGCGACAAGCGCCCAAAGCCGACATCAATATTAAAGCGCACATATTCCGCGCCTTTGGACGCGTCGACTGGTGGCGAATAAACCGCTGTGATGATGACCTCGGCCTTCAACTTGCCATTCTGCAGGAGCGAGGGTGGGATTGGAAAAGGGGCTTTGCGCCACTTCATCGAGTCGACGATGTCCAGTTCGAAAAGCAGCGAGAAGCTGGCGTCCGTATCGTATAGCACGGCAGTGGGATCACCGGGTATGCCGGCCCCATAGTAACGGCGGGTTAAGGCATCGCGTTCTGGTGAACCCAGCTGCGCACTGTGAATCATCAAGGCCTTGATCAAGGCTGGATATGGGGCCAATGGATGCGCGCGTCCTGGTCCGCTTAACGCGGACCAGGTACGCGCTGCCAGCCCGGCCGCAATTGGCGACGCAAAACTGGTGCCGCAATCTGCGCTCGCGTGCCCCGCCGCCCTTAGTACGTTGATGCCAATGCCGGCGGCCTGCAGGTCCATGTCGGCATTACCACCCACATGCACCAAGTCGGGCTTAGGTGTGAACACAGGACCTGGGCCGCGGCGGGAGTATGGCGCCGGCTCATCAATGCGCACCAAACTTGTGGGGCTATCGAGATGAGTAACGGCACCGACCGTCAACGCGCGCACCGAATCACCAGGCGTTGAAATACGGTCCGCAAGTGGTTGAGCCGGTGCTGGCCAACTACGACGTGGCAGCTGCACATAGTTTCCCGCAGCCACAATAAACAATACGCCATGCATGTCTGAGAGCGCATCGAGTTCGCGGCCGAATTCGGAAAACTCGTCATCGTTGATCGAGTTGCCTCCCAGTGAGAGGTTCCAGACTTTGATGTTTGGGTATTTGGGAATTGCCTCGCGCAAGCGGATGATCAAATCCGCTTGCTGCGCGCCAGCGCCCCCCGACTCCAGAGCGCACACATCGTGAATCAGGCATCCACCGGCGATAGGGAAATGGCCATGCTGGCTGTTTAGCCCACGGCTATCGACCACGAGCGAGGCCACCGCTGTGCCATGCACGTAATCCGTATCGGGCGGAAGGATGTAGACGTCGCGGCTTGCCACCCAGGGATGCAAATGCGCACTGGCGGGATTCACACCAGAATCGAATACCGCCACGATCGGCACGTTAGGACCGGCCGGAATCGGGCCAGCCGAGAATGTCGGGCCGGGCGAGGCGGGCATCACTGCCGCCGTTGGGAGAATGCGGGGCTCTGGACGGGCATGGCGCACACCTTGGAAACGCACAATTGCCGCGAAGGCTTCATCAGTCATTGTCCCGTTCAAGGCCAGCAGGTAAAGCGGCGGCCCTACGCGCTGTGGCAAGCGCAACGGCTCCAGTCTATATTGGCGCAAGAGCTCTTCAAAATGGTCGACCACACGGCTCGTGGTCACTGGCGAGGCATGCGTAAAAAGCCGAACCATGAGCCGGGTGGCTTGCTGGCGGAACGTTGCGAGAACCTGTGTCAGCTGCTGCTCGCGCACATCTCGCGGCAGGCGCCGCGCCACGCTCCATGCCTCGAAGCCATCGACGGCGGATAGATTCGCACGCACGGCCTTGGTATTGCGCTGCGAGATCACATGGTTGAGCTGGTCGATTGAGACCGGATTGACCGCGACAAGCATTTCGTTGATCTCACCGTGCCCTGCCGGTGGGATGTCCGCTTCGTGAATCAATGTCAAGGGGCGATGGCTCTTCGCCACCGCCATGTCACGCATCCGCACGACCATTACGCCGGGGATATCCGGGTATACCCCAGCTTCAGCGGCGATAATGTTCGCCGCAGCCATCATCGAGCGCGACAGCGTCTGACGTAATTCCGTAGTGACCGGTACCAGTTCCTTTCCACCGCCCCCGGCCGGTGGGTCCATGCCCATCAAATCGCGCCGCTCATAGGACACGTGCGCAATCGGGTTGCTAGGGTTGGGCTTTCCTCTTCCGGGTCGGTTTGCCTGCGTTGCCATGGTCGTCTTGGAGGTAGTGGTTTATTTGTCTAGTAGATACATTGTATAAGCGAGCAAGTTCCCTAAGGGAAAAAATTTTTGTATCCCAGTTCCGTAACCAGCGTATCTCGTCGCTCAACGTGGCCAAGGCGTGACCATCGGCCAAGGCCAACGATAACGACAAGCGCCTGAACAGCTCCTCCTCATCTATATGGGCGCTGCCAGCAAAAACAGCATGCCGCTTGGTATCGAGGCTGACCTGCTCTATCAATGCGCCAGACGCACCTGCGGACTTTGTAGATAACAACTGCCAGTCCAACGCCTCCGGTGCGAACTCGCCAAGCATGTTTTGCCACATTTGGTGTCGCAATGCGGTGTCGGGCAACGGAAGGGGCAGCTGGAAGGGGAACCGGCGCCATACGGCTGGGTCAAGCATCTTTTCGTGATTGGAGGCCGCTAACAGCACGGTATTATCCGAAAGCGCGTCGATGTTCTGTAACAATGCGATAACGACACGCTGGAGTTCACCGATATCCCGCTCATTGCCACGGGCCGACGCCAAGGCATCGAATTCGTCGAGAAAGAGGACGCAAGGACGTTGCTCGATGTAATCGAAAATACGACGAAGATTCTTACTTGTCTGGCCCAGCAAGCTGCTGATTAAGGTGTCGCAACGCGCCGTCAGCAGCGGAAGTCCTAGTTCGCTGGCAATCCAGCGCGCCGCCTGCGTCTTGCCCGTACCGGGCGCCCCATAAAGCAGCATGCGCAGCGGCATGGCCGCACGCGCCTCACGCAAGCGGTCATAGTGGCGCACACTTTGCAGGAATTCTTCGACGCGTTTGGCCGTTCCTCCAGGTAGGAAAAGATGCACGCTTCCTTTGGCGGGTGTGCTGATATCGAGAGTTTCCAAACGACTTTCGCTGTCCACTGGCAGCCCCCCCGCCATCCCGCCGGCATCTTGAGCGTAAGCAACGGCTGCAGGCGCGCGCGCCAGGCGTTCCCGGATTCGCCTGGCAATTTCGCGCTCGCCTTCTTGCTCTAACTTGTCCGCCAGCAGACCGGCGTAGTTGGAAGACATACTAGCGTTGGACCGCAGCGCGCCGTCGAGAATTTTTAATACTTCAGAAAGATGCGGAAAAGACATTTTATGACAAAATTTAGCATGAGTGACGCGTTAAATATTGATATCGTAACGGATAAAGACACTTCTGTGCCGCTTTTATCGCGTTCTGTTTCAATAAGATGGCCCTCCTTGTGTAGCCTCGCTCTCGGGGGAAGTGCAGTACCGAGCCAGCACGAGCGGCAGACGCACTGGTAATGGACGATGCACCGACATGTTGCACGCCATCTGGTTGGCCGCCAGCAACTCGCGTGCCGCCTAAGCCTCGTTGGTCTAGAGGTCTTTCAGTTCCGATTAGAGGTGCTCGATCAGTTGTCCCAGCTTTTCCTCGGACATGAGGAAACCGGCGGTGGTACACTTGAAAAAGAGCCTCAACGGTTCTCACTCTGAATGCAGCACATTTCGACACCTATTCAGAGGATCAATATGGCACAAGCCACCGTCTTACGTCCGGGCCAGTACCGGCACTTACTCCGCGTCACAGCAGCCATCAGTCGCGATCCCGAACGCGATACTCTCGTCCTGTTGTTAGGGATCATGTGCGGTATGAGGGTGAGCGAAATCGCACAAATTGAAGTTCAGGATGTGCTGTTTCCATCCGGGGCGATTCGGCAAGAAGTATCACTTCGGGCAGCTATCACGAAGGGATGCCGCCAGCGATGTATCTATCCCACGAACCGGGCGCTCATCGAGGCATTGGAATCCTACCTAACCTACCGGATAGAACGGCGTTGGCGCATGAGTGACGACCCCCTGCGTTATCGCGGCCTACGGCCCGATAGCGCCCTGGTGCTGACCTTCAAGGGCTTCAAATACAGTATGAATCGAAAGCGCCGGATCAACCAAGCGGGCGAGCAAGTCGATTACGCGGCCTGTGACGCCTTGCAAGCCCATGTGACTAAGTTGTACCGAGACGCGGGCATTAAAGGAGGCAGTAGCCATTCTGGCCGGCGCACGATGGCATCCAGGTTACTCGGACAGGGACATTCACTGGAAACGCTTCAGCTCTTGCTGGGGCATGCCGATCTGGACCATGTTGATCCATATCTTGAGGTAGATAACAAAAAGCTGCGGTAGGCTTTCATAGACGTGCTACCATAATTTTATGGAGTACAAAAATTGCTGTACTCTCCCAAATTTATGGAGTACATTAATAATTATGGAATTTGTTCCAAAAAAGCCCGGTCGTCCGCCGATTGCACCTGAAAAACGCCGTAGCGCGCGATTGCAGATAAGGGTTTTTCCAGATATCGCCGAGAAAGCGGCACGGGTCGGAACCGCTGCAGTTGAGGAAGCGATCCGTAAGATAAAAGGGCCGAAATAGGAAACTATGAGCGTTTTATCGAAAAAAGAAGTCGAAGAGGCAAATCGAGGAGAAATCATGCAAATTGTTCATCCATGCAACGCGTTCGCGCAACGAGCAGGTTTTACATCTTGGGCAACGGCCCTGGAAGCAATGAAGGCCGGCAAAATCATCTCGGCAAGTGCGCCGAAAGTTGCTAAAAGTACTGGGGACTTAAACATTTTCCATGACCAGGCTAGAGACGACGGCCTCGTCGTGGTCCCGGTTCCTCATGGCGATTTTGGGCTCGTCTCTGTCGGTTTTGCCGCTAACTTCCCAGAACAAACGCTCAAGCGGCTTGAAGCGGAAGCGAAACCTATCGTCTCGCTTGGTGGCCACTATAAGACCGCTTCTGAATCCTAGGAAAAGATGAAGAATAAAATCTATGGCCGCAAGGTCGGATCGAAGGACGACATGGCGCTGTTGATCGAGGGTGAAGGCGTATCGACTGGTGGCGTCAAGGTTGACCAGAGCCAGTTGGATCAGTTCGCGGTCGTGAATACCCGCCGCGCAGTGCAGGGTATGCGTGAGCGCGGCATTGAGGGCTACGTGGTCTTTGAAGGCGATCCGACGCGGTACGAATTTACCCCGGAAGCAGACTTTGAATATCCGGCCGCAATTCACTAGGGAAAAGACCGTGCAAAAGACAAAAGGATTTTTCGTGGATTGGGATGGTAAAACCCGTCGTACCGACGCTCCTGGCTCCGGCTTGAGTTGTCGCGTTGTTGAACGTGGCCATACCGGCGTCGATGTGTTTGATGCGGACGATTTTGTCATCCATGAGGCCAGCTTCTTTCCAACGTTGGAAGCGGTTACTGCTGCCGGCGTCGTCGTTGAAATGGTTTAAAGGGAAAATTCATGGCTCATTTTAATGATCAAGAAGTAGCTGACGCGGTAGCCGATCACAAAGCCGGTGTGGATGCGAAAGGTGAGCGGGAGGAGCTTGAAGAATCAACGCCTCCGGGACGCACGTTGGAAGGATGCAACGGGAACCCTGCTACGTGTGACCGGAAGCACGAACATGTGACCCCCTTTTGTCACCAGTGCCAAGTTCTTCTCGCCGAATCGGAAAACGACCAGCCTCACTGAGGGCTGCGTCTGACGCTGCCTAGTTCGCTTAGACGGCCAGCGAGAATAATATGATTAAATTTGTTGCAATCCTCAATGAATTAGAGATAAAGAGCGACGTTCTTCGATTTCGGCTCGCACAGGGAAGTACTCCGAGGACACAGGATTTTGTTGCCTTACACCACGAGGTTGAAGTCGGCTTGCTAATTTTTGAAGATTGGGGACTGCCATTTAGCTTTGTCTATGAAGTTTTCGTACTTCAAGAAGCAAGGAATGACCGCATAGGGTCTTTGCTTCTTTCGCAGGCCGAAATGATCGCGGCCAAGCTTGGCCGCTCAAGCATTCGTCTGATTCCAAGATCTCTTTGTGGGGAGGCGATGTCCGACTTAGAACTAACCGCCTGGTATAAAAGAAAGGGCTACATCGAATGCGCTTCCGAAACAGGGCAACTCGAGAAGTTTCTTTTTCCATCACCTAAATAAAATCCACGGAAAAGATCATGCAACAGGACCAGGCAATTGAGATCTATCAGCGTGCCGTTGATCCGACCATGGGCGAGGAACAGGGCGCGCGGTGGTGGGCCGATGTGAGCGCCGAGTTGGACGCCGTGATCGCTGCGCCGGACACCGCGACGGCCGCCCGCGTCATCACTTGGTGGCATGCCGACTGGCGCATGGTTGGCCAGAGCCCGAAGCGCGTAGCCGGCCGCATTCGCCGCCAAGCTGCACGCGTGTTGAACGCTTGAAGGAAAACGCGCCCTAGTGGCCGCCCGCTTGCTGGCCGCTGGCGCCATGGATGGAGTAAGGGCCGGACGCAATGTGTGGCAGACGAGGAAAAAATCTTGATTAATCCATTACGTTTTGTGCAGCTTGGTCTGTTCCTTGGTGGGGGTGTTGCATATCGATTGATCGGTGCTGTAGATATTCCAATGAATTCAGCTTTGGCTAATGAACGCTTGGATTCAAAAACATGTTTTTCGGTCGTGAAAACGCAGGGTCACCTGGTAGGGTATGAATTGAGTGACATGCTAGTGTCGTCCGGTGGACGGCTTGAAGTGCTTCCTGCAACTGGTAGTTTCGATGTTGGCGACGGAAAGCGTCGCACATATACCAATGGAAAAATTACTGTTGCGATTACACCGATCAGCATAAAGAGACATGATATCGAAAAAGACGTAGTGTTTGAGATTATCGAGAAAGCAGAGGCGGTCATAAGCGAAGGCAAACGGCGTCAGCGGTTAAAACTACATGTAAGACTGCATTGTTCACCGTAGCTATACGAATGCTGTGGTTCTTCGCCCGTAAAGTTGAATAAGGCAGGGGAAAATCGTGAGCGTACATGAATTGCATCAGCCGTACACCCATTGCACTCGTTGCGGGTGTGAGGTCCGCCCCGGATCGCGTACCACGACCGTGGAAGTGAAGGACGAAATCTGGAAAGCTGGCGCGACCGTCAGCACAGTCTTTGCGAAAGTGGCCCTTGTGTTCTGCGCGAATTGCAGTCCACTTTTCGACTTCAAGCGCGTGGCGGTGGGGTGCAGGCTGACCGAGGATGATATGGTAGTGCAAGAGGCCGCTGAGAGCGCCGAAATCGAAGCGGCTCGGCCGGCCGTAGCATCAGAGCTAATGGTGCCACCGGAGTAAGCGTCTTCCCAGCGCCGTCTAGACTGTCTGACCACCACCAGTGCTCGTCCGCGCCCGTCCATGCTGATGGGTATGCGTTCGACCACCGGGCGCGGCACCTTGCGCACCAGCAGAAAGGCGGCGGCGCTGCGCTGGCCGTAAGTGAGGGCCCATTCCAGGCCCTGGCGCACGATCGACGCATGGCGGGCATCGGTGCGCGGAGTTTTCTTGATATCCATCCCATCACTATCGAATACGCGACGATGGCGCACGGTACGGCGGCGTACAGTGCGAGGGTTCTTCCAGTACACTGCGTAGCTCGACTACAAAGCCAGGAAAAAAGACGATGTTACGTTTGATGTTGCCACTGCTGGCCTGCGCGTTACTGGCCGGCTGCGCCCTCACCCGCGCTTCCGACGCCACGCTGGCGGCCGAAGTGGACCAGCTGCACGCGGTCGGCCTGACCATGGACGCGGCCAGAAAGGTCGCCACGGAACAGGGCTTCGAGTGCAGTCCGTACATCAACCGGGACGTCTCGGTATCTACCCCGCAAGGCACGCGCAAGACCGACATGCTCGAATGCAGCAAGAAGTCGCTGGAACTGGTCTGCCCGCAGCGCCGCTACGTGGTGTTTAATATCGAACCTTCTACCGGCTTGGTGCGATCGGTTGGCAAGCGGTTCAACCAGAATTCATGCTTTTGATGTCCAGATCAGCGTAAGCGTCCGCTCAGCGCCTTATTGAGTTCAGGGGCGTTTTGATCGATGATGGCGTCACACCGCTGGGAAGCGGCGTGATCTCAAAGGGCTGCTGGCAGGTTGCAGTTCCAGGGCAAGAAATCATCAACCCGATTGACGGGATGATCGGCGATATGCGTCAGCACGTGACGCAACCAGGCTTCGGGGTCGACACCGTTCAGCTTGGCCGTGCCGATCAGCGAGTAGATCGCGGCGGCGCGCTCGCCGCCGCTGTCGGCGCCGGCGAACAAGTAATTGCGGCGGCCGATGGCCACGCCACGCAAGGCGCGTTCGGCCGCAGAGTTATCGATCTCGATGGCGCCGTCGTCGCAATAGCGCAGCAGCGCGGGCCACAGCTTGAGCGCGTACAGGATTGCTGCCGCCGTGTCGGACTTGCGCGATAAAGTATCGAGCATGCTGGGGCGCCCACAGAATTCGGAAAAAATAGTACGCTAAGGTTTTCCCGCTGATCAATCACAAGTTTTTTGTGTCACGCAGCGGCCGGAATTGCCCCTTATCGATTTTTTGGTTCTGGCGCCAGACATAGTCACCGGTCAGGTTGATATGCTCCCAGCCCAGCGGCGACAAGTATCGCAGCATGCCGTCGTCAGGCAGCTTGCCAGCTTCGCGCAAGGCCTGCGTCGCCCGTTCAAGGTACACGGTGTTCCACAGCACGATGGCAGCGGTCACCAGGTTCAATCCGCTGGCGCGGTAGCGTTGCTGCTCGAAGCTCCGGTCCCTGATCTCGCCCAGCCGGTGGATGAAGACTGCCCTGGCCAGCGCGTTGCGCGCCTCGCCCTTGTTCAATCCGGCATGCACGCGCCGGCGCAACTCAACGTTCTGCAGCCAGTCCAGGATGAACAGCGTGCGCTCGATGCGGCCCAGTTCGCGCAGCGCGATCGCCAGACCGTTCTGGCGCGGGTAGCTGCCGAGCTTGCGCAGCATGAGCGACGCGGTCACGGTGCCGTGCTTGATCGATGAGGCCAGGCGCAGGATGTCGTCCCAGTGCGCGCGCAGATGTTTGATGTTCAAGGTGCCGCCAATCATGGCTTTTAAGGCCGGGTAGTCCGTGATCGCACCCGGAATGTACAGCTTGGTGTCGCCGAGGTCGCGGATGCGCGGCGCAAAGCGAAACCCGAGCATGTGCATCAGTGCGAATACGTGATCCGTGAAGCCGGCCGTGTCGGTGTAGTGTTCCTCGATGCGCAGATCCGATTCGTGATACAGCAATCCGTCGAGCACGTAGGTTGAATCGCGCATGCCGACGTTGACCATCTTTGTGCTGAAAGGAGCGTAATTGTCGGCGATGTGCGTGTAAATCATCTTCCCCGGTTCGGCGCCGTATTTCGGGTTGATGTGGCCGGTGCTCTCGGCCCGGCCGCCGGCGCGAAAGCGCTGGCCATCCGATGATGACGTGGTGCCGTCACCCCAGTTTCCGGCGAATGCATGACCGATCTGAGCGTTGACCAGATCGGCCAGCCCCGCCGAATAGGTTTCATCCCGGATATGCCAGGCTTGCAGCCACGACAGCTTGGAATAGCTCGCGCCCGGGCTCGACTCTGCCATCTTGGTCAGACCGAGGTTGATGGCGTCAGCCAGGATCGCCGATAGCAGCAAGGTCTTGTCCTGAACCTGCGTGCCGCTTTTCAGGTGGACGAAGTGGCGGGTGAACCCGGTCCATTCGTCCACCTCCATCAGCAGTTCGGTGATCTTGATGCGCGGCAACAGGCTGCTGGCCTGATCGATCAGGACCTGGGCTGACTCCGGCACTACCGTGTCCTGCGGCGTGATTCTCAAGCCGGTGTCGGTGATGATCGCGTCCGGTAGTGCCTTGGCCAGCGCAAGCCGGTTGACTGTGGCCAGCTGCTGATTCAACAAAAGAACCCGCTCAAGCAGGTACTGGTCGAGGTCCGGATTGATCGCTATCGGCAACGCGCGCGCCTTCTGGAGTGCACTGAATTTTTCCGGTGGCAGCAAGTAGTCCTCGAAATCCCTGAACTGGCGCGAACCCTCAACCCAGATGTCGCCAGAGCGCAGCGCGTTTTTCAGTTCCGACAGTGCGCAAATTTCGTAGAAGCGACGATCGATCCCCTCGTCGGTGATGACCAGCGGCTTCCAGCGCGCTTTGACGAACGCGCAAGGCGCATCGTCCGGCACCTTGCGCGATCCGGTCGCGTTCATCTCGCGCACCATGTCGATGGCATCCATGACGGCCTGCGCCGCCGGCGCCGCCTTCAGTTTGAGCACATCGAGCAACTCCGGGGTGTATCGGCGTAGCATGCTGTAGTGGTCACCGACCAGGTGCAGATGGTCGAATGTCGCCGGCTGGGCGAGTTGGGCAGCGTCGGTGACGCTTTGTGCGAATGCGGCCCACGGAATTACGGACTCGATGGCGGCATACGTGTAGTGACCTGCATTTGAAACGGGCCCGACCAGCATTCCAGCCGATTCTCGGCCAGGAATAACTGCAACTGACGGGCCCCTCAAACCAGCATTAGCTGCAAATGAACCTGCATTTACCCGCGCCGACCTGCATTCCATCGCCGCGAACCAGCATTAGCTGCAACTAACCAAGATGGGTTGGGAGCAGGACCCGTGAAAATTCGAATGCAGTTTCGCTTGTGTATGGCGTCGGATAACTATATAATCAAAATTATATAGGAGGTTGATATGTTGACATTCAAGGTAACCACCGTAGGGGCATCCGAGGGTTTCATTCTGAACAAAGAAGCCAAACTGCGCCTGAACGTACAGAAGGGCGACACTCTATTCTTGACCGAGGCGCCAGACGGTGCGTTGCGCATCACGCCATACGACCCTGACTTCGCGCGCCAGATGGCCCTTGCTGAAGGCATCATGCATGATGACCGCGAAATTCTGCGAGTGCTTGCACAATGAGGTTGTGGCGTTGGGTCTCGGCCTCCCTGGTGTACGCGGTGCATGACATGCAACTGGCACGGCATGGGGGCTTGGCGGGTCTGCGCGACAAGAATGCAGTGGAGTCGGCGGTAGGGCGGGCACAACAACTTGCCACCTATGGTGAACCGGCGCCCGATGCTGCCGACCTTGCCGCTGCCTACGCCTTCGGCCTGGCGCGCAATCATGGCTTTAGTGATGGTAACAAACGGACAGCTTGGGTGGTCGCACGCGTCTTTCTGGTGGATAACGGCGAGGGTCTGGACTTTACAGAAATTGACGCCATTCGCTTGATGCAAAACGTAGCTGCTGGAAACATTACCGAGCAGGAGTTAGCGCAATGGTTTCGGCTGCGCTTGGCATCGACGGTACGCTAGCTAGCCGCACAGTCGGATACGGACAGTTTACCTTTGAACGGGGCCGGCATAGATGCTAGCCAGCCCTTCCGATTACTTACTTGTGAAGCTCCAGCGCTCGGTCTTATCTGAGCATTTGTCCAAGTAGTTATGGTCAAATTGATCCATGCGAAGATAGTAAGTCTTGAAATTTCCGCAAGCCAAACCAGGATCTTTTGTCGGCGCCGCACCACCGTATTCAAACCAGTAACATTGATAGGTTACACCGTTAATTACAACAGCTCCATATCGTGTGTTGTGCCCGTACAGTACGAGCTTGACCGTTTTATCGAAATTGCCGGCGGACCCGTCTGCGTCACCAATGTCTCGGATGTTGTCAGCATCAACAAGGTCCTGTGTGATGTATCCCAGTTGGTCATTGCCCAGCTTCAAAATCTCTGCTGTTTTCTTGGTTACTTCTTCCAGTGTCAACATGTTTGTTCCTCCAGGTAGAGTTTCAGAAAAACCGCTTTTATTTTGCAAAAAAACAACACAAGTAGCAGGAAGTTGATAAATATAATTATTGGTGCTTAAAACAACAAAACTGAGTTTCGCAGCTGTCACAGTGGTGCGCTGGCAACGTCCAACAAACGAGGGTTTATTGGATTACCGCGCGCGGCCGGCGTATGGCGGCCTTCTCAAGCACACCGACAATCCACAATCCCTTTCCAATATTCAAAGTCCAGCTATACTGAGTTTTCGTGATTAATTGGACAAGTCGCTATGCTGATCGGCTACGCCCGCGTCTCGACCGACGACCAGAACCTGGACTTGCAGCGCGATGCGTTGCTGGCGGCCGGTGTCATTTTCAGAAGGCGACTGCACCATTTTGTTGGCCCACGCGGCGACTGTGCACACGAGTTTTGACTTTCTGTTGTCAGTAGTCGTCTTCACCAACATCGTCTATGCTGAATACTCCTATGCACAGAAGTGAGGTGCGGGCGTGGCAGCAGAAATACAGCGCATAGCCGAGCAAGGGGTCTTGACACTGCCGGATGCCGCCTGGGAGCGGGCACGACAACGAATGGATGTCGTAGGGCCGCTTGCGGCACTTGATCTCGTCGGTCATCAGGCCGCTGATGACGCCGCGCACTCATTGGGCTTGTCCCGGCGGCAGGTATACGTCTTGATCCGGCGCGCACGGCAGGGCTCCGGCTTGGTCACGGACCTCGCGCGTGGTCAATCCAGCGGCGGTAAAGGCAAGGGCCGCTTATCGGAGCCGGTCGAGCTCATCATTCGCGATCTGTTGCAAAAGCGGTTTTTGACCCGGCAGAAGCGCAGCCTGGCGGCTTTATACCGTGAAGTAGCACAGGCGTGCAAGGCGCGGAAGTTGCCGGTGCCGGCCCGCAACACAGTGGCTTTACGCATCGCCAGCCTGGACCCGCGAAAAGTGGCGCGCAGCCGGGGTGGCCCGGATGCCGCCCGTGACTTGCAAGGCGTCGGCGGTGTGCCGCCCGAAGTCACTGCACCACTTGAGCAAGTGCAAATCGACCATACGGTCATCGATCTGATTATCGTCGATGAGCGCGACCGGCAGCCCATTGGACGCCCTTACCTGACGGTCGCCATCGACGTATACACGCGCTGCGTGCCCGGCATGGTGGTCACGCTAGAAGCACCGTCCGCCGTCTCCGCCGGCCTTTGCCTTGCCCACGCCGCCTGCGACAAACGCCCGAGCTTGGAACGTCTGAATGTGGAAATGGGTTGGCCGATGAGCGGCAAGCCCAAGCTGCTGTATCTGGACAATGCTGCTGAGTTCAAGAGCGAGGCCCTACGCCGTGGCTGCGAACAGCACGGAATTCAGTTGAGCTATCGACCGCCGGGCCTGCCGCATTTTGGTGGCATTGTGGAGCGGATCATCGGCACCGCGATGCAGATGATCCACGAATTGCCGGGCACGACGTTTTCCAACCCGAACCAACGCGGCAAGTACGATTCGGACGGCATGGCGGCGCTGACGCTGCGCGAACTGGAACGCTGGCTCACCCTGGCGATCGGCGCCTATCACGGCTCTGTGCATGGAACTTTGCTCCAGCCGCCGGCGGCGATATGGGCCGATGCCGTAGCCCGTTCCGGCGCGCCGGCCATCGTCACGCACGCGACCGCGTTCCTGGTCGATTTCCTGCCGGTGATCAGACGCACATTGACCCGGACCGGCTTTGTCATCGACCACATCCATTACTATGCCGACGCACTCAAGCCATGGATCGCCCGGCGCGGCAGCTTGCCGGCCTTCCTCATCCGGCGCGACCCGCGTGATATCAGCCGGATATGGGTACTGGAGCCGGAGCAGCAACACTATTTGGAAATCCCCTACCGCACCTTGTCCCATCCCGCCATCACGTTGTGGGAGCAACGCCAGGCGCTGGCCCGCTTGCGGCAGCTCGGGCGTGAACAGGTGGATGAGGCGGCGCTGTTCCGCATGATCCGGCAAATGCGCGACATCGTGGACAACGCCCAGCACACTACGCGCAAGGTCCGGCGCGATACCGAGCGGAAGCAGCATCTCAAGACGCTATCGCCCTCGGGCAAGCCCTCGCCGCCTGTGGTTGAAATACCTGATATCAAAACCGAAGGCGAGCCGCCGGCAACGCCATTTGACCAGATCGAGGAGTGGTAGCCATGGACGAATTTCCCGCCATCGACCTGTCCCACCTTTTGCCGGCAGCGCAGGGGCTAGCTCGCCTGCCTGTAGCCGAGCGCATTCAGCGCATCCGTGCCGACCGCTGGATCGGCTATCCGCGCGCGGTCGAAGCGCTTAACCGGCTGGAAACCCTGTTTGCATGGCCGAGCAAGCAGCGCATGCCCAACCTCTTGCTGGTCGGTCCGACCAACAACGGCAAGTCCATGATCATCGAGAAATTCCGCCGTACTCACCCCACCACCTCCCGCGACGACCAAGAACACATTCCGGTGCTCTGCGTGCAGATGCCATCGGAGCCATCGGTCACGCGCTTCTATGTGGCCTTGCTCGTCGCCATGGGTGCGCCGCTGCGCCCGCGCCAGCGGCTGCCGGAGATGGAGCAATTAGCGTTGTCGCTGTTGCGCCGCGTCGGAGTGCGCATGCTGGTGATCGACGAGCTGCATAATGTTCTTGCCGGTAACAGCGTGAGCCGGCGGGAGTTCCTCAATCTGCTTCGCTTTCTCGGCAACGAACTTCGCGTCCCGCTGGTCGGGGTTGGCACGCGCGAGGCTTACCTTGCCATCCGGTCGGACGATCAACTGGAAAACCGTTTCGAGCCCGTTATGCTTCCATTGTGGGAGGCCAACGACGACTGCTATTCGTTGCTGGCGAGCTTCGCCGCGTCGTTCCCGCTGCGAAGAAGCTCGCCCATCGCCACGCCAGACATGGCCCGTTATCTGCTGACCCGCAGCGAGGGCACCATCGGCGAACTGGCGCACCTGTTGATAGCGGCGGCCGTCGCCGCTGCGGAAAGCGGAGAGGAAGCCATCAACCATCGAACGCTTAGCATGACCGACTACGCTGGCCCCAGCGAGCGGCGCCGGCAGTTCGAGCGGGAGTTAATGTGAGCCAGGCGCAACGCTGGCCGCTACATCCGGCCCCCAAGGAAGGCGAGGCATTGTCGTCCTGGCTTCATCGTGTCGCCGACTGCTACCAGATGGACATGCGCGAGCTGCTGGAGCATGATCTTGGCCACGGCCAGATCGACGACCTCGACACTACGCCGCCGCTACCGCTGTTGATAGCCCTTTCTCAGCGCAGCGGCATCGAGCAAGACCGCCTGCGCTGCATGAGTTTCGCCGGATGGACGCCGTGGCTGCTGGACAGTCTTGACAACTCGGTTCCGTCCGCCCTGGAAACCTATGTTTTTCAGCTATCAGTTCTGCTGCCGAAGGGGCGTCGAAAAACGCGGTCGATCATGAGCTGGCGCGCCTGGCTGCCGATGCAGCCGCTGCGTCGGGCGTGCCCGCGCTGCATTCGCGACTCGGCGGAACATGCGCTGCCACTCATATGGCAATTGCCGTTGCTATTGAGCTGTCCGACGCATGGTTGCTGGCTGGAGCCCTATTGGGGAGGGACTGGGACGTTCATGGGTTGGGATGACGCATCATGTGAGCAGCGGCAGGCCAGTGCGCCGATTTCGGCGATGGACCGGCGCACCTGGCAGGCACTCACAACAGGATACGTCGAGCTACCGCGCCGCCGGGTCCATGTCGGACTTTGGTTTCGCCTGCTGCGCACTTTGTTGGACGAGTTGAACACGCCGATCTCGCTGTGCGGATCATATGGTGAAGCTATCCGATACGTATGGGAGCGATGCGGCCACCAGCTCCGTGCCGGGCAGGGCCAATGGCAGCCCTTTGAGATTTTAGCGGACTCGGTGCAGTTGCAAATGCTGGAGGCGGCAGCTACCGCCATCGAGTTGATCGAATCGCAGATTTTGAATGCAGCCGGAGAGTTCGCTGGCTTGTTCGTGCAAGAACCGCAGAGGGAATTCACAAACGGTCTGCCGGTACACGTGGGATCGGAAGAACCCGTCAACTACTGGCGAAAGGCGGCCGAAGCAATTGAAGAGGCCGTTCTTGATGCTCGACACAATCCCGAGACTGCCCGCTCGCTATTCCGGTTGGCATCGTACGGCCGGAACGACCCTGCTTCTTTGGAGCAACTGCGAGTGATATTTGCTAAAGAGCAAATTCCAGCCGAATTTCTGTTAAATTATGAACCAACAGAACCCTTTACATGTCATACATTAAGTAACGGGTTAAGTGACAGTTTTTGATGATTGGCAAGTGACAGGACGGACTGTCACACAATCGACCGTATAAGTGACAGATGAAATCATGCTAATTGGATACATGCGAGTCTCAAAGGCCGACGGTTCGCAAACGACGAACTTGCAGCGAGATGCACTTGAGTTGGCCGGCGTCGAACCGAAGCATCTCTATGAAGATCAGGCATCGGGAAAACGAGAAGATCGCCCAGGCCTCGCTGCTTGTCTCAAAGCGCTGCGCGAAGGAGACACGCTGGCGGTTTGGAAGCTGGACAGGCTCGGTCGGGATTTGCGCCATTTGATCAATACGGTGCATGACCTTAGAACGTGTTCACAATCTATCCGAATAGCCGGATAATGGCGGGATGAGAAAGCCTTACGCCAGCGACATCAGTCGAGAAAAGTTTGAAGAAATCCTTCCGCTGCTGCAAAGCGT
>NZ_JBNYXM010000052.1:0-18790 GCF_051380665.1 Janthinobacterium lyxosi
GGCGGTGCGGCTTTCTTGCGTAACTGCGTTCATGACTTTTTCCTTGTTGGTTTTATGATTTCTGCCTTCAACAGCGCCAGGCGGACGGCGTAGACGATGGCGTGGCCGGCATGCCAGTTGCGCAGGGCCTGACTGGTCACGTCCATCACGGCTTGGCTTACGACGTCCACTGCGCCTCCCGGTGGGCGCGGCCCAGGCGCTGCACGCGCGCGGCGGATGCGTCCAGGTCGATCAGCGCTTCGATTTGCGCGGTGATCAGTTCCTTGCGCATTTCTTCGAGGCCGGCCAGCTCGCGGCGCACGCCGGCCAGGCGCATCTTGTTCATCCGGTGCTGGTGCTGCGCCTGGTAATGGCGGTGGGCGGCCAGCAGGCGGTGGAAGAGGGCGATCATGTGCGCACCATTGCCGTGACGCCCAGGGCGCCGTCGTCGTAGGCGGCATCGATCAGCGCGGCCAAGTTGCCGATGGCGGCGAAATGCGCAATATCCTCGGCGCGCGGGCCGGTGCGGATGGTGATCATGTAGCTCATGTCCTGCTCCTCTTGTTTATGGGTTGCTGGCGGCCCGGAAAAATCCGTCGGGCGTGTGATTCCTGCGGCTGGTGGGCCGCCAACAAGGGAGGCGTTTGGTCAGACGGCGGGATTTGCTTTCGGCTCGGCCCCGCTTGCATAGTGCAAACGCCTCTCTTGTTGGCCGCCGGTTACGCCGGCGAAACGGGCCAGGGCGACTGGCCGGGGTGAAATCAGGCTGCCGACACCTGCGAAGGGCGGAAACGCTGGCTTTGCGTCGAGCCATCCAGCAACACTTCCAGGAAGTCACCGCGGGCGCCGGGGTGCGTCTTCACGAACTTGCCCGGGCGCGCCGACGGGTCGGTTTTCGTGCCCTTCACATTCACCTTCTGGTTTTCTTTGAAATTCGACATGCTGCAATTCCTTTAAGGTTGGTTGCGGCGCCGGGCTTCCCCGGGCGCCTGATCCTCACGAAGATCAATCGGGGCATGCTGATCCCACAGGGCATTTATCCGGCCCGCCGGCCTGTCCCGCCTTGAACTACGGCGCGGGCGACCGATGAACCTTTGCCAGCTCTGCAGTCCAGCCCAGCTCTCGACCATAAAACGTGCCGGTGCAGGAGGCCATTCGCGCATCTATTCGTGCCAACTCATGCGCCTGATTCGGGCTGCCTGCCCAGGCTGTGGCTTCAAAAATTCCGTCTTCAAACTTGATCGATACGTTGTACTTGCGCAGCGTTGCGCGCGCCGGTGGGATATTGAACAAGCCGGGCAGGGCGTCGCGGGCGCTCATGGCGATTAGCCTCGCGCAGTTTCGATGTGCACCACCGGCATGACTTCGCCGGCTGCAACCAGGGCTGCTTCAAGGGCTTTCAGTTCTGCTGGGGACATGTCGTACTCCTGTGTTTGCTTTCGATGAATGAAGTATTACACATATTGTGTATTCATAGCAAACAGTTTGTGTAATTATTTTGTGTGTCGGGAGACGATAGGATTTGACGGACGAAAAAAAGCCTCGAAACGTCGAGGCTGGCGTTGGTGCTTAGAAGCGTAGTTCGGGTGGCGGTGGCGACCGGTAGGCCTGCCATTTGATTTCGTCAGCGTTGATCTGGCTGATCAGTGGCGCGATATCGAACGTGGCGTAGCTGCGGGAAAATCCGCCGACGCGCGGCGACAGCAGCAAAATAGGTAGGGTAGGGAAGAACCGTTGCGCATGGAGCAGCACGGCCGGGCCAGTGGACGGCCAAGTATGCTCTGGCTCGACCTGGACCACGGCCATCTGGATTTGCTTGATCTTGATGATGGCGGCGCATAGTTGCATGCATGCATTATGCGTCGGATGTTGCCAAGTTGGAAGTGAGCAGAAATTATATGAGACTAAAAAGCCCGCGCGCAGCGGGCTTTGATTATGGAGACGGGGTGGGCGCTGAGGGGGCAACTGGCGCGGATACTGCTGCTACCGGTGCATGATTCGCTGTAGAAGCAGACGGCTTCAGGAAATTGCTCATAGTGAAAAACAGGCCGGCAAAACCAATGAACAAGCCGACTACCGTGATGATCATCCACCGGGTGATGTCGGTAGTGTTCTTTTGTACATCTGATTTGAAAGTGCTAGCAACCGACTCTGTATAAGACTTCGCCTCCCATTTCACACTGTTTATTTGGCTCTCAACGTCAGCCTTCGCCTTGACAAGCTCACTACCTTGCTTAGAGTTAGCTGATTCGATCGCGGAGCCAAATTTCGCCGCGATATCTTTAATGTCCGATGAAATGGTCGCCGCAAGAATAGTATTGTTTGTGGTTTGAGTCACACCTAGCGCACGAATGTCCGCGCTCAGTTTGGCATCCAAGTCTTTGATGTTGCCACGCAGTTCGTACGCATCCGTCTTGCTTGCTGTTTGCTCCAGGCGTGTCTCGATCTTCATCAAGCGCTCGTGCGCATCGACTACGAACTCTTCAAGCTTGGCGACTCGGGCATCCATGCCTCCATCATGCGGCGGCCCGCCACTATTGTCAACGCCGCTTCGTTTGAAGGCAGATGAATCGCCGCTACCGGAAGGGCGTATTGGCGTAACATTAAATGACATCTTCTTCCTTCACTTGCTTCTTCTTCCAATCCTTAATTTTACTATAGGAAACAAGTCGTACGAATCCGCAATTTGAGCAGATGAACGGAATAGAATCAAGAGTTTGGCCCGTCTTGACTCCATCGCCATTCAATAATTCATTGGAAACGGTAAAAATATCAAGGTCAGTTCTTCCAAGACTTTTCGTGGTAACGTCCCAAGTTGTACTGGGGCAAAACGGGCATTTATCAGTTGCACCGCTACTCTTTAAATAATTATCAAAATCAGCAAGATCCCACCGCATATTAATCCTTTTTTTAGTACTGTCGAGTCATGCGCAAGTTAGGCATTTGTCATAATTGATCGGTGATTTTCAGTTGATTAATCGTATGTCGGAGCGTGTAGACGCAATCCCCATCAACTTCCCCTTGCGGTAGAACATGATCTCCCGTGCGGAGCCACCCAAGCACGCATCCATATATGCATAGGTCGTGACCATCTGCAGGCGTTTCGCCTCGGGCTGCTTCTCGATTGCGTAGATCCAATGCACGGCAAGGTGATCGCCCTCGATGTGCCACTTTGCGAATTCTCGGATGCCTAACTGGACTTCTTGGGCTGCCATCTTGTTGCAGGACTGCGGCCTACGCATGGATACAGGAACCGGCTGCTCGCTAACCGCTGGGCCTGCGAAGTGCGGATTCTTCGTACTGCTGACCAGCTTGCAGGCGTCGGCCGGCACCGCCTGGCTCACGGTGTAGGCGCGTCCAGATGCTGCGTTCGTGCATTGCCAAGTCTCAGCGTGGGCCCCCGGCGCAAGCATTGCGCCGAGGACGAATATCAAGACCTTCATTTATAGCCGATCCTTGAAATTGCGCGCCTCGAAGCGCACGACGCGACCGATGACGTCACAATCACCAGGGCGACAAGGCTCTTGCGGGAAGTCTGGATTTTCAGATGTTAGATACCACTCGCGGCGCTCATATTTGAGGCGCTTCACGACCGGCTCTCCCTTGAAATTCAGCGCAAATACGCTGCCGTTCACCCGATTCTTGTCAGTGACGTTCACGACAACTACGTCCCCCTCGAACATCAGCGGTCGCATGCTGTCGCCCCTAACTTTGATTGCCAGCAATGCGCCTGGTGCCAAGTCTCGCTCTTCCAGCCAAAGGCGCGGGATATGGAAGTGGCCGCCGTCCTCGAATATGTGATCTGCTCCGAAGCCCGTAATTCCGGCGCGAACATGCTCTGGCACCATGCGAATGGCGACCGTGGAGGGGGCCATGCTTTCATCATCGGTTACGGGACTGCCGTCGGCAATATGGGATGAGCTGTCGAGGCCCAAGAGCTGATCTGTGGTCAGACCCAAGGCGCGTGCCACCGGCACAGCTTTGCCAACAGGCGCTCCCCGTGATTTCCAGTTCGTCAATACAGCGGGTGCAATGCCCAGCGTTTCGCGCAGCCATTGCTGGTCTTTTTGGAGTTCCACCAGTCGCGCTTCAATGCGCTCCCAAGGAATATTGTTTGCCTTTTTGTTCATCATCAAAGAATAGCTAAACATTCACAGAGTGTGTTACACAAAATGTTTGATCAAAATACACAAGTCGTGTAATATGATCTTCATGAATCCACTAGATAAAGCAATCCAGTTGTGCGGCGGCCTTTCAGCCTTGGCCAAGGAGATCGACGTCAGCTCCGCACGGCTCGGCAATTGGCGCTTGCGCAGCGTGCCCATCGAATACTGCCTCGCTATCGAAACGGCAACCGCAGGGGAGGTTTCCCGCAAAGATCTGCGCCCTGACGACTGGCACAAGATTTGGCCTGACTTGGCTGCTGCGTCCACACCTCGCCGCGCCACTGATCCGGTTCCAGCGCCAGGCCACGCCGGCCGCCAGCCGCCCACTACCAACGCCATTTTCGACACCGTGCCGCTGCGGGCCGCCGTTGGCATCGACGTGGGCGCCAAGCTATGAGCCGCCTGATTCCCATTTCTCCATTTCGTTCGACAGACGACTTCGTGCGCATCCCGCTATTCGAATCGCACCAGTTGCCTCGCGGAGTGTCTCTCGAAGAGTGCGCATCGCCCGCAAGCGAGCGCCCACCGTAATTCAGCACCAAGCACCGACCTGCATTTCGTTGCACTCAAACCCTGTTACACCGACCACCAGGAGAAAACCATGAAACAGAAGCAAAAACGCACCGCACTCGTCAAAGGCTACATCACTGACGACAACAAAGATGCCTTGCAAGCCGCATGCACTGCGATGCGTAAGACCGTCAGCGACGTGCTGAACGAATGCACCATCGTGATCATCCGCAATCACCTGGACGCCAGGCCGAAACGGAATGATACGCCGCCGTTTTCCAGTGGAGCTAGGCCCAAATCAATAAATAACAGGGCCCAGATTTCGCCGGCACCGCGCCCGTGCTTTGGCGTCGTCCCGCGCGTCGTGCGGATGCGGGTTTAACGGCATGGAGGCAGCTATTGAATAAACAAGCCGAGGTCTCAGCCGAGGAAAAGGAGCTGGTCTTCCAGCGCTCGATGATCTACCGCCAGGCCGAGAAGGACTTGCAGGGCGCCAAGGACGGGGAGGGCGAGACAAGCGCAAAGGCAGCGCACAAGGAAGCGCGCCAGAAATGGCGTGATGCCGCCGACAGGGTGGCGAAGAAATGCGAGGTGCCGCAGCGTGAGCCGCCATAACGAACCCGCACCCGACAGCTACAGCATCACACGGCCGGATTCGGCCACTTTATCCACCATCAAATAGGAACATGACATGACGCAAACAACAACCACATCGCCATCCAGCACGCTCAATAACCACGCCGGCAACATCAAGTTGCTCGACGCCGTGACAGCGAAGTTGCAGTTGAAGAATGACGCCGCCCTGTCGCGCGCTCTCGAAGTAGCACCACCAGTAATCAGCAAGATCCGCCATGGCCGCCTGCCCATCGGCGCCACGATCTTGATCCGCATGCACGAAGTGACCGATATCGCGATCCGCGAACTGAAGGCCATCGCATTGCCAGCCACGCGCGAGGTGGCGGTTTGACTTGGAAGACCATGCAGCCGGAAGGCGGCGCGCCGGCGCAGGTCGAGCAGCGCGCGCACCAGCACGAACAGGTCGAGCCGAATCCTGATTACGTGCGGCCGCACGACCCGGACCCTGGCCATGTCCGCGCGCGGGCGCACTACGGTGCAATGCTCGCCGAATTGCTGGTCGAGCAATAAAAAAAGCCCACTTCGCAGGTGGGCTTCCGTAAAACAACAACATGAGGTACTGAATGGAAATGATTATACCACCAGGCGGTTTGCTGATGACCAGCGTCGAAATTTCGGCGTTGACCAGCAAACGTCACGACCAGGTGCTGCGCACGGCCCGCGACTTGGCTGCGCAGGGCATAACACAATCTGTGGAATGCCAGTACCGCGCCACAGTTGGCGGCCGCGAGTATCCAATGCACCAGCTGACCAAGCGCGATTCCCTCGTCCTGGTTGCGCGCCTGTCGCCGGAGTTCACTGGCCGCATCGTAGATCGCTGGATGGAATTGGAAGCGGTTATCGCGGTGCCAGCCATCAAGACGCCTGCAACTTTCAGCGCCGCGCTGCGCCTGGCCGCCGAGCAGGCCGAGATCATCGAAGAGCAAGCAGCCAAGATCACCAGTGACGCGCCGAAGGTTTTGTTCGCCGAGACAATCCGCGCCATTGATGGCGTTTGCCACATCGATAAGGTGGGCAAGATGATCGGCATCGGGCGCACCAAGCTTTTCAGGCGCCTGCGCGAGGATCATATTCTGATCGAGGGCAGCCGCATGCCGTATCAGAAATACATCGACAAGGGCTATTTCACCGTCATCGAGGGAAGCCCGTACAAGGATAGCAAGGGTGTCGAGCATCCGACGTTCACCGCCATGGTGACCGGCGCTGGCCAGGTCTTCCTGGTTCGCAAGTATGCAAAAGTCGGAGGCGCTGAATCGTGAATGCTCAAGCAAATAAAGCAGCGGCAGAGGCGAGTCTCGCACGCCTGATCGTATTGGCGAACATCGGCGAATTGACGCTGACGCATCACCGCGCATCGGTCGCAACAGGCGCCGCAAAGGTGGCATACCACCAGGCGATCAAGGCATACGAATGCGGCGAGGGTCGAATTCACCCGGGCGGGCCCGGCTGGGACGAGTTGAAGGTGGAAACTGCGGCAGAATATTCCGCCTACCAGACCGCGAAGCGCGCCGCGAGCAAGATCAAGGGTCGCTTGGATAGTGCTTGCCGCAAGGCGGTGCGCCCATGACCGCCCCATCCATGCGCACGCGCTGCACCAGCATGACCGAGCAGCGCACCGCCAACCTCAAAAGCCTGATCGCGGAACTCGCCACACGCGAAATGCAGATCGACGATATCTGCGAGCATCTGAAAATGTCGCCATCCGGCGGTCGCAAGTACATCGCTGACCTGCGCGCCGCTGGCGTGATGGTGCTGGCGCGCCACGTCGACGCCACTGCGACGTACGCGGGCAAGGCCTGCTACGGCCTGGCGAGCGACCCGCTGCTCGTGAGCGAGTTTCTGAGGCGGATCGAGCAACACAAGTACCAGCCGCGCATCCCGGCGCCGCCGGTGCGCGCGCTGCCTACGCTGCCGGGCCGTAGCTTCCATATCATGGCCGACGATACCCACTTCGCAGTCCGCATCAACCGCTACCCGGCGATGCGCGATCCGCTTGTGGCGGCACTGTTCGGGCCGGCTGCGGAGGTGCGGGCATGAAGCGCGACGCGCTCCCGGTAGCTCCAATCCGTTACCTGTCCCTGTTCAGCGGTATAGAAGCGGCGACGGTTGCATGGGCGCCGCTCGGCTGGGAATGCGTCGGCGTGGCCGAGATTGAAAAGTTCCCCAGCATCGTTCTCGCGCACCACTATCCCGACGTCCCGAACCTGGGTGACGTCACCAAAATCACCGAGGCGGATATCGCCGCACTCGGCCGCATCGATGTGATGGTGTTCGGCTCGCCGTGCCAAGACATGTCGGTCGCCGGCAAACGCAAAGGACTTCTCAATGCAGATGGAACTGTTACTCGATCCGGGCTGTTTTTCACCGCCATTAATATTTTCCAATGGGCTCGCAAGCACTGCGGCGCCAGATTCGCTTTATGGGAAAACGTCCCCGGCGCCTACAGCAGCAACGAGGGCCGCGACTTTGCAAGCGTGGTTGAATTCATGGCAGGACTCGACGACGTTGCAGTCCCCGTCAACGGCTGGGGCACGGAAGGCTGTGCGTTGGGCGACAATGGACTGCTCGAATGGGCATGTCTGGACGCGCAATGGTTCGGAGTGGCGCAGCGGCGCCGCCGCGTGTTCGCTGTCCTCGATACTGGAGACTGGTCCAGTCGCGCCCCAATACTTCTCGAGCGCCAAAGCCTGCGCGGGCATTCTGCGCCGCGCCGAGAAACGGGGCAAGACGTTGCCGGAACTATTACATCGAGCCTTGGCCGCCGTGGCGGACAGCCTGATTGCGGCAGTACCCCCGGACTGCTCCAGCCCTCTGTATTGCTTAGCGCACGGGCAGGGGGGGCGGAACTAGCAATTGACCGCAGCCCGACGCTGACTTGCAACCACGAGGCGCCGATTGTCGCCGGCACACTGACGTGCGGCGTAAAGAGCGCTGGTAGCGCCACGCAGCAGGATGCCGAGGCGGGGCTGCTGGTGCCGGTCATCGGCTTCAACGCTCAGCAAGACCCTGATTCGTGGATTGAGCGCAGCGGCCCGCTCGCCGTCAACGCCACGCAAGCGCAGGCGATCGCCTTCTCGTGCAAAGACCACGGTGCCGACGCAACCATTGAACTGGCGCCGACCATGCGCTCCATGTGCCATGCCGCAAGCCATGCGAATGCGGGTGGGCAGTTGGCCGTGGCCTTCGCGCAAAACAGTCGCGATGAAGTGCGTCTGATGAATGGCGATGGCCAGATCGTTGGCGCACTGTCGGCCGAACCTGGTATGAAGCAGACTTGCTACGTGGCCACCTGTGTGACCGGCGATGTCACCCATTGCCTCAAGGCTGAGGGATTCGATGCATCCGAAGATGGCACGGGCCGAGGACAGTCGATTGTGGCGGCCTCGCGGGAGGTGGCTGGTTGCGTTACCAGCAACTACGGCAAGCAACTTGATAACAGTGACACCTCCCTGGGTCCGAATGTCGCCATTCATGGCATGGCCGTGCGCCGCCTCACCCCAACCGAAACCGAGCGGCTTCAGGGATTCCCTGACGGCTACACCGCGATCCCCATCAAAAAATACGCCCGCAAGCGCGTGACGAAATTGCGTCCAGAGAGCATGTGGGCACAGATCGACGGTAACTGGTGGCTGCTGGCCGCTGACGGGCCGCGGTACAAATCGCACGGAAATTCGTTTGCGGTGCCCGTCGTCGCATGGATCGGCCACCGGATTGATGCTGCCATGGGCGCCGACTTCGCGCATGAGCGCGAGATTGCCGGGAGGACAGCATGACGCCCTGTGACCTAGCGAATCATCGGCTGTCCGGCAGCCATAAATGCCGCGTGCTTGATTTTGAGGTCATCAATGATAGCCAGCATTTCCGCATCCATCGTGGCGCTGCCCGCAATCATTTTCTCAATGTGATCGTCGTATCGCTCAGTCGCAGCCTTCCACGCTTTGTATGCAGTTCGGAATTCATCAACGTCGAAGCGCATGCCGATCCCATTAAATTATCAAAAGGCAATCTTAGCATGATCACGAACCCAGCCCAAATTACCCGCCACCACCTGGCGAACCAAGCCGCGCCCGCCTATTCGCTAATCCGCAAGGTATGCGCCTGCGGCAAGGCCAGCACCGCCAAGCAGCTGGCGCAGCACGGCAAATGCGCCGCCTGCGCGCTGGCGGCCGTCCGTGTCGCAATCCTGCCTGGCGACGTCGCCAAGCTGCAGCACATGCTGGGCGCCGTGCAGGGGAAGCCGAAAAATCGCTGGGGCTATCGCAACTATTTTGCCGCCGGCAGCGGCCAGCAGCACGAGGCCATGCAGCGCCTATTGGCCGCCGGACTGGCCACGGCTGGCCGCGCCGCCAACGAAATGACCTACTTCCACGCCACTCGCCTGGGTTGCCAGGCGGCTGGCCTCGATGGCGCTGGCATCAAGCGCGCGGTGGAGGATTGAGATGAGTTACTCAATCATTTTTACCCAATTCGGCTTCGAGCGTCTCGTAATGCCGGGATATTTTCTCCACTTTTCTGCCGATTTCATTCCGAGTATCTTGAAAAATCATTTCGGCATTTTGGCTATTCGTCATGCTCACGATACCGCCGTCAAAAGCTTCGATCAGGATGGTCAGCATCGACAAATCTTGAGTCATATTCAGCAGCGCAGTAGTGGCACTTGCACTTCCCACATCATGCACTGGAATTGCGCGAAGGGCTTTGACAATGTCATTCGTAGCGGACTCTTGATACTCAGCAAGTCGACGGAAACCATCATAAGGCTGTGTATAAAAGATACGTC
Organism: Janthinobacterium lyxosi; assembly: GCF_051380665.1. Lineage (NCBI taxonomy): Bacteria > Pseudomonadati > Pseudomonadota > Betaproteobacteria > Burkholderiales > Oxalobacteraceae > Janthinobacterium > Janthinobacterium lyxosi. Next base: position 10,072 of record NZ_JBNYXM010000052.1, read on the forward strand.
CAATGCCGTCGGCATTGTCCCGCGCTACCAGACAGATTGCGAGGAATGCAGCTTTTTTTCGATCATGCTCGCGATCCTGAATAGCCGTCGCGGTACGAAGAGCATGCTGCGCCTGTCGCTCACCCAGAATGTACGCAGCGAACAGCGCTGCAACTGTGCCAATCGCTTGAACCCAGGATGCGGCCTCGGCAGAGGCCAGTCCTTTTTTCGGATCTTCAAGTACCGCGCACAATGCAACGATCATAAATGTAAAGAGAATAACAATAAGGAACGCCAAGTACCATCGCGCGAGTTCCTTCTTCCAATGGGCAATCATTTGTTCTCCAGTGTGCATCTAGCCGAGATGTCTCAAGCTGCGATGTGTTGTCAAAAGGAAATTTTATCATGAGCCTGATCCACTTGATTTCACTTTCAGGCGGTAAGGACAGCACTGCCACCGCCATTCTCGCTCTAGAGCAGCACGGCAAGGCCGCCTGCCGCTTTGTCATGGCCGATACCGGCAATGAGCACGAGAACACGCTGGAATATGCGCTGGACTACTTGCCCGCTGCCCTGGGCATCACGGTCGACGTGGTGCGTGCTGATTTCGCCGATGAATTCGCCACCAAGCGCGCCAACCTGGCGCGCATCGCCGGCGGCGAACTCGAATCTGCCGTATATGGAAAACGCAAGTTCATGTACCACTGGACGGCCGAGGCCGCCCAGCGCGCCCTTGAGCTACTTCACCCAACTGGAAACCCGTACCTGGACCTTTGCATGGTGCGTGGCGGCTTCCCCTCGCGCAAACGGCAGTTTTGCACGGAATACCTCAAGACCAAGCCATTGACGGAGTTCGCCATGGAATTGATCGATCGTGAATGCGATGCTGTCTGGTCTTGGCAAGGCGTGCGGATCGATGAAAGCCAGTCGCGCCGCGAGAGGCTGCAAGGCACTGGTGCATGCGTCAAGCACTTCGAGGTGTTGGGTGGAGGTCTATTCACTTACCGCCCGATCTTGCGTTGGAACGTCGGTGACGTGTTCGAGGCCCATCGGCTGGCCAGCATCGAGCCGAATCCACTCTACAAGCAAGGGATGTCGCGCGTCGGATGCATGCCTTGCATTAACTGCAGTAAAGGGGAGTTGCACGAGGTGTCGCGCCGGTTCCCTGAGCACATCGCCCGAATCGCCGAATGGGAAGCCCTTGTATCCGAGGTGTGCCGGCCGCGCTCACCTGTGTCGTTCTTCCATATGGGCACTAAGGCGCACTCGGGCCAGGCCTCGACCATCGAATCAGTGGTCGAGTGGTCGAAGACTAGCCGCGGCGGCAAACAATTTTCGCTGCTCACAGCGTTGGACGAGCCGACGGCGTGCAGCTCTGCTTACGGATTATGCGAATGACTATGAAGATATCTAACGAAAAATGGTGTGTCGACCATGACGAACCGATCGCAACGCCCATCAGGGACACCGTTTATCTCAATGGCTCTGTGCATCCGCGTCTGTTTTCGGAGGCTGAACTGTGATCTACGATTTGAAATATGCGGCAGCGGCCACCAGTAGAGCGAAGAAGGAGATCGCGGCCGCGAAAATCGAAGCCCTTGCTGATGCTGCCGAAGTCTTTTCGGATTTGGCCGCCGAAGCCGCTGAGGCTTCTGCAGCGCTTACATTCCTTTCGTTAAGGGCGTGCTGGCGTTGTTCCGACAGCAGGCGCTCTTCGCGTTCGGCCGAGTCAATCCAAGCCACAATAATTTGCCTCGTCGCCACGTGGTTTTCAGTGAATAGGCGGTGCCTGGCCTCGGCTAAACCGATCTGGTCGCACACGCCCCACATAGGATGCATTCTGGGGTCGCTCATGAAATCCCTTGAAAAAGTGAGAATCCTAGCATGATGCGCCGCTCACCCATGAAAGCAGGCAAACCCTTGGTGCCCACGCCATTCAAGCGCACCTCGCCCATGCCCAGCACCGGCATGCTTTCCGTGCAGTCGCACCAGCGCACGGCGCCGAAGCGCAAGGCCGGCTTAAAGACCAAAGGACCACGCTCGACACCAATCCGGCGCGCCGCGCGCGGACAGGACTGCACGCTGCGCCTGGCCGTCTGCAACTTCGACCCTGACACCACCGTGCTGTGCCATTCGAACTTCCTGGCGGACGGGAAGGGTATGGGCCTGAAGGCGCCTGACACCGCTGCCGCGTTCGGCTGCAGCGCCTGCCACGACGTACTCGATGGTCGGCGCCCGCGCCCGGCGGATCTGTCTCTGACCGGCCTGGAGGCTGCCTTTCGCGCGGCCATTGGCCGCACACACGAAATCCTGAAAGCTGAGGGGCTCTTATGACTGTAACAATAATGATTGGCGACGTGCGTGAGCAGCTGCGCGCGCTGCCGGCCGAATCCGTGCATTGCGTCGTCACCAGCCCGCCATATTGGGGATTGCGTGACTACGGCGTTGACGGCCAGATCGGCCTGGAGTCGACACCGGCGGAATTTATCGAGGTGATGGTCGACGTTTTCAACGAGGTGCGCCGCGTGCTACGTGCTGACGGCACCTGCTGGATCAATATGGGCGACAGCTATGCCAGCAAGCCAAACGGACCAGCGGGCGCTGGCGGCCACAAGGGCAACAACCCGCACGTGGCTGTGCGCACGGCGCATGCGCGCCGTTCGAGCAGCATTCCCCTAGGCTTCAAGCACAAGGATCTTTGCATGATGCCGCACCGCCTGGCCATCGCACTGCAAGACGCCGGATGGTGGGTGCGCCAGGACATCGTTTGGAGCAAGCCAAATCCGATGCCCGAGTCGGTGCGGGACCGCTGCACCAAGAGCCACGAATACATTTTCCTGCCGACGAAAAGCGAGAAATATTTCTACGATGCCGAGGCCATCAGGGAACCTGCCGTCGGCGCAGCAGACCACCCACGCAACAGCTTTGGCACGAAGGACTACGATGTGCCGGGCCAAAAACCGCAGAAACGCACTGCGCGCAACAATGGCGTAGGTTTCGGGCATGGTTTTGACAAGGTCAAAAAGCCGCGCGCCACCAGTATCCCGGCAGGCTGGGCAACCGGCACCAACCGCAAGCATACCGAGTTGATCGGCAATTTCACGAAAGACCGACTGGCGATCGCGCCGGCCGACATGATCGACGCCGACGCCAGCGCGCGACTGGGGCGCGGGCCAGGCTGGCGTGAAACCGCAGAGATCCCCGCAACCAGGAATAAGCGCAGCGTCTGGACCATGGCGACGCATTCCTTCGCCGAAGCCCACTTCGCCACGTTCCCGCCTGAATTGCCAGAGATTTGCATTCGCGCTGGCTGCCCGCCTGGCGGCACGGTGCTGGATCCGTTCTTCGGCGCCGGCACGACCGGCCTTGTAGCCGACCGGCTTCAGTGCGACTGCATCGGCATCGAGCTGAATCCAGCCTACGCCGAGATCGCGCGTAAACGCATCCAGGAAGATTCTACTTTGCTCGCTGATGTGCATGTGATGGTCGGGGCGCCAGCAGCGCCGGCTACCGCAGTTGACGAGCAGCTCGCTCCTGAGATCGATCCGCGACAAATCACAATATTCGAAATGGAAATAGTATGAGCAAAACGCAATCAACGATCGCCCGCCCCACGGACGAGCACCTGGCGGAGCTTTACACCGCCCAGCGCCTTGGCTGCCCCGATATCGCCAAGCTCTATCAGCGCGACGCCAAGACCGTCCGTTATTGGCTGAAGCGCGCCGGCATCCCTACCCGGCCGCGTGGCAGCGACTCGGCGCAGTGGTTCGTTCGTGGCGGTGATCCACGCAGCTTTTCCGGCACAAAGCACAGCGCCGCGAGCCGAGCACTGATCGCCATCGGGTCGAAAGGGCGCAAGCCTTACTTGCGCGACGGCAAGCACTGGCTGCACACGGTGCCGGCTGACCAAAACCCAAACTGGAAGGGCGGCGTCACGCCGGAACGCCAAGAGTTCTATCGCACGCGTGAATGGAAGGCGGCCGCCAAGGCTGTTTGGCGCCGTGAAGACGCGTGCTGCCAGCGCTGCAAGCTGGATTGGCGCACGGTCGACCGCGCCAGCACGCCCACTTTTCATATCCATCATGTGATTTCCTTCGCCGTGCGGGAGCAGCGCGCAGTCGTCGGCAACCTGGTCCTACTTTGCCGGCCGTGCCACTACTGGGTGCATAGCAACGAAAATGAGCAGCGCGCCTTCCTTGCGGAGCGTGAAGCATGACGCGCGCAAATTTTAGTGAATTCGTGCTGGGCGCGATGCCCGGCACCAAGGCCGAGATCGTCATCCGGTCCGGTGTCAGCCAGGCGTCCGTGCTGAAGTGGGTGGGCCAGCTGCATGCCGATCGCAAGATCCATATCGCCAGATGGAAGCCGCACCCGCGCGCTGGCGCCGCCATGGCCGTGTATGCCGTCGGCGACTTGCCAGACGCTCCCTGCAAGCTGCAGCACCTGACCAAGCGCCAGACGCGCCTGCGCTTTGAGGCCAAGGCCAAGCAGGACGGCCGCTGGGACTCCATGAAGGCGCGCTGGCGCAGCAAGTACTGGATCCGTAAGGCGGGCGCCGTGGGCGATCCGCTGGTGGCTGCCCTGTTCGGCGCGGTGCGCGCGCAGGAGGCTCGACCTTGAACTACTTTGAGCACCATATTGGCGACTACGACAAGAATACCTCGCACCTTTCCGCCTGCGAGGACGGAATCTATTGCCGCATGATTCGACGCTACCTCGACAAGGAAATGCCACTCGATCCGGACGCTGAGGAAATAAAACGTGTCGTCCGCGCACGCAGCCGCGAAGAAAAAAAAGCGGTTGACGTCGTTCTCAAAGAGTTTTTTTCTCTAGCTGCCGATGGCTGGCACCACAAAACGTGCGACGAAATTATCTTCGCATTCCAGGCCGGCGAGCCAGAGCGAGAGGCAAAGAAAGCGAACGAGGAAACACGCATGAGGCGGCATAGGGACGAGCGTGCAGCCCTGTTTGCGCAGCTTACGGCTGCTGGGCAGCACGCTGCCTGGAACATCGGAATCAAGGAACTCCGGGCGATGGCGGGTGCGTTGCAGGCCCAGAAAAGCCCTGAACCTGAAACGCTACCTGCAACGGCACCTGCAACGCCTGCAACGGCTACCCAAACACCAATACCCAATACCCAATCACCAATATATAAAACCTTGTCGGAGAAAATCCCCGACGCGGCGATTCCAACGGTTCCTGTGGTCGATATCAAGGAAGCCAGGGAGAAGCGCAAGCACAGCGCTGACGACGAGAAGTGCGCACGTTGGCTGTTCGGCCGGGTGCTGGCGAACAATGCCGCCGCCAGGCAGCCGAACCTCGACACCTGGGCCGATGACGTGCGTCTGCTGCGCGAGCGGGACAAGCGCACCCACGCGGAAATCTGCGAGCTTTTCCAATGGGCCCAGGGAGATGCGTTCTGGTGCTCGAACATCCTATCGCCGGCAAAGTTGCGCGAGAAGTGGGATCAACTGACGATGAAACGAACGCCTTTGGGCGGAAAGACGGCACAGCATGGAAACTTTGGCAAGCAGGATTACCACAAGGGCGTTGGGGCAGATGGCACCTTTTGAAGGCAAGAAGCGCTACGCCAGCGCGCAGATCGAGCGGTGCCCGATGCACGGCGAGTACACGGCCATGCTGATTCGCGGCGCCTGGTCCGGCTGCCCGGATTGCATGAACGTCGAGGACCAGGTGCGCGAGGCCGAGCAGCGCGCCGCATGGCGCCAGGAGCTCAAGGCGCGCGAATGGAGCGCAAAGCTCGGCCGTGCCGCTATTCCCGAGCGCTTTGCTGATCGCCGCCTCGAATCGTACCGGCCGGACTGCCCAGGCGCCGAGCGCGCGCTGGCCGTGGCCACCCGGTACGCCGAGAACTTCGAAGATGCACGGGCCACTGGCGCCTGCCTGATCTTCGCTGGGGATGTCGGTACCGGCAAGACGCACTTGGCCGTGGGAATCGCCCACCACATCATGGGCCACGGCCGCCAGGCTGTGTTCACGTCGGTGATGCGCGCGGTGCGATCCGTCAAAGAAACCTACGGCAAAGGCGCCGGGCGCACCGAGGCGCAGGCCATCCGCGACCTGGTCGACCCAGACCTGCTGATCCTCGACGAGGTGGGCGTGCAGCACGGCAGCGACACCGAGAAGCTGATCCTGTTCGAAATCATCAACGGCCGTTACGAGGCGGCACGCCCGACCATCGTCATCAGCAACCTGGACGCCGCCGGCCTGGAGCAGTTCCTGGGCGAGCGCGCGTTTGACCGATTGCGCGAGGGCGGCGGCAGGCTGGTTGTCTTCGATTGGGAGTCGCACAGGGGGAAACGCCCGAGCGTCCAGGCTGCGAATGCTGCTCAGGATTTGCCAGAGGTGCCGCCGCACTGCGCAAGGGGTATGGCCGCTACGAAGTGACGTACCCATCAGAAAAAACGGCTTAAAAGGCTCAAAATGAAAAATCAAGAAAATAGAATCGCAGCAAACAAACGCCTGGCCGAGCTGCTTGGCTGGTCCAACATCACTGAGGTAGGTGGCGCCCTGGTCGGCACGCCGCCGGCGGGCGCCGCCGCAAGTCGCGGCCAAGCCATGGTGCCGGACTGGATGGGCGACTGGTCGGCGGCTGGCCCGCTGGTAGTTGAATACCGCGTCGATTTGGAGTGGACGTATGGCGGACGGGATGTGGTTGCGAGCATCAACCGAAACGATATGTACGAGGAGTTCCCCGTGCTGCTGGCTGACTTCAGTACGCCCGATGCTGCGGCACGTGCGGCCGTGGTGCGCGCCGTCGCCGAGCTGGTGGGCAGCGCATGATGGCCCGTGGCTTGCAGGCGCTCGGCCGCCTCAAGGTTGGCACCATGAACAAGACCGAGGCCGCGTACGCGCAGACGCTGGAGCTGCGCAAGGCAGCCGGCGAGGTGGCCTGGTGCAAGTTCGAAGGCCTGAAATTCCGCCTGGCCGACAACACTTTCTATACGCCGGATTTTGCCGTGCAGCTGACCGACGGCGCGCTGGAGGCGCACGAAGTGAAGGGTTTCTGGCAAGACGATGCCCGCGCGAAAATCAAGATCGCGGCAGACATGTACCCGCTGCGCTTCATTGCCGTCCAGGCGCTGCCGAAGAAGGTGGGTGGCGGATGGAAAGTTGAGGTGTTCTGAACGGAGGGGGCGTAAGCACTACGTGACGAAGTCCGTCGCCCTGTCGCTGGGCATACGTCACATCGACAGGGTCGAATAGATCACACTCCAAACCGGCATCTTTGACGGTTAGCTCCGGCAATAGTGGCGGCATGTCCTAAATGTTATAGCAATGCCGCCATAATTTCTGGGTTATCTCCAGCCATTTTCCGAATATGGAGTAGTTCATGGCCTAAAAGCGGGCCATTACAAAAAGTTCCGCGAGAGAACAACGGAACTCTGATCACTGAAGAGCGTACTTAATGCCGCCCCTACCGCTAACTAATTTTCTTGGATTTATCAGGTCTTAGTGCATTCCTGTTCCCACTCTTCGACAACGTCATTGTTAATTAAGGATTCTTCACCGTTCTCTTTTCGGAACGCAGCTACTTTCTTCGTTACGCAACTGTCAATGCTACTTTTGGCGCTTTCAGTATTAGTATTTTCCAACGCGCTTACCACTTCTACGCCATCTTTGTAAAGTTGTTTCTTGTCCAGTTCTCCATGGTAGTATGTGTAGACCAAGCCATTTAATTTTCCATTAACATAATCTTCTTCCAATTCTATTTGAGGCTCCTTTTGCCCGAAATCTGAAAATTTACGATGCTTTCCGTTCAGTAAGCCATCTTTAAAGACGTACTCATCGTAAGCGAAAGATGAACGGACTGTCTGGAAACCTGTTTCTTTGCCATCTTTGAAAACAAGATCGGTAATCAGTTTTCCATCATCATTCACGCTTTTCAGAAAACCATTTGCTTTTCCATCTGCCCATTTAAGGTCGATAAGTAAAGTGGTGCCATCTTTCGCCCAACCTTTTTCAGATCCAGATTTAATGCCGTTGACTACCATTTGTGTTCCACGAATATTGCCATTTTCTGGGTAGTAAAAGACCTGCTCTCCATCAAGCTTTCCATCTTTCCATAACAGCTTGCGATCAAGTTTTCCATTGCTGTCGTATAATTTTTCCACTCCGTTTTTTATGGGCATTTCAGTCATTGCGACACGTAGTAAAGCCGACTGAACTTCAGTAACATTAGCTTTGGTTTCCACTTTTCCGGAGTCTTCGAGATAAGCAAGCTCATATTCTACGTTTGCTTGGCGCGGCTTGCCATTGTAAGTGTAGTTGTAGGTTCCACTGCATCGACTTTGCTTCAAATTTTCGTTATGCGATAAAGTTTTTATATCGACGAGGGTGGTTTTTTCGGCAATACCCATTCTCATTTCACGATACCATAGTGATTTTTCAAGTTGTTCTTTTATGATAGTTATAACGTCTTCCTTAACATCACTGTTGTTGCAGTCCACTTTATTTCCGCATGCCTGCAGGAATGTGGCTGAGAAAACCATGCCAGCTGTAAGCATGATGTTCTTAATATATTTTCTTTTCAAAATAAACTCCTTTGATTTGGTTGTGAATATTGCAAGTTTATGGTGTTTTGTATTTAAACGCGGAGTAGGTGTCAAGACCCGCTTGGTTATAAACGCGTTTAACAAATAAATCCGGCTTCTTTGCCTGCCACTCTTTGAGCGCCTGGATGGGTGTCTGGTGGTGTAAGGCGCGCTGCGGGATATTG
>NZ_JBNYXM010000053.1:0-17928 GCF_051380665.1 Janthinobacterium lyxosi
ACGCACGAAACCAAGCTCGCTGGGGCAACCCAGTAGTCAGGAAACGCCGGATACGTGATCCGTACGTCCGGTGTTGTGGGAGGACGGCGGGGGCAACCCCGCCTCCTACCCGATCGCTTTTTTCCGCTGTCGTATCATCAAGTGTTGTTTGTAGATGCCATAACAATCCAGAAAAGGGAAGCCGCAGATGATTACCTTGAATATCAACGGACGCGACACGCAGGTCGACGCCGATCCTTCCACGCCCATCCTGTGGGCGCTGCGCGATAACCTGAACATGACGGGCACCAAGTTCGGTTGCGGCGCGGCCCTGTGCGGCGCCTGCACGGTGCACCTCGACGGCCAGCCTATCCGCTCGTGCATCACGCCGATTTCCTCGGTCGGCGCGCAAAAGATCACCACCATCGAAGCGATGGAAAACGACCAGGTGGGCAAGGCGGTGCAGGCGGCGTGGGTGCGCCACGACGTGCCGCAATGCGGCTACTGTCAAAGCGGCCAGGTGATGAGCGCCACGGCGCTGCTGCGCACCAACAAGGCGCCCAGCGATGCCGACATCGATGGCGCCATGAGCGGCAATATCTGCCGCTGCGGCACCTATCAACGGATCCGCGCAGCCATCAAGGACGCGGCCAAGACCCTGGCCTGAGGAGAGCGACATGCGTATCGAATGGTTGAATCAGGAAGCATTGCAGCATGGCGGAGTGACCCTGGGCGCGGCGCTGGCATCGGCGCCGGCGGCGCTTGCCGATGGCGTGTCGCGGCGCGGTTTCATGAAGGCCGGCGCGGTGGCGGGCGGTGGCTTGATGCTGGGATTTTTCCTGCCGGGCGTAGGCAAGCTGGCCATGGCGGCCGATACCGCGCCCGCCAAGCCCGTGTATGCGCCGAACGCCTTTTTGCACATCGCTCCTGATAACACGGTGACGGTGCAGGTGAACCGGCTGGAATTCGGCCAGGGCGTGCAAACGAGCTTGCCCATGCTGATCGCCGAGGAACTCGACGCCGACTGGAGCATGGTGCATGGCGCGCTGGCGCCCGCGGGGGAACAATACAAGGATGCCGCTTACGGCATGCAGATGACGGGCGGTTCGGGCAGCATCGCCCATTCGTTCACGCAATACCGCGAAATCGGTGCCAAGGCGCGCGCCATGCTGGTAGGCGCCGCCGCCGCGCAGTGGAAAGTCCATCCCGACCAGGTGCGTGCCGCCAAGGGCGTGCTGTACGGCCCCGGCGGACAAAAGGCGACGTATGGCGAATTTGCCGACGCGGCCATGCGTCAACCCGTGCCCACCACCGTCAAGCTGAAAGACCCGCGCGAATTTGTCATCATCGGCAAACCCGTGAAACGCCTCGACGCGGCCGCCAAGTCCACGGGAAAACAGCAGTTTGGCATCGACTTCAAGCCGCCTGGCGCGAAAGTGGCCATGGTGGCGCGCCCGCCCGTGTTTGGCGCAAAGGTGGCGAAATTCGACGCCAGCAAGGCCAAGGCCATCAAGGGTGTAGTGGATGTGCTGGAAGTGAAAACCGACCGTGGCGGCAGCGGCGTCGCCGTCATCGCCGACGGCTACTGGCCCGCCAAGCAGGGACGCGATGCGCTGGCGATCGAATGGGATAGCAGCGCCGTGGAAAAGGTCAGCAGCGACAAGCAGCTGGCCGCCTTCAAGGCGCTGGCCAAAACGCCGGGCACGGTGGCGCGCGCATTCGATGTTGCCGCATTGTCCAAGGCGCCGAAAAAAATCGAAGCCGTCTACGAATTTCCCTACCTGGCGCACGCGCCGATGGAGCCGCTCAATTGCGTCGTCGACCTGCAGGCCGACAAATGCACGATGTGGGTGGGATCGCAATTCCAGACGGGCGACCAGACGGCGATTGCGGCCACGTCCGGCCTGAAACCCGAACAGGTGACCCTGCATACGATGATGGCGGGCGGCGGCTTTGGCCGGCGCGCCGTGCCGTCCTCCGACTATGTGGTCGAAGCCGTCAATGTCGCCAAGGCATACCGGGCGGCGGGCAAGAGCGGTCCATTAAAGCTGATGTGGAGCCGCGAGGATGACATCAAGGGCGGCTACTACCGGCCGTCGCACGTGCACCGCGCGCAGATCGGCCTCGACGCCAAGGGCAAGATACTCGCCTGGGACCATACCATCGTGGGTCAGTCCATCATGGCCGGCACGCCGTTCGAAGCCTTCATGGTGAAAAATGGCGTCGACGGCACCATGGTCGAAGGCATGGGCGAGCCGTACACCCTGCCGATGAAGCTGTCCGTGCACACGGCCAAGGCGAACGTGCCCGTTCTGTGGTGGCGCTCCGTTGGCTCGACCCACACGGCCTTTGTCATGGAAACCCTGATCGACGAGGCGGCGCACGTGGCGAAGATGGACCCCGTCGCCTACCGCAAACAGCTGATCGACGCCAAGCACACGCGCCATATCGCCGCGCTGGACCTGGCCGTGGCCAAATCCGGCTATGGCAGGAAAAAGCTGCCGAAAGGGCAGGCCTGGGGCGTGGCCATGCATGAATCGTTCAATTCCGTGGTCGCCTACGTGGTGACGGCATCGGTGGTGGAAGGCGCGCCCAAGCTGCACCAGGTATGGGCGGGCGTGCATTGCAACCTGGCCGTCAACCCCTTGACGATCGAGGCGCAAGTGCAGGGCGCCGCGCTGATGGCGCTGGGCACGACCATTCCCGGCGCGGCCATCACGCTCAAGGATGGCGTGGTGGAGCAGCAGAACTTCGGCGACTACCCCGTGCCCCGCATGCCCGACATGCCGGTGATCGAGGTGCACCTGGTGCCATCGGGCGACGCGCCGACGGGCATGGGCGAGCCGGGCGTGCCGCCGCTGGCGCCCGCATTCGCCAACGCGCTGTTCGTCCTGACGGGCAAGCGCCTGCGCAAGTTGCCGTTCGACCTGGCGGTCGCATGACGGCAGTGGTCTTTTGAGTACGGTCGGCATCTTGCTGGCAGCCGGAAGGGGGCGCAGGTTCGATCCTTCCGGCGTACAGAATAAATTATTGCAACCGTTGACGGAAGGCCCGCATGCGGGCTTGCCCGTGGTGGTGGCGGCCGCAAAATCCATGCTGGCGGCCTTGCCGCGCGTGCTGGCCGTGGTGCGCGCCGACGACACGCAGGTGGCGCGCGTGCTCGGCGCGCTGGGCTGCGAGGTGCGCGTCTGCCATGATGCCGACACGGGCATGGCCGCCTCGCTCACCTGCGCCATCGACTATGTGCGCGGCGCGCCGGGTTGGCTGATCGCCCTGGGCGACATGCCGAGTGTGGAACCGGCTACAATCGCCGCCTTGTCGCAAGCCATCGGCGATGGTGCGCGCATCGCCGTGCCCTTGTTCCAGGGCCGGCGCGGCAATCCGGTCGCGTTCAGCGCCTTTCACTTGCCGCTGCTGCTGGCGCTCGATGGCGACCAGGGTGCGCGCAGCATCGTCAACAGCCATGCCGTATGCGAAGTGACAGTGGACGACAGCGGCATCTTGCGCGATATTGATACACCTGACGATTTGTAAGGCGGGGCAGTGGCGCTCCCGGGAAGACAAGCCAGACACGAGGAAAACATGAAGAAAGCACCGACTAAAAAAATCATCGCCAAGGCGCCCGCCGCCGGCATCATCTACAGCATCGCCGCCTTTGATCTGGCTGGCCACATGTTCAAGGTCACCTTGACGGTCAAGTCGCCGGCCGCCATCGGCCAGGTCTTGTCCTTGCCGGCCTGGATCCCGGGCAGCTACATGATCCGTGAATTTTCGCGCAATATCGTCAGCATCCGCGCCGAGTCCGAGGGCAAGGCCGTGGCGCTGACCAAGTTGGACAAGCATTCGTGGCAAGCCGCCCCGTGCAAGGGCGCCTTGACGGTCGAATACGACGTGTATGCCTGGGACTTGTCCGTGCGCGCCGCGCACCTGGACCAGAATCACGGCTTCTTCAACGGCACCAGCGTGTTTCTGCGCGTGCTGGGCCAGGAATCCGATGCGCACGAGGTGCACATCGTGCAGCCGAAGGATGCCGCTTGCAAGACCTGGCGCGTGGCCACCACCCTGCCGGAACTCAAGGCAAAGCGCTATGGCTTCGGCAGCTACCAGGCCGCCAACTACGATGAGTTGATCGACCACCCGGTGGAGATGGGCGATTTCGCGCTGGCCACCTTCACCGCGCATGGCGTGCCGCACGATATCGTTGTCACGGGCAAGGTGCCAAACCTGGACCTGAACCGTCTGTGCCGCGACCTGAAAGCCATCTGCGAAACGCAGATCGCCTTCTTCGAGCCGAAGAGCAAAAAAGCGCCGATGGACCGCTATGTGTTCATGACCATGGCCGTCGGCGACGGTTACGGCGGCCTCGAACACCGTGCCTCGACGGCGCTGATCTGCGCCCGCGCCGACTTGCCGACGACGGCGTCAAGCAGCACGGAGATCGGCGACGGTTACCTGAAATTCCTCGGCCTGTGCAGCCATGAGTACTTCCACACCTGGAACGTCAAGCGCATCAAGCCGGCCGCTTTTGCACCGTACAACCTGCAGGCGGAAAGCTATTCGCCGCTGCTGTGGCTATTCGAGGGTTTCACCAGCTATTACGACGACCTGATGCTGGTGCGCGCCGGCCTGATCGACGAGGCAGCCTATTTCAAGTTGCTGGGCAAGACCGTCAACAGCGTGCTGCGCGGCAGCGGTCGCAGCAAGCAAAGCGTGGCCGATTCCAGCTTCGACGCCTGGGGCAAGTACTACCGCCAGGATGAAAATGCGCCGAACGCCATCGTCAGCTACTACACCAAGGGTTCGCTGATCGCGCTGGCCTTCGACCTGACGCTGCGCACCAAGACGAATGGCGAGCAATCGCTGGACGACGTGATGCAGGCGCTGTGGCAGCGCTATGGCCGCGATTTCTACAAGGGCAAAGGAGAAGGCAAAGCGCGCGGCGTGACGCCGGCCGAAGTCGAAGCCCTGTTCGATGAGATTTCCGGCACGCGCATGAAGCCGTTCTTCGAGCGCTACATCCGCGGCACGGACGACGTGCCACTGGCGCGTCTGCTGGCGCCATTCGGTGTGAAGTACAGCGACCAACGCAAGGAAGAAAAGCCCAGCCTGGATGTCAACCTGGGCCGCGACGGCAACGATGCCAGGCTGGCGCAGGTACACCAGGGCGGCGCTGCCCACTTGGCGGGCCTGTCGGCGGGCGACGTACTGGTGGCCATCGATGGCCTGCGCGTGACGGGTAATCCGGTCAATCTGGATACCTTGCTGACCCGTTACGCCGTCGGCGCCAAGGTGGCCATCCACGCTTTCCGCCGCGACGAGTTGATGACGTTTGCCACCGTATTGCAGGGCGACCGCGTGCCGGGTGTCGGCTTGAGCTTGCTGCCGGCGCCAAAGAAAGCCACGGGGCCGAAGCGTCCTAGCGCGGCATGATGCTGACGCTCATGCTGATGATCATGCGCTAAGATAGAAAACCGGCCGTGACTGGCCGGTTTGTTATTTCAAGCAGTAATTTCTCCAATGTAACTCATCCGCTGAACTGGCGGGTTGCCATCGTATTTACTGCAAATGAACTAATTTTTCTTTAACTAAACTAAAATTGCCGAATTGTTTCTTTTAGATCGCGCCAACGTGCAAACCCTCGATCCACGAACGATCATGCTGATGACGACCCTGATGTGTGGGGCGATGAGCATCGTCATGTTCTCGGTTTATCGGAGTTTTCGGCGCGAGGTGCATGGCCTGGGACATTGGGCGGCCGGTTTGCTGTTGCTGGTGTGCGCGTCGCTGTTGTTCGGCACCCGTGAGGTGCTGCCGCCGGCATTGTCCATGATCGCGGCCAATGCGGCGCTGGTGGCCGGCATCGGCCTGTCGATGCTGGGCACGGAGAAATTCTTTGGCCTGGCGCCCAGCCGCCGCGCCTATCTGCTGATACTTGCCCTGGCTATCGCCGGCAATAGCTGGTGGCTGCTGGTGCGTCCTGATTTTTCGGCGCGCGTGGCGCTCTTCTCACTGCTGGTATTCCTGTTTTACGCCCGCCAGGTGCAGTTGGTGTGGATCCATGGCGAGCGCCATTTCTCGAGTTTTTTCTTTGGCGCGCTGATGCTGACGCAAGCCATCGTGGTGCTGGCGCGCGGCGTGTCTGCCTTGCTGCATGGTGGCGCCAGCGTGAACCTGACGGTGGCCGGCACGCCGGCCGGCATCTATCTGGCGGTCGCCAATTTCATGGCGCTGCTGCTGACGGTGGGCTTCATGACGGTGGCGACGCGCCGCCTGCAGCAGATACTGGAGCGCCGCTCGACCCACGATCCGCTGACGCAGGTGCTGAACCGACGCGGCTTTGGCGATGCCTATGCGCGCGAGATGGGCAATCTGCGCCGCCATCGTTTACCGCTGACGCTGCTCAGCATCGACCTCGATTACTTCAAATCGATCAATGACCGCTACGGTCACGCGGTGGGTGACCAGGTGCTGGCGCACGTGGCCACCGTAATCGGCGACGCCTTGCGCGAATCGGATTGCGTGGCGCGTTTCGGCGGCGAGGAGTTCGTCGTGCTGATGCCGGACATGCCTGCGCATAATGCGTTGGGTGTGGCCGAACGCATTCGCGCCTTGCTGCGCGAGTCCAGTCATGCGGGACTGCCTTCGTGCACGGTCAGCATAGGCGTCGCTTTCCAGGCATCGGTGGTGGAGGGGCTGGATGCATTGCTGTCGCGCGCCGATGCGGCCCTGTACCTGGCCAAGGAGCGGGGACGCGACCGCATCGAACTCGATACCGCTGCGGTTACTGTGGACCGGACAAGGTCCGCAGCTGGAATCGGTACTGGTCGTTGAACAGGAAGGTTTCGGAGAAATCGAAGGTCCGGGCGTGGCGGCGCATCAGGTGTCCTGCCGGCGGAAAGAACGCATGCACGCGACGCACGGCGGCCAGTGCCGCAGCCGATGCTTCGCTGTCGCGTGAACGGTGCACGCGCACGCTTTTCAGTTCGCCGTCGGGGCCAACGCTCAGGTCGAGCACGACGATGGCCGGTAGCATGGGCGGCAAGCGCCCGCTGAATGTATATGCGTCGTTGGCCGCCATGATCTGCTGCGCCACCAGCGCCTTGTAGGCGTCGATGCTGGCCGCGAGCAGTAGCGCGGCCGGCGTGCCAGGGGGCGTGCGCTCCACTGGCGAGGGCGCGCGGCCCACTGGCGGGGGCGCAGTCTGGCAAGCCGACAGCAGGACAGCAGTGGCAAGGACGGTGATCGCGTGTCTCATGGCTGCCAGCCTACCATGGTTTAGCTGAACAGGCGTTCCAGCTCCACGCCGGGGTCGGGCGCGCGCATGAACGCCTCGCCCACCAGGAAGCTGTGGATGTGCGCATCGCGCATGCGTTTCACATCGGCCGTGCTGTGGATGCCCGATTCCGTGATGATCAATTTGTCTTGCGGGATGCGCGGCAAGAGATTAATCGTGGTGTCGAGCGAGGTCTCGAACGTGCGCAGGTTGCGGTTGTTGATGCCGATCAGCGCGCTCTTGAGCTTGAGTGCCGCGTCGAGTTCTTCGCCGTCGTGGCTTTCGATCAGCACGCCCATGCCCAGTTCGTGGGCGCACGCTTCCATTTCGGCCATCAGACCGTGGTCGAGCGCGGCGACGATCAGCAGGATGCAGTCGGCGCCCATGGCGCGCGCTTCATAGATCTGGTACATGTCGACCATGAAATCCTTGCGCAGCACGGGGATGGCGCAGGCGGTGCGCGCCTGCTGCAGATAATCCACGCAGCCCTGGAAGAACTGTTCGTCCGTCAGCACGGACAGGCAAGCCGCACCATGCGCCGCATAGCTGGCGGCGATATCAAACGGGCGGAAGTCGGGGCGGATCACGCCTTTCGATGGCGACGCCTTTTTCACTTCGGCGATGATGCCGGGCTTGCCGGCAGCGATATGCTGACGCAGACTTGCCTCGAAACCGCGCAGGCCGGCGCGCAGGGTGTTGTCGCTTTCCACGTCGCCGCGCAGGCTGGCCAAGCTGCGGTGGGCCTTGGCCTTGGCCACTTCATCGGCCTTCACGGCCAGGATTTTATCGAGTATGTCGGACATGATGGTCGCTATTCTATAAAGGAGGGCGGGGAGCTTACGCTTGCGCCGGCGCGCCCAGTTGCTGCGTCACCTGCACGAATTGTTCCAGTTTTGCCAGGGCGGCACCCGAGCTGACGGCGGTGCGCGCACGCGCCAGGCCGTCTTCGATCGAACTGGCCACGCCAGCCGCATACAGCGCCGTGCCCGCGTTCAGGGCGACGATGTCGGCGGCCGCACCGGGCTCGCCGCGCAGCGCTTCCAGCATCTTGGCTTTCGACTCGATGGAGTCGGCCACCTTCAGGTTGCGGCTGGCGATCATCGACATGCCGAAGTCTTCCGGATGGATTTCATATTCGCGGATTTCGCCGTTGACCAGTTCGCCGACGAGGGTAGAGGCACCGAGCGAGACTTCATCCATATTGTCGCGGCCATATACGACGATGGCATGCTGCGCGCCCAGGCGCTGCAGCACGCGCACCTGGATGCCGACCAGGTCGGCGTGGAACACGCCCATCAAAATGTTCGGCGCGCCGGCCGGATTCGTCAGCGGACCCAGAATATTGAAAATCGTGCGCACGCCCAGCTCCTTGCGCACAGGCGCCGCATGCTTCATGGCCGCATGGTGGTTGGGCGCGTACATGAAACCGATGCCCGTTTGCGCGATCGACTGGGCGATCTGCTCGGGCTGCAGGTTGATGTTGACGCCCAGCGAGTCGAGCACGTCGGCGCTGCCGGACGAGGACGAGACGCTGCGCCCGCCATGCTTGGCCACGCGTGCGCCGGCTGCCGCCGCCACGAACATCGAGGCGGTGGAGATATTAAAAGTGTGCGCGCCGTCGCCGCCAGTGCCGACGATGTCGAGCAGGTTGGTGGTGTCGGCCATGGGCACCTTGGTGGAAAACTCGCGCATCACTTGCGCGGCGGCGGCGATTTCGCCGATGGTTTCCTTTTTTACGCGCAAGCCCATGGTCAGCGCCGCGATCATGGTGGGCGACATTTCGCCGGACATGATCTGGCGGAACAGGTACAGCATTTCGTCGTGAAAGATTTCGCGGTGTTCGATGCAGCGCAGCAGGGCTTCTTGTGGGGTGATCGGCATGATGCTTCCTTCTTCAATGATGGCGCAGGAGGACACTGATGGCACGCCGTGGCGTGCGCATGGAATCAGCGCTCGAGGAAATTCTTCAGCAGGGCGTGGCCGTGCTCCGAGAGGATCGATTCGGGGTGGAACTGCACGCCCTCGATATCGTATTCCCGGTGGCGCACGCCCATGATTTCGCCGTCGTCCGTCCACGCCGTCACTTCCAGGCAGGAAGGCAGCGAGGCGCGTTCGATCGCCAAAGAGTGGTAGCGGATCACTGTGAAGGGGCTGGGAATGTCCTTGAAGACGCCCACGCCCGTATGCGCGATGAGGGAAGTCTTGCCATGCATGACCTGCTTGGCGCGGATGACCTTGCCGCCAAATGCCTCGCCGATGGCCTGGTGGCCCAGGCACACGCCCAGTATCGGTTTCTTGCCGGCGAAGTGCTTCAGCACGTCCACCGAAATGCCTGCCTGTTTTGGGGCTTTCGGGCCGGGTGAGATGCAGATGCGGTCCGGGTTCAGCGCTTCGATCTGTGCGATCGTGATTTCATCGTTGCGGTAGACCCGCACGTCTTCACCCAGTTCGCCGAAATACTGCACGATGTTGTAGGTGAAGGAGTCATAGTTGTCGATCATCAGCAGCATCTTAAAACTCCCCATCCAGGCCATCTTGCACTTGTTCGGCAGCGCGCAGTACGGCGCGCGCCTTGTTTTCGGTTTCCTGCCATTCCATTTCGGGGATCGAGTCGGCCACGATGCCGGCCGCAGCCTGCACGTACAGCATGCCGTCCTTGATCACGCCCGTGCGGATGGCGATCGCCACATCCATTTCGCCGCCAAACGACAGGTAGCCGCAGGCGCCGCCGTAGATGCCGCGCTTGGTGATTTCGAGTTCGTCGATCACTTCCATGGCGCGCACTTTCGGCGCGCCCGTCAGGGTGCCGGCGGGGAAGGTGGCGCGCAGCACGTCCAGGTTCGACAGGCCGTCTTTCAGTGTGCCTTCCACGTTCGAGACGATGTGCTGCACGTGCGAGTATTTTTCGATGACCATGCGGTCGGTGACTTGCACGCTGCCCGTTTCGGCGATGCGGCCGATGTCGTTGCGCGCCAGGTCGATCAGCATCACGTGTTCGGCGATCTCTTTCGGATCGGCCAGCAGTTCGGCCGACAGCTCGGCGTCGCGTTCCGGGGTGGCGCCGCGCGGACGGGTGCCGGCGATGGGACGCAAGGTGACTTTCTTGCCGCCGTCCGCCCTCGTCTCGTTACGCACCAAAATCTCGGGCGAGGCGCCGATGATCTGCATGTCGCCAAAGTTATAGAAGTACATGTAGGGCGACGGGTTCAGCGAACGCAGGGCGCGGTACAGGGTCAGCGGCGAGTCAACATACGGTTTGCGGATACGCTGGCCGATCTGCACCTGCATCAGGTCGCCCGCCATCACGTACTCGTGCGCCTTGGCGACCGCCTTCAGATAGTCTTCCTTGGAAAAGTCGCGGATGGTTTCCGTGCGCACGGAGGCGCTGGTGACGGGCGCATCGACGCCACGGCGCAGCATCATGCGCAAGTCCTTCAGGCGCTGGCGCGCTTTCGAAAACGACTCGGGCTGCGTCGTGTCAGCATACACGATCAGGTACAGCTTGCCGGACAGGTTGTCGATGACGGCCAGTTCCTCCGTCACCATCAACTGGATGTCGGGCAGGTTCAAATCGTCTTTCGGTGCGCCACCAGCCAGTTTTTTCTCGATGTGGCGTACGGTGTCGTAGCCGAAGTAACCGGCCAGGCCGCCGCAGAAGCGCGGCATGCCGGGGCGCAGGGCCACCTTGAAGCGCGACTGGTACTGTTCGATGAAGTCGAGCGGGTTGCCTTCGTGCTCTTCGATCACGGCACCGTTCCTGACGATCTCGGTGCGGTTGCCATGGCTGCGCAAGACGGTGTTGGCGGGCAAGCCGATGAATGAATAGCGGCCGAAGCGTTCGCCGCCGACGACGGATTCGAGCAAGAAAGTGTTCTTGCCGCCTTGTTGGGTCTGCGCCAGTTTCAGGTACAGTGTGAGCGGGGTTTCCAGGTCGGCAAAAGCCTCCGCGATGAGGGGGATGCGGTTGTAGCCTTGCTGGGCCAGCGATTTGAATTCGAGTTCGGTCATGTGTCTCTCCATGCCGCCAGAGTACGCGTGTGCGTCGTGCTTACAAAGCACAAACCCTGCGGTGAGTTATCAAAAAACCTGCCGGTGCGCGCGCGCAGCCGACAGCAATCTTACACGGCTCGGCCCTTAGGCCTGCCAGGATTGCCAGCGTCGCCAAAGCCAGGCCTCAATCGAGCCGGTTTGGGTGACATTGTGTTTTTTGATGAGAAACGTGTTCACGATATGGTGTTGGGTATGGTCAGTATGCTGGTCTGTTGTGCATGCTAATAAAATCGGCCGCTTCGAGCAGCGTATTTACTATACCATCGGAATCGGTGTCGTGTATAGAGTGTCCGTGGTTGTAACCATACGGTACGGTCAAGACGGGGCAAGCCGCAGCCCGTGCCGCTTGCGCGTCATTCGAAGAGTCGCCAATGGCCACCACTTTGGATGGCGCCAGGTCGAAGTCCGCACACACTTGCAGCAGAGGCATGGGGTGGGGTTTTTTCTTCGGCAGCGAATCGCCGCCGTAGACGATCTCGAAATACTGTGCCAGGTTTTTCTGCTTCAGCAGAGGCAGGGCGAAGGCGATCGGCTTGTTGGTGACGCAGGCCAGGCGCAAGCCCGCCGCCTTCATTGCCGCCAGCCCCGCTTCCACGTCCGGATACTGGGTGCTGAACTGGCCATTGATGGCCAGGTAGTGACGCTGGTAGGCCTCCATCGCCGTGTCAAAACGCTGTTCCACGCCGGCGGCATCGAAGTCGAGTGCCAGCACGGTGCGGATCAGGTTTTCCGAGCCCTTGCCCACCATCAGCTTGATGGCGTCGGCGCTGATGGGCGCCAGATCCAGTTCGGCGCGCATGCCATTGATGGCGACATGAAAATCGGGCACGGTGTCGAGCATCGTGCCATCGAGGTCGATGATGGCGGCGCGCACGCCGGCCAGTACGTGGTCTTTCACCGTGCCCGCTTGCATCAGGCGCCCACTGTTTTGGCCAATTCGGCACGCATGGCGTCGATGACGGCCTTGTAGTCCGGCTTGCCGAAGATGGCCGAGCCGGCGACGAAGGTGTCGGCGCCGGCGGCAGCTGCAGCGGCGATGTTGTCGATCTTGATGCCGCCATCGACTTCCAGCATGATGTCACGGCCCGATTCGTCGATCATGCGGCGCGCTTCGGCGATTTTTTTCAGCGCCTGCGGAATGAAGGACTGGCCGCCGAAGCCCGGGTTGACCGACATGATCAAGATGATGTCGATCTTGTCCATCACGTGTTCCAGGTAGTGCAGCGGCGTGCCCGGATTGAACACCAGGCCCGATTTGCAGCCATTGTCGCGGATCAGTTGCAAGGAACGGTCAACGTGATCCGACGCTTCCGGGTGAAAGGTGATGATGTTCGCGCCAGCCTTGGCGAAATCCGGGATAATGCGATCAACAGGCTTGACCATCAGATGCACATCGATGGGTACTTGCACGTGCGGGCGAATCGCTTCGCACACCAGCGGGCCGATGGTCAGGTTCGGCACATAATGGTTATCCATCACGTCGAAGTGGATGATGTCGGCGCCGGCGGTAACGACGTTGCGCACTTCCTCGCCCAGGCGGGCAAAGTCGGCGGACAGGATGCTGGGAGCGATACGGAATGTTGTCATGGTGGCTAAGGGCTAAGAGTAGAAAATGCGAAGATGCGCTATTTTACGCTTGACGCCGTTACCATGCCTTACTGGAACGCAGAATACACGGCGCGCGGTGGCCAATGCGGCGCGCGCGACACACAATATATGACTGGCAATGTCTGAATAGGAATGACGATGGCGACTTATGAATTTACGGTAA
Source organism: Janthinobacterium lyxosi (assembly GCF_051380665.1). Lineage (NCBI taxonomy): Bacteria > Pseudomonadati > Pseudomonadota > Betaproteobacteria > Burkholderiales > Oxalobacteraceae > Janthinobacterium > Janthinobacterium lyxosi. Next base: position 13,074 of record NZ_JBNYXM010000053.1, read on the forward strand.
CGGTTAAGACGCAATATCTGCCCGAGCAATCGGCACCGGACCAGGGGCGGCACGTGTTCAGTTACACGATCCGCGTCGTCAACACGGGCACGGCTGGCGCGCAACTGATTTCGCGCCACTGGGTCATCACGGATGCGAACAACAAGGTGGAAGAGGTGCGCGGCCTGGGCGCCGTCGGCCACCAGCCGCTGCTGCAGCCTGGCGAACAGTTCGAATACACGAGCGGGACGATGCTGGGCACGCCGCAAGGCTCGATGCACGGCGAATACTTTTGCGTGGCCGAAGATGGCCATCAGTTCGAAGCGCCGATTCCCGAGTTCGTGCTGTCGGTGCCGCGTACCCTGCATTAACGAGAGGCCGGGGGCGTGCGCCCCTTATTTCAGTTTTTCGGTGCTGTCCTGTTCTTCGCTGAGCTGCTTGCGCGCGGGTGGCGCGGGTTTTTTACCCGAATACATGGTCCACCAGACTATAAATGCCAGCAAGAAGAACGCCACCAGCGCCTCTATCATCAAGATCCACATACGCACTCCTATGTTATTTACCCGCAGCTTAGTATTTACCCGCCGTCTGTTGACACGCGGTAGTCTACCCGTTTCAGTCGGCGCCGTCGCGCTTGCGCTTTCCGCCTGTACCACGCCGCCGGCAGAGCCGGTCACCGCGACTGGTAAGGCGCCGGCCATCGCTCCGACCGTCGTCAAGCCGGTGCCGGCCAAGCCGGCCGACGCCAGGGATGTCACGGATGCGGCTGCCCCCACCTTCGTGCCCGCCAAGTTTGCCGCCTTGCCTGGCTGGGCCCGCGATGACATGCGCGCCGCCTGGCCAGCGTTCATGGCTTCATGCGGCGTGCTGGTCAAGCGGCCGGACTGGAAGGAGTCGTGCACGATTGCGCGCCAGGTGAATGCCGACAGCGACAAGGCCATCCGCCTGTTCTTCGAGACTTTCTTTGTGCCCAATCAAGTCATCACTGCCGATGGCGATCACACGGGCCTCGTCACCGGCTACTATGAGCCACTGCTGCACGGCGCGCGCAAGCGTGGTGGTCCATACCAGACGCCGCTGTACAAGGTGCCTGACGATCTCGTGTCCGTTGATCTGGCTGGCGTGTATCCGGAACTGAAAAACATGCGTTTGCGGGGCAGGCTGGTGGGCAAGAAGGTGATCCCGTATGCGACCCGCGCCGACATCGAGCGTGCCACGGCCGTCACGGGCAAGGAATTGCTGTGGGTGGGTGACGAAGTCGAGGCCTTCTTCCTGCAAGTGCAGGGTTCCGGGCGCGTGCAGCTGACCGATACGCAGGAAACCGTGCGCGTGGCATACGCGGATCAAAACGGCCATCCATACAAATCGATCGGCCGCTACCTGGTCGACAAGGGCGAGCTGACCCTGAGTCAGGCGTCCGCGCAGGGCATCAAGGCGTGGATCGCCGGCCATCCCACGCGCAAGGATGAATTGTTCAACGCCAATCCCAGCTATGTCTTCTTCAAGGAAGAGCGCTTGCCCGACCCGAAAGTGGGACCGAAGGGTGCGCTGGGCGTGCCGCTGACGCCGCAGCGCTCGGTGGCCATCGATTCGCGCTTCCTGCCGCTGGGTGCGCCCGTATTTCTGTCTACCACGCAAGCCAATAGCGAAATTCCCATGCAGCGCCTGGTGATGGCGCAGGATACGGGCGGCGCCATTCGCGGGCCCATCCGTGTCGATTACTTCTTTGGCTTTGGCGCGGAAGCGGCCGAGAATGCGGGCCGCATGAAGCAGAGCGGTGCCGTGTGGGTGTTGCTGCCGAAGCAGGCGCCGGCGCGCTGAATGTCTCGCGGCGCCGGGCGGGGATTGCGCTAGCGTAAGGTTAGCGCAAGACCATGACAGGTAAATGGGTATGCGCCAGCACTTTTTGCGTTTCGCTGCCCACGAACAGCTTGTTCAAGCCCTTGCGGCCATGCGAAGCCATCAGGATGATGTCGCAATGGTAGGTTTGCGCCGCATTGACGATTTCGTCGTGCGGGCTGGGCGAGACGGCGACCACGCCTTCGAAGGGCACGCCGACGGCGCGCGCCGCTTCGCCGATCTTGTCGACAGCGCGTTGCGATGCTTCCTGCATTTGTTGCTCGTACAAACCGGCGTCGAGCACGATGCCACCATCGGCCATCGGCGAGAACGGGAAGGGCTGCACCACGCTGATGGCGACCAGCTTGGCTTTGTTCAATTGGGCGAAGGCGAGGGCGGTCTCCGCGGCTTTGTCGGACAACGGCGAGCCGTCGGTGGGAAATAAGATGGTGTTAAACATAGCGTGCTCCTCAAGTGATGTAAGACAGCTTATGGATTTACATCAACTAAAACCTTGATGTAAATCAAACCTCGCAAGCTTTGGCATGAATAGTGTCGCCAAGGCAATCTTTCAGCAGTGTATGCCCGTTCATTGCTTCAGGTGCGCACGCTACGCAGCGGCGTGCCCCACACCATGGCGACGGTCAACAAGATACTGCCTGCCGCGATGCAGGCCAGGCCGTTGCGCACGCCAAAGTGTTCCGCTATCCAGCCGGCGGCCAGGGCGCCCAGCGGCGCCGTCGCCACCGTCAGGAAGCGCATGGTCGATGTCATGCGGCCCAGCATGGGGTCGGGCGTGACTTTCTGGCGCAGGCCCAGGTAGGGAATAAAAAACAGCATCACGCCGCAATCGAAAAAGAACATCAGCACGGCATAAGCCACGGCGCTGGCTGCCGCGCTGCCGAATAGCGCGGCGGGGATGGTGGGCGTCATGGCAAAGCACACCGAGGTGGACGCCAGTCCGATCAGGATGGTGCGGCCGGCGCCGTAGCGCTTCGTCAATGGCTTGACGATGAAGGCGCTGAGCAGCACGCCGGCGCCGCCCAGCATCTGCGTCATGCCCAGCACGCCAGGGCTCATGCCCAGGTCGCGCGTGGCGAACAGCACCGTCAAGGCCATGCTGGCGTAAAACAGGAAGTGCCAGATGCCGGCGCCCCAGGCCAGCGCGCGCAGCAGCGGTTCACGCCAGACAAACAGCAAGCCGTCGGCGATGTCGCGCAAGGCGTGCTTGTCGGATGGTGCGGGACGCGGATCGCGTACGCTCATGGCGCGCAAATTGAAGACGGAAATCAGATAGCCGCAAGCCGTGCACAGGATGGCGACGGGCGCCGACAAGGCTTGCACCAGCACGCCGGCCAGGCCGGGGCCGATCAGGCGCGAAGCCGATTCGGTAGCGGCAAATTTTGATTGCGCATCGATCAAGCCGTCGCGCCCCACGAGGAAGGTCAGGAAAACCTGTTCGGCGCCGCCGCCCACGACAAAGCCCGTGCCGATGATGAATCCCACTATATATAACCACGGCATCGACAGCACGCCGCACCAGTAGGCGACGGCCACGCTGGCCAGGGCCAGGCCGGACATGCTTTCGCTGAACAGCATGATCGGGTGCTTGCTGCGCCTGTCCAGCAAAACGCCGACGGGCAAGCCGAAGAGGGCGAACGGCAGCGCTTGCAGGGCGACGAGCACCCCCATCTGTTCCGGCGTGGCATGCAGCAAGAGTACCGCGCACAGGGGCAGGGCCAGCGAGGTGATCTGGGCGCCGAAGCAATTGAGGCCATTGCTGAACCACAGGCGGCGGAAATTGACGCTGGCGGCGCTGCCGTCGCCGCGCAGGTAGTGGGTGCAGTACTGACAGAAGGAGGAGAAAATACGCTGCTCGATAAAGGTGATCGGGCTCACAATAATAGCAGCGCACCTGTCGCGCCGCTGCCGTTAGCCGCTACAATCGTCGATACCGTGTTCATCCAGAGGAGACCATATGCAATACGAAGACTTGATCATCGATATCCAGGACAAAGTGGCGATCATCCGCCTGAATCGCCCGAAGGCCTTGAATGCCTTGAACGACAACATGATGAATGAGCTGGGCGACGCCCTGCTGAAGTTCGACGCGGATGACAATATCGGCTGTATCGTGCTCACGGGCAGCGAAAAAGCGTTTGCCGCCGGCGCCGATATCGCCGCCATGGCTGATTACACTTATCCCGATACCTTTACCCAGGGTTATATCAGTCGCAACTGGGAGCATATCTTGCGCGTACGCAAACCGGTGGTGGGCGCGGTGGCTGGCTACGCGCTCGGTGGCGGCTGCGAACTGGCCATGATGTGCGATTTCCTGATCGCCGCCGACAGCGCCAAATTCGGCCAGCCGGAAATCAAGGTTGGCGTCACGCCAGGCGCGGGCGGTACGCAGCGCCTGCCGCGCGCCATTGGCAAAGCCAAGGCCATGGATTTGCTGCTGACGGCGCGCACCATCGACGCTGCCGAGGCGGAACGCATCGGCCTGGTGTCGCGCGTGGTGCCAGCCGATAAACTTCTGGAAGAAACGCTGACTGCCGCGAAGACCATCGCCGCCATGCCGACCTCGGTTGCCATGATGATCAAGGATTGCGTCAACCGCGCCTTCGAAACGACCTTGACCGATGGCGTCGCTTACGAGCGCCGTTTGTTCCAGGCCGCCTTCGGTACGCCTGCACAAAAAGAAGGCATGCACGCTTTCTTGGAAAAGCGCTTGCCAAACTTCGACGGTCTTTGATATGATTCGCCTCCCCGATGAGACGCACTAGTTTGCGGCACAAAAGGGACAGTCTTCCGGGGCTGGGTAGTAAAAAAGAAGGTTGACGATTGTGCTGAAATGCTTCATACTCTTCCTTCTTCGCAGCTGACAAACACAACGCTTTGTCGATAGCGCGAAAGTAGCACCGAATACAGTTCTTTAACAATTAACAGTCGATAAGTGTGGGCATTTGATGTAAGTGCAGCGTCAATCTTCGGATTGGCGTCTAACTTAAAATATCAAATGTTCACAAGAAATAAT
>NZ_JBNYXM010000054.1:0-16483 GCF_051380665.1 Janthinobacterium lyxosi
GACCGTGAAACAACTTTGCGCCGATGATAGTGCTGCAACCAGTGTGAAAGTAGGTTATCGTCAGGCTTGTTATTCGCAGTAGAGAGAAACCCCGCCAGCAATGGTGGGGTTTTTTTTTCGTCTGGTGGTTTTATCTTGGCAGGCGCATGAGCATGTCACGGAAGTGTTTACTTCTTTTGGCGAAAAGTCCTTGCTGGCCGAATCGGTGGCCAAGCGCCTGTTGAACGATGTGCGCGCCTATCTCAAGACGGACGCGGCCGTCGGCGAGCACCTGGCCGACCAGCTCTTGCTGCCCATGGCGCTGGCCGGCAGCGGTACCTTCAGTTGCAGCAAGGTGTCGCAGCATGCGCTGACGAATGCGGAGGTGATTTCCCGATTTTTGCCCGTGCGTATCACTTTCGAGCCGCAGGAGCGGAGCAGCATCTGCACGGTGGCTGCCGCCTGACGCGCGTGGTGGCACAAATAGGTGTTGCAGCTGTTCCAAATTGATACATGGACGGCCGGATGTGGGGCATGTTGGCATGGCATGGCATTTGCTCTTCTTGGATATTCACTAAAAAAACCAAGGAGACCAGCATGACCTATTCCATCCGTACCCTGCTCGGCGTGGCAGCCGCGGGCGCCGTCGCCCTCACTTCCCTGCTGACATTGCCGTACGCCTATGCGCACGGCAATGTCACGCCGCAAGGCGTCGACACCACGGGCTTGCCCAAGGTGGGCGACAAGTGGCTCGAGCAAAACCCATATCGGGGCAACAAGCTGGCCTTGACGGTGGGCACGTCGGCCTACAACCAGAATTGCGCACGCTGCCACGGCATCGAAGCCATCTCGGGCGGCATTGCGCCGGACTTGCGTCAACTCGACCGTGATTGCTTCGGTATCAAGAATGAGACAAAGAAACAGGCTTGCTACAAGGAGACGGATAATTACTACCTGACCACTATCCGTCACGGTAAAGTACGCAATGGGGCCGTGTACATGCCGCCGTTTGAGGGCGTGTTCAATCAGGAAGCCATGTGGGCCATCAAGACCTATCTGGAAACCCGCCGCGAGTCTAACTGAGCCGATTGATCACGAAGGAGTCCCATGCGTTCATTCCAACTCCCGGGCACGCGCGCGATGATCTCGCTCGCCTGCCTGGCGCTGTGTGCAGCCGCGCCAGCGCGCGCCGACTGGCAGAAAGTGCAGCAGTCGGGCAGCCTGAAAGTGGCTGTGTATAACGAGTTTGCGCCGTTTTCTGACAAGGGCACGGGCATCGATATCGATATTGCCGAAGCGCTGGCCAAAAAGTTGGGTTTAAAACTGAGCTTGCTGCCATTTCCCGCCGGCGAAAACCTGAACGACGATTTGCGCAATATGGTGTGGAAGGGCCATTACCTGGGTTACGGTCCTGCCGACGTGATGTTGCATGTGCCGGTCGACAAGAAGTTGATGGCGGATAACGACAAGGTCGAAATCTTTGCGCCGTATTACGTGGAAACGGTGCGCCTGGCGCGCAGCGCGCAAGCCGTGCCGCAATTCGATGGCGTCGCTTCGCTGGCCGGCAAGCGTATCGGTGTGGAAAAGGTGTCGATCGCGGCCATGCTGATGCTGGGTGAAGACAATGGCAAGTACCGCGACGACGTGCGTATCTTCGACACGGCCGCCGAAGCCTTGCAGCAATTGCAGGCGGGCCAGCTCGACGCCGTGCTGGCCAACCGTTCGGAAATCGAATCGGTACTGAAAAGCGATCCCGCTTTTCCCTTGAGCGAAGTGGTGTTCGCCCGCTTGCCGCGTGCCGGCTGGGCCGTGGGCCTGGCCGTCAGCAAGCAGCAGCTGGACGTGGCCAAGTTGCTGCAGGCAGCCATGAACGAGATGGCGGCTAGCGGAGAGTTGAAAACCATCTTTGAGAAATATGGCGTGAAGGAAGCGCGGCCCTGAAGTAGCTTGCTCTAGTTTAAAAGCCCGCGCATCGGAAGAGGCGCGGGCTTTTTATTAGAAGGAATACTGGGCGCTGACACCCAGCAACCAGTTACGGCCCGGCGCCGCTTCATAGTAGCGCTTGTTGCTGTCGCCGACGATGACGGAGCCCACGTAGGTCTTGTCAAAAAGATTGTTCAGGCGGGCAAATTCCTTGAAGCGCCAATTGCCTGCGTTTTGCTTGGCATTGAACCGCGCATTGAACACCGTGTAGCCGGGTGCCGGTTTTTCGCTGTTGCTGTCTTCCGCGTAGACCTGGTTGCTGGCCACACTTTCCAGCGCTGCGCCAAAACGGTCCAGCGTGTCTTTCCAGGCCAGTTCCGCAAACAGGTTGGCGCTGGGCACGCCCGGCAAGCGGCTGCCTTCGCGCACGCTGCCAAACGCCTGGTCATACACGGCGTGCAGGCTGGTCAGCGCCACTTTTGTCGTGAAACCATACGGCAGGCTGGAGTCCAGCGACACTTCCATGCCCTGGCGTAAGGTTTTACCTGCATTGCGATAGCTGGTGCGCCCGCCGCTGGACTTGTCGACCACCAGTTCATCATTCGTCTTGATCTGGAATAAGGCGGCATTCACATGCGTGTTGCTATTGATTCTGGCCTTGAAGCCCGCTTCCAGGTTGGTGCTGGTGGCCGGTTTCAGCTGGTAGTTGAAGCCGCCGCCCGTGCCCGAGTAAAACAGTTCGTTCAGGGTGGGCGCTTCAAAGCCGCGCGCGGCGCTGGCGTAGACGTTGACGTTCGGCGTCAGTTTATACAGCAGGCCCAGCACCGGCGTCGTATGGCTGAACTCCAGGCTGCCGCTGTCGTCGCCATTGCCGAGGAAGTGGTCGTTGACCGCCACTTTCATCTTGCTGTAGCGCACACCTGCACTGAGCAGCCATGGTCCGCTTTGCCATTCCGTCTGGAGGTAGGGATCGAGGCTGGAGACGACGTTTTGTTCGTCGCGGCGCAGCTTGCCCTTTACGCCAAAGCTATTGCCGATGAAGTTCTCATAGCCGGTGCGGTCATCGCTGGAGCGGCCATAGTCGATACCGATGGTGGTGCTCAGCTTGCCGCCGGCCAACTGGTTCACGTGCAGCCAATTGGTGTCGATGCCATAGAACTGGCGCTGGAAGTCGACCACGCCGCCTGAATGCTTAAGTAGACCATCCACTTTGGTATTTTGAAATGCCTTATTAAATGCCTGGTACTGGATCACTTCGCGGTTGCCGCCATACACCATCACATGCAGGCGGTCGTCGCCAAAGGCTTGTTCATAAGTGGCGCCGATTTGCTGGTGGTCGATGCTCTTGCGCGTGTTGTAGCGCTCGGCAAAAGTGCGTTTCGGATTTTGCGTGTCTGTCGTGTCGATTTCACCGGCACGCGGATCGGCGGCAAACGTGGCCCAGGTGGCGCCCAGCGGATCTTGCGTGTTGCCCTGATGCAAGCTGTTGGCGACGATGGTCAGCTTGCTGTCCGCGGTGGGCTTGACGGTGATCTTGCCGAAAGCCTGTTCGCGTGTGGCGGCGCTGTGGTCGCGGAAGCCATCCGTGCGGAAGCGCGAACCGTCGAGCACGTAGCCGATGCCGCCGGCCTGTCCTTGCGCCGTCAGGTCCACCTTGCTGGTGCCGAAACTGCCGCCCGTTACATTCAATTCGACGGAGGGGGGATTTTGCCCATCCTTGGAAAACAGCTGGATCACGCCGCCCGAGTGGTTGCCGTAGATGGCAGAGAAGGGGCCGCGCAGCACTTCGATGCGCTCGGCGGTATCGAGGTTGAAGGTGGCGGCCTGGCCCTGGCCATCGGGCATGCTGGCAGGAATGCCATCGCTGATCAGTTTGACGCCGCGCACGCCGAAGGCCGAGCGGGCGCCGAAGCCGCGTGACGAGATTTGCAAGTCTTGCGCATAGTTCTGGCGGTTCTGCACGACCAGGCCCGGCACGGCGGCCAGCGCTTCTGACGCGTTGACGCGGATTTGGCCATCCTGGATGCGGGCACTGTCGACGACGTCGATGGACGCCGGCACTTCCTGGCTGGGGTGGGCGATGCGGCTGCCGCTGACGACCACCGTATCCATGAGTTGCCCGTTGGCCTGGTCAGCTGCCTCGGCGGCGAAAACGTGGGTGGACAGGGTGGCGCTGCCGGCGACAAACAGGCTGGCAATGGTGTTCAGGCGGAAACGATGCTGCATGCGGGTTCTCCAATGTGAATAAAAGCCTGCTTGAGCGCGTGAGCGGCGCAGGTCTGCCTAGTCTTATCAAGCAATATGCCTGCCATGTCTCCATTGGTGGGCTGAAATTATACGCCTGCCCGTGGCACGGCGTTTGCATGCAGCAATGATCAGAGGCGCCGATGCCGCGCGCTTTCCCTTCGTTTTGCCATTGAAAAGGTGATTATGCCCAACTTCTTCTCGCGCTTGCGCCTGGTTTGCTGGCTGCTGCCTGCGCTTGCCAGCAGCGCCGTCCAGGCCGCTCCCTTTGCCTATGTCCCCAATGAAAAATCGGGCACCTTGAGCGTGATCGACACGGCTACCGACCAGGTGGTGCGCCAGATTGCCGCCGGAAAGCGGCCACGCGGCATCGCCGCCGACCCCAGCGGGCGGCAATTGTTTGTCACGGATGCCGCCAGCAGTGCCTTGTTGCTGATCGATAACGCTGGCGGCACGCCCGTGCGGACGGTAGCGCTGGGCAAGTCGCCCGAGGGCGTCAGCGCTTCCCGGGACGGTCATTACGTGGCCGTGGCCGTCGAAGAAAACAATAGCGTGGCCTTGCTCGATGCCCATACGGGCAGCTTGCTCGCCGATATCAAAGTGCAGGGACGCAACCCGGAACATGCCGTGTTCAGCCCGGATGGGCGCTGGTTGCTGGTCAGCGCGGAAGAGGCCGAGCAAGTCGATGTCATTGATGTGGCGCAACGCCGCCAGGTGGCTTCCATTGCCGTGGGCTTGCGTCCGCGCGGCATCGGTTTCAGTCCGGACTCGGGCCGCGCCTACGTGGCGTGCGAACTGGTCAATGCCGTCTACGTGATCGACATGGCCACGCGCAAGGCGATTGCCACTATTTCAGCGGGCAAGAATGCCAACGGTATCGCCGTGCATCCCAGAGGCAAGCAGGTGTATGTCTCGAATGGCACGGATGGCACGGTGATGGTGATCGACACGGCCAGCAAGCAGATCACGGCCACCATTGCCGTCGGCAAGCGCCCGTGGAATATGGCCATCACGCCCGACGGTGCCAAGCTGTACGTGGCCAATGGCCGCTCGAACAGTGTTTCCGTCATCGACACGGCCAGCGCGCGCAAGGTGGCTGATATTGCCGTGGGTGAATTGCCATGGGGCGTGGTGATTCGTTAGGCAAGCTGGAATAGGTGTTCCAGTCTGGTACACCTGTTCCATTGTGCAGCGGTGTAGGGGTGCAGCAGCAGGGCTGGCCCGGATTGGAACAGGACGCTGCCACCTTGTTCAAAACGCAAACAGACCCACGTCCTCCGCCCAGGCCCCGGGCAGGTGCTGAAAAGCGCGCCGGTATGGCCGCCATGCCCTTGCAACAGGGGTAAAACCCGCTAAGTTGGTAGTGGGGCGGCGAGCTGGCACGGCATTTGCGGAAGACTCCGTGTACTCACCCCATCTGTACCAGGACGTTTGATTTTAATTACAGCAATTCCATTCTAATTAACCCGATAGAGGACGACATGAATCTCGCAGACATCAGCAAACTGGGCGTAGCCAATCCCTTCAAACAACGCTATGACAATTACATTGGCGGCAAATTCGTTGCACCAGTAAAAGGTGAATACTTTCCTAACATCACGCCCATCACGGGCTTGCCGTTTTGCGAAATCGCCCGTTCCACGGCGGAAGACGTCGAGCTGGCGCTGGATGCCGCGCATGCCGCCAAGGATGCCTGGGGCAAGACTTCGCCTGCCGAGCGCGCCAATATCCTGAACCGCATCGCTGACCGCATCGAACAGAACCTGAGCCTGATCGCCACCGCGGAAACCATCGACAACGGCAAGCCGATCCGTGAAACGATGAATGCCGACATTCCGCTGGCCATCGACCATTTCCGTTACTTCGCCGGTTGCATCCGCGCGCAGGAAGGTTCCGTCGCGCAAATCGATGCGGAAACCTATGCCTATCACTACCATGAGCCGCTGGGCGTCGTGGGCCAGATCATCCCGTGGAATTTCCCGATTCTGATGGCCGTGTGGAAACTGGCGCCAGCCCTGGCCGCCGGCAATTGCGTCGTCTTGAAACCGGCCGAGCAGACGCCCGCCTCCATCATGGTGTTGATCGAGCTGATCGGCGACTTGCTGCCACCGGGCGTGTTGAACATCATCAACGGTTTTGGCCTGGAAGCGGGCAAGCCGCTGGCGTCGAGCAAGCGCATCGCCAAGATCGCCTTTACGGGCGAAACGGGCACGGGCCGTTTGATCATGGGCTACGCGGCGCAAAACCTGATTCCCGTCACTCTGGAGTTGGGCGGCAAGTCGCCGAACATCTTCTTTGAAGACGTGATGGATGCCGATGATGATTATTTCGACAAGTGCCTGGAAGGCTTCACCATGTTTGCGCTGAACCAGGGCGAGGTGTGCACCTGTCCATCGCGCGTGCTGATCCAGGAATCGATCTACGAAAAATTCATCGAACGGGCCCTGAAGCGCGTGGCCGCCATCAAGCAGGGCAACCCGCTCGATGCCAGCACCATGATCGGCGCCCAGGCGTCGCAGGAACAGCTGGAAAAAATCCTGTCCTACCTCGACATCGGCCGCCAGGAAGGCGCTGAAGTGCTGGCTGGCGGCGAGCGCCATACGCCGGCGGGCGATCTGGAGGGCGGTTACTACGTGCGTCCGACGGTGTTCAAGGGCAACAACAAGATGCGCATCTTCCAGGAAGAGATCTTTGGCCCCGTCGTGTCCGTGACCACCTTCAAGGATGAGGCCGAAGCGCTGGCGATTGCCAACGATACCTTGTACGGCCTGGGTGCCGGCTTGTGGACGCGTGACGGTTCGCGCGCCTTCCGCATGGGACGCGCCATCCAGGCGGGCCGCGTGTGGACCAATTGCTACCACCTGTATCCCGCCCACGCCGCGTTCGGCGGCTACAAGCAATCGGGTATCGGCCGCGAAAACCACAAGATGATGCTCGATCACTACCAGCAAACGAAGAACTTGCTGGTGAGCTATAGCCCGAAAGCCCTGGGCTTCTTCTAAACCGGCAACAGGCGCCGCACCCTTAGTCGGGGGCGGCGCGCAGAAAGGGATGCCATGAGTGCAGCAATTGCCCGGGTGGTCGCCACTGATGCGGCGCTGGAAATGATGGACAAGTTGCGCCAGCGTCACGGCCCGTTGATGTTTTTCCAGTCGGGCGGCTGCTGCGACGGCAGTGCGCCCATGTGCTATGCGCTGGGCGAGTTCGATGTCAGCGATACCGATATTTATCTCGGCAACTTGAATGGCACACCGTTTTACATGGGACTCGAGCAATTCGAGTACTGGGAGCATACCCAGTTGATTATCGATGTGGTCGATGGCAATGGCGGCATGTTTTCACTCGACAACGGCACGGGCAAGCGCTTCCTGACGCGCTCGCGCCTGTTCACCGATGCAGAGTGCGCGCTGTTGCATGCCCAGCCGCATGAGCACCGCAAGACTTGATACACACATACTAATAAAACAGAGGGAGATGATTGTGCAGAAAAAAATCATGGGGATACTCGTCGGTTTGGGTTTGGCATCGCTGGCCCAGGCGGCCGACGTGGGCAATGTCACCAATGCCATGCTCGACAACACGGCGAAGAATCCGGCCAGCGTCCTGTCGTTTGGCATGGGCACGCAGGGCCAGCGCTATTCGCCGTTGACGCAGATCAATGACAAGACCGTGGCCAAGCTGGTGCCGGCCTGGTCGTTCTCGTTTGGCGGCGAAAAACAACGGGGCCAGGAATCGCAGCCGCTGATTCATAACGGCAAGATGTTCGTCACGGCATCGTATTCGCGTATCTTTGCCGTCGACTTGAAAACGGGCGCCAAGCTGTGGAAGTATGAGCATCGCTTGCCGGACGGCATCATGCCGTGCTGTGACGTGGTCAACCGCGGTGCCGCCCTGTATGGCAACCTGGTGATCTTCGGCACGCTGGACGCCTACCTGGTGGCGCTGGACCAGAACACGGGCAAGATCGTCTGGAAGGAAAAGGTCGACGATTATGCTGCCGGTTACTCGATGACGGCCGCGCCGCTGATTGCCGAAGGCTTGCTGCTGACGGGCGTGTCGGGCGGCGAATTCGGCATCGTGGGCCGGGTCGAGGCGCGCAACCCCATGACGGGCGAGCTGGTGTGGAGCCGTCCGACGGTCGAGGGCCATATGGGCCACCGCTACGACAAGGATGGCAAGGCCATCGATAACGGCGTATCTGGCACGGTGAACAAAACCTGGCCGGGCGACCTGTGGAAAACGGGCGGCGCCTCGACCTGGATGGGCGGCACCTACGATCCGCAAACCAAGCTCGCGTACTTTGGTACTGGCAACCCGGCGCCATGGAACAGCCACTTGCGTCCTGGCGACAACCTGTATTCCTCGTCCACTGTGGCGCTGGACGTGAAAACAGGACAGATCAAGTGGGCGTATCAAAACACGCCGAACGATGCCTGGGATTTCGATGGCGCCAACGAGTTCGTCACCTTCGACATGGATGGCAAGCGCTACGGCGGCAAGGCTGACCGCAACGGTTTCTTCTATGTCATCGATGCAAACAACGGCAAGCTGCAGAACGCCTTTCCGTTTGTGAAGAAAATCACTTGGGCCAGCAGCATCGACCTGAAGACGGGACGGCCGAACTACATCGCCGCCGGCCGGCCTGGCGACCCGACCAAGGGCGAAGAAGGCAAGAAGGGCACGACCGTGTTTGCCGCCCCCGCTTTCCTCGGTGCGAAAAACCAGATGCCGATGGCGTACTCGCCGCAAACCAAGCTGTTCTATGTGCCGGCGAATGAATGGGGCATGGACATCTGGAACGAGCCCATCAGCTACAAGAAGGGCGGCGCTTTCCTCGGTGCCGGCTTCACCATCAAGCCTTTGTTTGACGACTACATCGGCGCCATGCGCGCCATCGATCCGAAGACGGGCAAGATCGTCTGGGAAATCAAGAACAACGCGCCGCTGTGGGGCGGCGTGATGAGCACGGCCGGCAATCTGGTGTTTTACGGCACGCCGGAAGGCTTCCTGAAAGCCGTCGACGCGAAGACGGGCAAGGAATTGTGGAAATTCCAGACGGGCTCCGGCGTCGTGGCGCCGCCCGTCACCTGGCAGGATGGCGACACGCAATATGTGGCCGTCGTATCCGGCTGGGGTGGCGCGGTGCCACTGTGGGGCGGCGAAGTGGCCAAGAAGGTCAACTTCCTGGAACAGGGCGGTTCCGTGTGGGTCTTCAAGCTGGCATCGAAGTAAGGGGGTGAAACGCCCGGGCCACTCGGACGGGTGTCTCCCTGTCCGCCGGGCGCTTTCTTTTTTCTGACGGCCCAGGCCGTCAGTTTTTTGTTTACCTGTACGCCCGCTATGCATACTTGCGGTCAAAAAATGAACACCGTGCGTGGCGATTGATCCGCTGCTGCACATGTTAACTACGCTTTTTCTCTTTCTTCCTCTGAGCCGTGCTGGGCACGCTTATTGCCAAAGCTTGAGGTACATCAATCACTGGTGTGCACACTAAAAACAGAGAAGAAAGAGGAGAAGCAATGAACACATTGATCAAGCTGGGGAGCCTGGGTGTCATGACAATCGCAGCGATGGGGCAGGCACAAGCCGTCGATATCAAGGCGGGCGACTGGACCGTGTCGGTGGGCGGCATCGTCAACGCCTATTACACGCAAGTGTCGTGTTCGGGCGATGCGGTGGGCGGGCTGGCGCTGGGCGGCCAGGCGCTCGGTTGCGGCGGCGAAAAGGACCGCACCACCATCGGCAACGGCTTGTTGCCGAATGGCTTGATCACTTCCGCCGCGTCGCGCCTGGGCGAGTACGACGTGAAAGCCTTGATCGGCATCTACAACTCGACGGCCACCGACAGCGCCATCAGCCAGAACAGCGTGGTCGATGTGCGCCAGGCATTCTTTACGTTTGGCAATGAGCAGATGGGTACTTTCAAGCTGGGCCGCGACTACGGCCTCTTCGGTGCGAATGCGATCCTGTCCGACATGACCTTATTGGGCTCGGGCGCACCGGTGCAGGCGACGCAGCGGGGCCGGGTGACCCTGGGCCATATCGGCGCCGGCTACACCTATCTGGGCAACTATGGCCAGATCATGTACAGCTCGCCGAAGTCCAGCGGCTTTGGTGCCGATGTGGCGCTGGTCAGTCCCGTCTCCGATACGCCCATCGTGGCAGGCTCGACCTATTCTTCGAAGTCGAGTCCGCAAGTGCAGGCGCAGCTGACGTATGCGCAAGAAGGCTTGAAAGCCTGGCTCGGCGTGAAGTCGCAAAAATTCACCTCGAAAACGCCAGGTGTCGATGACCTGGCCATGCGCGGCGTGGAAGTGGGCGGCTCGTACCAGATGGGTCCGGTCGGCGTGCTGGTCAACTTCCAGGGCGGCAAGGGGCTGGGTATCTTGTCCGATGCGGACCAGGGCGATACCAAGTCGAAGAATTGGCTGCTGCAAGGCACCTACAAGACGACAGACAAGTTGAAGCTGGGCTTGTCCTACGGCATCAGCAAGAACGACGACAACACGGCCGGCACGGGCGGCTTGAAGTCGAACGCCAACCTGACTCTCGGCGCGTATTACTCGCTTAACAGCGCGATCACCCTGGTGGGCGAACTGGGGCAGACGCGCTCGAAAGGTTTTACGGGCGGCGAAGCGAAGATGAATGGCGTGTCCTTGGGCGGCATTATTTTCTTCTAACTCATCAACGCGGCGCCTTGCGACAGGGCGCCGCACGGAGCGTGGTGCATGCGGATAATGCGGTTGTTCATCGGATGCTGGCTATTCCTGTTTATCCTGGGACAGGCGTGGGCGGGCGTGCTCGACAAGGCCGAGCTGGCACGGCGTTTTCCTGCTCCCCTCGTCGTGGGCGACAAAGAAACCGACTTGCCCGTCTGGCCCTTGTTCAAGCAAAACGCCACGGCCACCGAACTGGTCGGCTACGTTTTTGAATCGGTGGACCTGGCGCCCATTCCCGGCTTTTCCGGCGTGCCCGTCAATCTGCTGATCGCCATCGATCCGCAAGGCAGTTTTCTGGACGTGTCCGTCCTGTCGCAGCACGAGCCCGTGTTTCTCGATGGCCTGGGTGAAGCACCCCTGTTCCAGTTCGTCAAACAGTACCAGGGCTTGTCGCTGAAACAGAATATCGCTATCGATGCGCGAACCAAGCGCGCGCCAGATGCGACCCACGCCGATATCGACGGCGTGTCGAAGGCCACGGCCTCCGTGCGCATCATCAACCAGAGCGTGCTGGCGTCAGCCTTGAAAGTGTCGCGCAAGAAGCTCGGCTTCGCGCAAGGCCGCGATCCCGACCAGATTGCCCGTATCCGCATGGAGGTATTCGAGAAACTCAGCGTGGCGCAGATGCTCGGGCAGGGCTTGATCCAGCATCTGCGTCTGAGCAACAAGGACGTGGAAACCCTGTTTGCCAGCAGTCCCGGCGCGGGACTCGATGTGGAAGCCGCGAGCGCGCCGGACGGCGTGTTCATCGACCTCTACCTGGCGTATGTGTCAGTGCCCACGGTGGGACGCAACCTGTTGACGGAACGCAGCTGGAACAAATTGCGCAACCGGCTTGACGAGGGCGACCACGCCATCCTCGTCATGTCGCGCGGGCGCTACAGCGTGCTGGGCGACGATTTCGTGCGTGGCACGGTCACCGACAGGCTGTTGCTGAAGCAGGATGGCTTGCCCATCGACATGCGCGACCTGGACCTGGAATTGAGCCTGTCCGATACGGCTTCACTGCCGACGGAAAATATCGCCGTGTTGCGCGTCATCAGCCAGGCGGGCCTCGATGCGGCCAGCCCGCTGGCGTTTTCTCTCCCCATCACGCGCAGCAAGGGCATCGTGTATCCGGAACGCATCGCACGCAATGTGGATTTCAACTACCGCTTGCCGGCCGAGTTTTATACGGCGCCGCAAGGCGACGATGCCACCTGGCGTGGCACGTGGAAGAACCGCAGGGCTGAGTTACTGCTATTGGCCGCCGGGCTGGCGCTGCTGGCCGGCGCATTGGCGTGGCAAAAACGCCTGGTGCGCGATGGCCGGCAATTTATCTGGTTCCACCGCCTGTTCCTGTTGTTTACCATCGCTTTCATCGGCTACTACGCGCAGGGGCAGTTATCGATCGTCAACATTACGGGCGCACTCCAGGCGCTGCTGGCGGGGCGCAGCCTGGGCTTCTTCCTGTTCGACCCGATGACGGTAATCCTGTGGGCTTTCGTGCTGCTCAGTCTGCTGATCTGGGGGCGCGGCACGTTTTGCGGCTGGCTGTGTCCGTTTGGCGCCCTGCAGGAATTGACGGGCAAGCTGGGCCAGTGGCTACGCTTGCCGCAGTGGAAGATCAAGCCGCGCCTCGACGGGCGTTTGAAATGGATCAAGTGTGGCTTGCTGGCGGCCATTCTTGGCAGCAGCATGTTTTCCAGCCAGATCACGGACAAGCTGGTGGAACTGGAACCGTTCAAGACGGCCATTACCCTGACCTTCGTGCGCGCCTGGCCCTTCGTCGCCTATGCCGTGGGCTTGCTGCTGCTCAGTAGTGTTTCCTATAAATTTTTTTGCCGCTACCTGTGCCCGTTTGGTGCGGCGCTGGCGTTGCTGGGCCGTTTTCGCCTGTTTGACTGGATTCCGCGCCGCAAGGAATGCGGCACGCCTTGTCAGACCTGCCGCCACCGATGCGAGTATCACGCCATCGCGCCGAGCGGGAAAGTCGATTACGGTGAGTGTTTCCAGTGCATGGATTGCGTGGTGATTTACGCCAGCGATGAAAAATGCGCACCCTTGATGCTGGAAATCAAGCGTGCCCGCACCATACCCATAGTCCGGGCCACGGCAGAGGAGAGCAGCAATGCAGCGTAGAACCTTTATTTCGGCAGCGATCGGCAGCGTGGCCGCCATGGCGGGTTTGTCTTTGCCCGGCAGCATGGCGCACGGCACGGCCACGGCGTCCGGCGTGCGCCTTTATCAAGGCGCCGCGCTGGCGTTTGGCACGACGATCGCCGTCACCGTGTTGCACCACGATCAGTGCCAGGCCGAACTGGCCATCGAAGACGCCTTGCATGCGGCCAGGAATATCGACCACCTGATGAGCATTTACAGGCCCGCCAGCCAAGTCTTCCAGCTGAACCGCGATGGCCGCCTGGCCCGGCCGGATGCCCATCTGCTGGCAGTGCTGGCGCAGGCGCAAGCCTTGTCGCAATGCAGCGATGGCGCGTTTGATATCACCGTGCAACCGTTGTGGCAGCTTTTTCGCGCGGCGGCAGACCAGGCAAGCTTGCCGACGGATACATTGCGTCGTGCCGCGCAAGCGCGGGTAGGCTGGCGGCAACTGGCGTGGGACAGGCGCGAAGTGCGTTTTCTCCAGCCCGGCATGGCGCTGACCTTGAATGGCCTGGCGCAAGGCTACGCGGCGGACATGGCGCTGGCAGCCGTGCAGGCACGCGGCATACGGCATGCGCTGCTCGACACGGGCGAATTCGTTGCGCGCGGACAGCATTCCGTGCGCCGTCCGTGGACCTTGGGCATCCAGAACCCGCGCGACGGCGAAATCCTGGCCGCCACCTTGAAAGTGGAGGGGCGCAGCGTGGCCACGTCGGGCGATTACGAATGCACGTTCACGCCCGACTTCGTGCATCACCACATCTTCGACCCATCGAACGGCGATTCGCCGGGCGAACTGGCCAGCGTGACTGTGCTGGCACCCACGGGCTTGCTGGCCGATGGCTTGTCGACGACCTTCATGGTGACGGGGGCCGCGCGCGCGCATGCGATGGCCGCGCGGATGGAGGGCGTCGACCTGATGACCATCGACAAGCAGGGGCGGCGCGAGATGTCGCCCGGCTTTTCCCGTCTACTCTAGGCTATTTCAGATGCGGCACCTTGCGATAGATCGTGTTACGCGACACGCCCAAGGCCCGCGCCGTGGCCGAGACGTTGCCACCGTGGGCATCGAGCGACTTGAGAATGACGCTTTGTTCCATTTCTTCCAGGTTGGCGCCGGCGGCGATCATACGGTCTGTGCTGGCGCTGGCGGCACTGGTTTGCGTCATCTCAATATCGTCGAGGAAATCATCAGGCATGTGGCGCAAACAGATTTCATGTTCGTCGCCTGCCATGACGATGGCCGTGCGCAACAGATTGGTCAGCTGGCGGAAGTTACCTGGCCATTTATGCTGGTGGAACATGCGCAGGATGTCTGGCGCCACCGTGTAGCGCGTGTCGGGCGCTTCCGTTGCGAGGATTTTTTTCACGACCGTGTCCAGGTCGGTGCGTTCACGCAGCGGCGGCAGTTTTACCACCAGGCCATTCAGGCGGTAATACAAGTCTTCGCGAAACAGTCCCTTGGCCATGCGTTCGCGCAAGTTGTGATTCGTGGCGCAAATGAGTTCCACATTGACGGTGATCGATTTGCTGCTGCCCAGCGGGGTGACCATGCGCTCCTGCAGCACGCGCAACAGCCGCGCCTGCAAGCCAACGGGCATGTCGCCGATTTCATCGAGGAAGAGGGTGCCGCCATTGGCTTGCAAAATCTTGCCGATGGCCCCCTTCTTGCGCGCGCCCGTAAATGCCCCGTCTTCATAGCCGAACAGTTCAGATTCAATCAGGGTTTCCGGGATCGAGGCGCAATTGACAGCGATAAACGGTCCCATGGCGCGCGGTGAATCGTTGTGGATGGCTTGCGCCAGCAATTCCTTGCCGGTGCCCGTTTCGCCCATGACGAGGATGGGGATGTCGCGTCCCAATACCTTGTTGACCTTTTCGATCACCAATTCCAGTTGCGGATCGCCCGTGCGCAGATAGCGCAGACCGGACAGGCGGCGCGCTGCGTTGGCCGCATGGCTGGCCGACGCGGGAACCTGGGCCGGCACGGCGTTGATATCGCTGTGGTCGGTGCTGGCAGTAAAGCCGTGCTGGAAGACGCTATTGGACAGGCGCAACTGCGCGCGCCCATACACGCGCACACCGCTGTGCATGCACAGGTTCAGCAGACCGGGTGCGGCCGTGCGGTAATGATCGTACAGGGCGGAAACGGGCAAGCCAAACAGGGAACTGAAGGTGTGTGATTGCAGCGCGGCAAATGACAGACCCAGTTGGAACAAGCCGTTTTTATTGGCGGATAAAAATCGTCCGCCCGGGGTGAACGAGGCGATGCCTTCCATCAAGGTGCCGATGAATTCGGGGCGCGCGTGAAAGTGCACGGTGATGGCGTCTTCGAAGGTGGCGGAAAACAACTGATTTTCGATCATCAGCGCCGACATGCGCACGAGGGCCATCGTATGCTTGTGGAAACTGCGCTGGTCGCTCGAAACGTCGAGCACGCCGATGACATTGCCCCGGTGGTCGGTGATCGGGGCGGCTGAGCACGTCAGGAAATGATTGGCGGCCAGGTAATGCTGGTCGGCATGGACCAAAGTTGCTACTTTTTCCGTGATGGCCGTGCCGATGGCATTCGTGCCGCGGCTTTGTTCCGACCATGCCACGCCCGGCTGCAGGGCGACGCGATTGGCTTTCTCCAGAAAATCATCGTCGCCCAGCGAATGCACGATCACGCCGTTGGCATCCGTCAAGATCACCATATTGTGCGTATTGACGATTTGCTGGTACAGGGTTTCCATCGCCGGCAGCGCGTGCGTGTGCAGCATGCGGTTTTGCTCGATCAGCAAGGACAAATCGGATTTGCCGGCCGGCGTAAAGTCGGGCGTGGCGGTGGGCAATAGGCCAAAGGCGACTGAGCGCTGATGGGAGGTTTCAATGATGACGGGGACGTTGTCTTGTCCTGCCGGCAAAATGTTCGCGTCCGCAATGGACGAAAACGGTGCGCTACGGTAAGTAGCTGACGGTTGATACATGATCTCGTTGCCTCCGTTGGGCCCTGTAACGCGGCGCTCTTTTGAATATCGAGAGTGTTCCATAATGTAGCACCTGTCACAGATGGGAGCAAAGCAAAGCGAACCGGACTATCCCCAGTGTTGCTGCCAGGCCCAGAGTAGCTCTCATCAGTGGACAGTGCATATGTCTGTATAAGCAAGTGCGGTGCCAGGGCCGTTTCACGGGGCGGAAAAATAGCCCTTGCGGGGTGTGCGGAGCAGGGCTATAATTCGCCCCCTCGCTGAACGACGCATGCAAATGCCAAGTAAAGCAGGGTGAAAAAGAAGGTTGACGAAATGCTGAAAAAGCTTCATACTCTTCCTTCTTCGCAGCTGACAAACACAACGCTTTGTCGATAGCGCGAAAGCAGTACCGAATACAGTTCTTTAACAATTAACAGTCGATAAGTGTGGGCATTTGATGTAAGTGCAGCGTCAATCTTCGGATTGGCGTCTAACTTAAAATATCAAATGTTCACAAGAAATAAT
>NZ_JBNYXM010000055.1:0-15793 GCF_051380665.1 Janthinobacterium lyxosi
GCAGTGCCACGCCGCCGACGATCTCGGGCGTGGGCCAGGTGGCCGTGATAGTCAGGGCCAAGCCGAGCGAGCGCAGCACGGCAGACTTGCCTTCGCGCTGCAGGTTGGCCGGGCCCAGCGCGCCGGCCTGGCTCGATGCGGTCAGCACCGCCCTGTCGGCGGCGTTGTCGTAGATGATGCGAAGATTGGTCATTCTGGAGGCTCAATAATTAGTAACGTCAATCAAGGCGTGCAAGCTGCCAAAAGGCGATGTACACGCTTGACTGGGCGGGCCTGGACTCCCTGCGATATCGGACATATCCTGGAAATCGACTTCGTAGGAGACACTTATTCCGCCGCTCGCGTTACTGGCCATTCCTCGCCTGGCAGCGATGAGACGAAATAACCGACCTCCCTGAGTGCCCGCCGGAATGACAATATCCGACACTTCATACCGCTGTGTGATCATGAGAGCAGCGAAAGTGCGGCTCGATTCATATGAAAAAATTCCTTCGCCGACAACAAAGTCGCGAAAGCTCAAAGGTTTTTTGCTGGCACAAAATACCAACTCGCCGGATTCTGAAAATACTTGCAACCCCACCGTAGCGTCAGAGGTCGTAATAGGCGCGAAAAAATAGCAACTGATGACTGTTCCAATGGGACCGGTCGTTCGCACATAAATCTGGCCGTCGAGCGTCCCTATATGCGCGCATGGGCTATTGCAACGCAGCGCAATGATTTCATTCTCTGCTTTCGCCAGCCCGACCTGAGAGCCATTTACTGAAGTGCCGCCCGTTGTTTCCGTCGTGGCGATATCCACCCGCCGCGTCATAACAAAGTGTTTATAGACACCATCAACCTGGTAGGTGCCATTCGTGTTGAACGTTTGAAACCCTGCGGCCATTTATCTCACCCCCAAAATCAGTGTGCAACCCGGTAGCACGTAACCAGTCGGTGGAGCTTGCCTGACCCACGAAACTGAATTGCCGCTGAAAGTGCATTGTGGAATAGTCACCGTGCCCACCGTGATATTTCCGCTGGTCGAATGTAGTACTGGGATTGCAAAGGGAATTCCCTGATCCACTCCCGCCACAACCACGCTACCGCTAATTGCGCTGGCGTCAATAATGGCCAAAGTGCGACCGATGTACGTCGAGGTGTCAATCACCAAGGTCCCGTCTGGCAGCCAGACCTGCAATCCAGCCGGCATTACCAGGCCCCAAACCGGGCAGCCAACTGACCATTGGCGTAATACGCCCTGGTGCCATTGCCATCAAACTCGGCGCGTTGCCCACTCGCCGCACTGCGGATCAGTCCAAATGTTCCCGTAGCAGCGACCAGCTCACCGGAAAACCTCGCAACCGAGGGAACTCCTGCAGATCCGGGCGTCACGGTAAATCCTGGCATCTCAAAATAGCCAGTACTCGACATCTGGAAAAAGCCACCTGGCACACGAGGATTGCCAATAAGCAAACCTTGGGCGCTCAAATGAAAGCCGCTGCCGCCGTTACTGGGCCACCAGTAGTTATTGGTCGGATACCCGGCGCCGCCATGCAGCGTCGTGCCGTACAAGTCGCCAGCAACCACATTCCCCAGAATCGCGCTGATTGCCGCCAAGTTGTCCACCGACAGCGCCTTGGCCGCCACCGAGCCATCCACCAGCAGATTGCCGTCAAATACCGTGCCAAGCACCAGCCATTCGCCATTATCAAAATACTTCGTCACCGCATGCGTCGCGTCATACAAGGTGACGACGTCGCGGTTGATCGGAGCGCCATATCCGGCGTGGCCCAGCTCATACACAGCCGAAGCATCCGACCAGGCCGAATAACCGGGCGCCGTCACCGTCACGGTGCCGCGCTGGCCGGTGGCGCCATCGGCGGCAAGGCGCGCAGCCGCCGCCCATTCGCTGGCCGGAATGTCATCGGTGGCGCCGCGCGACGCGGCCGTGGCGCCGGAGGTGAACAGGTACGCACCGCCTGCCGTCGGCACCTGCGCCGACCAACCATTGTTCAGGCCCACGAGTGCGCCCGTGGCAAAAGTGAACGTGCATGCCGCGCTCGGCAGCGGCGGCGCGATGTTGGTGGCGCCACGCTGGTAGATGCGCACGGGCGCCACATTCAGGCCATCCACGCCGTTCGCGCCGTTGCTGCCATTGGCACCAGCAGCACCGTCCTTGGCCAGCTGCACGGCCCCCGCCCACTCATTGGCAACGATATTGTCCGTGGCATTGCGCGAGCTGGCGGCGGCCACGCGCACGTACAGGGGCGTCGAACCAGCCGGGATATTCTTTGACCAGCCATTGGCCAGGTCGTTGCCGGCCGGCGTCGTGATGCTGCCCGTGGCAAAGGTAAAGATCACGTCACCCGGCGAATCAGTAGGGGCGGCGGCCGCCCGCTTGTAAGCGAAGGCCTGGCCCGTGTTCAAGCCGGCCAGGCCGGTGTCGCCATTGATGCCGTCGAAGACCTTGCTGATCATGTAGTTGGCGACGTAATCGACGCCAAATTCCCGGATGCGCGCCTGCACCAAGGCCGTATCCGTGGTCATGCTGGCAAAGTCGACCGTGGCCACGTTGCCGTTGACGGTCAGCTGCGTGCCAGCAGACACCGAAAACACGATATCGCCCACCACATTTACCGGCTTGGCGGTAATGGCAATCGAGCCAGGCGCGCCGGCGCCGGCGCTGTTCACGCGAAATACAGGTGTGCTGCCAGCCAGCAGGATTGCCTTGCCGTCGGCCGTCGTGCTGAAGCGCTCCGCCGTGGCCTGCAGCAGCGTATCGCGCGCGCCGCCGATGGCCGTCATACCAGCACGCCCACCGTCACGCGCCCGGCCAGCCATTGGTGCGACAGCAGCACCACCACACCAGGCACGCCGTTCTGCAGGCCAAAGCGGTCATCGCGCAGCACCACGGGCTGCCCCAGTTCCAGCATCATCATCTCAGGCTCTCCGTCAAATTCGTAAATCGTGCGCTGCACCTTGTTCAGGGCCAGGCGCCGCGCCGCTTCCGCTTGCGCGTCTGCGTTGGTCTTGAGGCAGGTTTCGATTTGCGGCGGGTCGTCCGTCAGGCGGTAGCGCGCGCGCACCACCTCGTCTACCGCCGTTTCAGTCAGCCATTCCGTGGCATACAGGTCGGCATGCTCGGCCGGGATGCTGGTGGTCAGGCTGGCCTGCACCGTGTAATTCCGGTCGAAGGCGATCTTGACGGCCGCCACCACCGGCAGGCGCTGTACCGGGCGCAAGGAATCGAATTTCATGTGTTCGGGGCCAATCTGCACCGGCACGCCGGCGGCGGGCAGCGTGATCTGCACCAGGCGCAGCTGGCCAGTGCGCGACATCAGCGCCTGGGCGCCCACACTGGCCGCCAGCTGCTGGATGGCCTGCGCCTGGTTCATCCGGTCCGCAACGTACAGGCCCACCAGTTGCGGGTGGGCGGCATCGAAGGCGGTCAGATTGTCCAGGTCGAGGTCGGCCAGCGTGAAGCGGTCGGCGGCCTTGCCGTACGCCGTGGCGATGCGCTGCACCAGCGGGGCGATGCGCGGCGCATAGCCGCCGCCCTTGTCGCCCTGCACGCTCACCGTGATCGCGGCCGAGTATGGCGGCGTGGTCAGGTTGAAGCGCCCGGCCTGGTCATTCAGGGCCACGGCAATTGGCTTGCCGTTGGTGCGCACCTCGAAACTCGACTCGACGGGGCAGAGAAAACCATATTCCAGCGTGACCGGATCGGTCAGCAGAGGCGTGACGTTGTGGCATTCACCGAACGGTATCGGCAGGATTGCATCCTTGTTCGGCGTCGTGCCGCCCAGCTTGACCTCGGTGATGGGCGTATTTAAGCGCTGCAACTTGTCGCGCAGCACCAGGTTGATTGTCTCGCGGCTGGAACTGCCAACGTCATCGATGATGCCGTCAAACACAAGGCGGAAGTCGGCGCACGGCCAGCTGGGGTCGCCAGCCCAGGCTTTGATGGCGCGGTTGCGCCACACATCGAGCAACCAGCCATCAAGTGCGCCATCGCCATTGTCCAGCTCGATGTCACCACCCGACAATCCAGCCTCGCCCGTCAAGCTCACCTGTTCCGTGAAGGCCAGGCCGCCGGTGGCCAGCGGCAGATACTCGGTATTGGCCGGCACCTCGGCCGGGCCGGTGACGTACGGCCGGGAGGCGATATACCGCGTCACCTCCTGGCCGGCCACGTTCACCTGGGCCTCGATCAGCACCATGCGGATGGCCGACGGGCTTTGCAGCCATGCTAAAAATTGCTCATTGGTCATGCGTATTCACCTTTCACTGTATTGGCCCAGGCCGAGCTCTTGGCGGATTTATCGACACCAGCCACGATCGTTTTGGCAGCTTTGTCGCTCGATTCGACCGTGGCCTGGATCTTGGCGCCGGTTTGTTTGTCTTGATCGGCGCGCAGCCCTTTGACCTCTTCCCGCAGGCTCTTGATCTCAGCCACCAGCGCATCGGTATTGCCGCCGCCCTGGCTTGGCGCGCCGCCGAAGTAACGGCGCATTACAGAGGCAGCTGGCGCATCCATCACCACTTCACCGCGGTGCAGCTCGGCCGCGTAGCCGTCAAACGGCACATTGGCCAGGCCGCCGGCATGGGAACCGTCGAACTTCACGCCCAGCCCCGTGGCCGTACCCATCGCGGTATGCAGGTTGGCGATGGCTTGCGCCACCGTCAGCACGCTGTCGTTGATGGTGATCAGGCCCGACACCTGGGCCTTGAGGGCATCCAGGCTGGCCTGCTGCACGTCGACCTGGGCCGAGGCCCATTTCAGCGCCTCGTTGTTGGCCGCCACCACGCGGGCGTAATCTGCCGCGTAGCGGGCATCCGAGGCGTTGACTACCTGGGACGCCGTCAGGAATGCCTGCTCCGCAGCCGACAGGCCGGACTGCGCCGTCGTGTCGCCGGCATTGGCCGCCGCCAGCGTTTTCTCGAACTGGGCCCGCGCCTCGGCATACTTCTGCTCCGGCGTCAGCGTCGACTGGGCGCCCAGGGCCATGCTGGCGTTCAGGCCATTGAGGGTGGACACCCACGACTTCGATTTATCCAGCGCCGTCTGGGCCGCTGCCGCCTCTCTGTCGTAGGCCTTGCCCAGCGCATCCTTGGCCGAGACCACCGCTTTGGCGGCCTGCACCTGGTCGAACAGTGCGCGGTTGACCGCGGCGATGCCGTCGCGCTGGATGGACAGCAACGCCGTTTCGCTTTTGGTCAGCTCATTCAGTTGCTGCTGTAGATCCTTGCGTTCGCTGGCGATCTCGCTGGCGGTCTTGTTCACTGCTGCCAAGTCGCCCGTGGCGGCCGCCAGTTCTGCCGCGTAATCGGCGGCCGTTTTGAACGGCTCGGCGATGGCGATCAGCTGCGCATACATGGACTGCCCAGCAGCCGTGTTCAGGTCCTGCGCCAGCACCAAGGCCTTGAACTGGTCGACCGTGGTCACGCCTGAAACGCCCAGCTTGCCCATGGCATCGTTCACCGATTTGGTGATCGGCGCCATGCGTTCGGCTTCGGTCAGGAAGTTTTCGACAAAGTAGCTGGTGCCGCTCGTCAGTGCCTCCAGACCGCCGGCCGCAGTGATCAGGCTTTCGCTGAGCGCAACTGCGCCCAGGCCGGTAGCGTTGAAGGATTTTCCCAGCACGGCCAGCACGTCGGACACCTGCATGAAATCATTGGTGACGCGCACCAGCGTTTCCAGATAGCCCTCGCCCACCGCCTGGTATTGCGCCAGGCCGGCCACGCCAAACTTGGCCATGTCGTCGCCCATTTTCGAGAACGCCGTCTCCAGGACTTTCTGCTGCTCCTCGGCCGACAAGTCTTTCAGGCTGATTTTGCCCAGGTCCACCACGAACGAATTGAGGTGCGCATTGAACGCAGCACCACCCAGGCCCAGCACGTCGGCTGCGCTGCGGATGGTGTCGCCCATGCTGGTGATGATCATGGTGAACTGGTCGTTCATTTCATCCGAAAGCGTAGCTTTCTGCGTACTGTTTTTGCTGCTGTAACTGACGCCGAACGCCTTCTTTTTGACATTGATGTCGGCATACGCCTGGGCATTGAAGCCCAGTGCGTCGACGTTGCCCAGCGATGTGGCCGCGCCCGTGATCCCTGAGTCCTTGACCGATACGGACGTTTTGATCAATTTCGACACCACAAAACCGATGGCGGCGCCGATGGCCATGCCGATGGGGCCGGCGACGGCGCCCATCATGGTCAGGCTGCTGCCGATGGTGCCCATGGTCATGGCGCCGGCAATACTGCCGCCCAGCACCGCGCCGCCATACGTCGCAGCACCCGTCAACACGCCTTGTCCGACCTTGCCCAACGTGGGCGTGCTGCCGGTGGCGATGCCCGCCGTCGCGCCAGCGCCGGCGGCGGTGATACCCGAGCGCGCCAGCAGGTTGCCCAGGTTACCGATGCCGGCCACCATCTGTTTCAGCGACTGGTCCATAGAAATGGTGTGCGCCAGGCCCAGCCCGCTGTTCTTCTCCATGATGGCCAGCGAGTGCGCGATGGATTCCGATTTCGCGGACGAGTCCCCCAGAATCGTGCCGGTGCCGTTGGCGGCTTGGCGGTCTTTTGCCGATGGTCCGCCACCACCGCCGCTAGTTGCAGCTCCCAACGCAGCCATCACGCCAATCATCGCAGCCACACCGGCAAAACCACCCCAGCCCGACTGGGCGAACATCTGCGCAGCGCCGGCGGCGATGGCTGGGCCGATGGATGCCAGGTTCATGGCGAGTTGAGCCAGGTGGAATGCCTGCGACACGGCTTGCAGCGCCTTATAGCCGCTACTCTGCTCGTTGAAAAATCCGGCCGCAGCGCCCGCCATGTCGCCATAGCTACCCAGTTGCTCGGACGCCTGCATGCGATTGAGCGCGGTGATGTCCTTGATATACTCCGCCTCCGTGCCACGCCCGCTCATGCGCTTTTTCTCGGCATTGTCGCGCTGCTTGTCGAACTCGGCCTGTTTTTGCGCGTAGGACTGGAAGGACGTTGTCAGCTTCACCAGCGAACTGCCGGCGCCGCCAAATGCATCACGCAGCGAGTCGCCGAAGTTTTTAGCCTTAGCCGGATCGAGGAAGTCGTCGAGATCTTTCTTCGCCTTAGCGGCTGCGGTCAAATCCACACCCTCCACCTTCTTAGCTCCCAGCGCACGCACGAGGACCGCGCTCGCGCGCAAATCTGCCGCCTCGGCAGCTCGCGCCTCGCTTCCACCAATGAGTGCAGCCTTATTTTCCAGCCGCTTCGCAGTCTCCTCGACTAGGCTTTGATTGAATTTATCTGTCTCGACCGCACTGAGGCCAATCAACGCATTCGCATCTTTCTGCGCCTGCAATTGGCTTTGCAGCGACTGTAGATCAGTGGCGCGCGCAGCCGCCAGATCGGCGATATTCGCCAAGCCCTGCTTGGTATCTTTGATGTCGAGGACGCGGATGTCCTCCTTCAGTTGCAGGGTGCGGGTCAGCGCCTGCGCATCTACTTCGGCAATCGCAGCGGTCAAGCCGGCCTGCTCCTTCTTGCTATTTGGCTTTGCAGCCGTGAGCGCAAGCTCGGCGGACAATAAGGCCTTTTTGCGCGCAAGGGCGTCGAGGTCGATCTTTGCGACCTTATCGGCATATTCGAACTCAGCCAGCAGGCTGGTGGCGAGGCCAGCGGCGCGATCGGCATTCAGCGTGATCATCGAGCGTTTGGCTGATTCCTCCTCTACCGCGCCGCGACGTTTCAGCAATTCGATTTGCGTGTCGATGGCAAGATTGTAGGTATCGGCGTATCGGAGCTTGATGGCGGCGAGGCGTGCGTCGACCTCGCCCTGCTTCTTGCTATCAGCGGCAACTATCACCGCACCTAATTTGGTCGTCCTATCAATTTCTTGATCGCGCAATTGCACTCGCGTGAGATATTTCTCCTCGTCCTGCGCCCATTTCAGGCCAGCCTCGCGCAGTTTGTTGGCGGCCTCTTTTGGCGCAATCCCAGCCTTTTCAGCGGCGATCTGGCCTTCCAAGACAGCCTTGAGGGCGATGTTTGCCGCCAGTCTCATGCGATCTTCCGAATTGCCGCCAACCGAAGGGTCAAATGGCCTCTGCGCTTTCGAGATGCTTTTATTGACCTTGTCCAGTTGCTCGGTAACAGAGTCCTGGCGTCCGACGTTCAGCATAGAATCCCATGCTGCCTTGGCGGTATCGCCCACAAATTTCCAGGTCTTTTGTAGATTACTGAGATTCTCTGTAACTTTGCCAGATACATCGCCCAGCGCCCGATTCCACTCCTTTTGCGCCATCGTGCCAGCCTCGACGGTGCGCCCTTGCAACTCCAGCGCCTTGACCTGTTTGTATACATCGGCCGTCAGGAAATGGAACGTCTCATCCAATTTCAGAAGCGTGGCAACGGGCGCCTTGCCAAGGTCGGCGAACTGCGCGGCGGTATCGCCGACACTTTGGCCGAGTGCGCGCTGCGCCTTGATGGCCGTGGCACTGAATTGTTCCAAGTTACCAGCCGTGACCTTGCCGGTAGCGGCCATTGCAATCACCGCCTCGGCAGCGGCGCCTTGCGTGCCCACACCCTTACTGATGTTGCGAGCCATGTCTGACAGTTGGCCGGACGTGGTGGTGGCCGTGTTGCCAGCCAGAATCAGCGCCTTACTATAGGCGATTGCTTCGTTGCGCCCTTGAATAAATGCCACCACCAACGCCACGCCAGCTGCCGCAGCGATCGTGAAAGGCGTGATGAGAGTCAGAATATAGCCACCCAGCGCCTTCGCGGCATTGCCGAGGCCACCGAACATATCCTTCAACTGCCCGCCCTGCTGCAGCAGCACGGTCAGCGGATTTTGCCCGCCCTGGATGCTGACAATGATGTCGGTGAACTGCGCCGGCACGCCGCGCATTGCGGCGGCAGTGGCGCGCGCAGACATGCCCGCATGGTTCAGCCCCTGCTCCACTTCGCGCAGTTTCGCGATAAATGGGGCAGCCTGGGCGGTGACACCCATTTGGGCGGCTTGCAATTCCAACAGATCGGCGCGCGTCTTACCGATAGCGGCGGCCTGCTGCTGCAATCCGGCGACGAACGAGTCGCGGCCAGTCTGCGCCGTAGCGGCCTGTCGCTGCGCCTCGGCGGCAGCTTTCGCGGCTGCGGTGACGGCATCTTCGGCGAGCTTGAGGCGCGCCAGTTCTTGGATGTGCGGCTCGGCGGCGCCAGCGACGCCCGCTTGCGCCGCCTTGTAACGCAAAACTTCCTCAGTGGTCTTCCCGTACAGCGCGATCTGTTCGCGCAGGCCCGCCACCAATGCCGGGCCGGCGGCCAACTGCTGAGCCGCCAACTGCTGAGCCGCCGCCGCGATGCGCGCCGCCTCGGTGACCGCATCTTGCGCAATTTTCAGGCGTTGCAATTCTTGAATCAGTGGCTCGGCGGCGCCGGCGGCGCCGGCCTGGGCAGCGCGGTAGCGCAAGACCTCTTCAGTGGACTTGCCATACAAGGCAATCTGCTCACGCAGTCCTGCCAATAGGCTATCGCGATTCGACTGCACCTGAGCCGCCTGCACCTGGGCCGCAGTCGCAAGTCGGGTTGCCTCGGTTGCGGCATCCTGTGCAACTTTCAGGCGCTGCAACTCTTGAATCTGTGGCTCGGCAGCGGTTGCCGCGCCAGCCTGCGCAGCTTTATAGCGCAGCACCTCCTCCGTGGATTTGCCATAGAGTGCGATTTGCTCACGCAGGCCGGCAACGAACGAATCACTCTTGACCTGCACTTGTGCGGCGGTGCGCTGGGCTTCAACCGAGGCCTTGGCCGCCGCTGTTGCAGCATCCTGGGCAGCTTTCAGTCGTTGCAGCTCTTGAATGAAAGGCTCAGCAGCACCGGCGACACCCGCTTGCGCGGCGCGATAGCGCGACACTTCTTCGGTGGACTTGCCATACAAGGCGACCTGCTCGCGCAGCCCGGCTACCAGCGCGGCGCCCGAGGCTTGCACTTGTGCCGCCTGTGCTTGGGCCGCCGTAGCAAGGCGAGTGGCCTCCGCCACTCCATCCTGAACAGTTTTTAACCGCAGCAACTCGCTAATCAGCGGCTCGGCCGCACCAGCGGTGCCAGCCTGAGCGGCGCGATAGCGCAGCACTTCCTCGGTTGACTTCCCGTAAAGTGCAATCTGTTCGCGCAAGCCCGCCAAAAAGGTATCTCGATTGGCTTGAGCCTGGCTCGCCTGCTGCTGAACCGCCGTAGCCAGTCGGGCCGCTTCCGTCACGGCATCATGGGCAGCCTTGAGCCGTTTCAACTCTTGGATTTGCGGCTCGGCGGCACTGTCCACACCAAGCTGGGCGGCCTTGTAGCGCAAAACTTCTTCTGTCGATTTTCCGTACAGTGTAATTTGTTCGCGCAGGCCGGCCAGAAAGCTGTCGCGATTGGCTTGCACTTGAGCCGCCTGTTGCTGGGCGGCTGCCGCCAGGCGGGCGGACTCTGTTGCAGCCTCTTGCGCAGCCCTCAACTGCTGCAATTTTTGAATCTGTGGCTCGGCAGCGCTGGACGCGCCAGCCTGGGCGGCCTTATAACGGAGGACTTCCTCAGTCGATTTTCCATACAGCGCGACCTGCTCGCGCAGACCCGCCAGGAATGAGTCGTTTTTGACCTGCGCTTGTGCCACCTGGCGATGGGCTTGAGCCTCCATCCGGGCTGATTCGGCAATAGCCTCGTGCGCTGCACGCATGTTTTGCAGCTGGAGAATCAGCGGGCCGGCCGCCTCGGCGGCGCCAGCTTGTGCGGCCCTGTAGCGCAGCACCTCCTCCGTCGATTTCCCGTAGAGCGCGATTTGCTCACGCAGGCCTGCGACATACGAATCCTTGCCAGCCTGGGCCTGCGCAACCTCTCGCAGGGCTACCGCTTGCGCGCGCGCTGCCTCAGCGGCTGCTTGCTGGGCTGTCGCAGCGGCTTCGGTCGCTGTCTTTGCCCGCGCTTGAGCCGCTTCCGTCTCGCGCAGCTGCGCAATCAGCGGAGCCAACTTCATCATGTCGGCGCCACGGCTGCGGCCCAGCTCTTCGAAATATTCAGCACCCGACTTTTTGCCGGAGATCAGGGCGGCATTCGCCCGCTCTACCGCGCCGGCAATGTTCCGGGTTGCGGCATCAACACGATTGGCGGCCGCAGTCCCGCCGGTGCCGATGCTGTCGAGCGCACCGCCGCCTTGAGTGCGCAGGCTGTCGAGCGTGCGACCGGTGCGCCGAACGGCACCGTCAACGCGGTCGAGGCCAGACTCAACGCCACTGGAGTCAACCGCCATCTCAATGGTCGCGCCGCCAATCGTATTTGTCATAGGGTTCCAAATGTAAAAACCGCCCGGAGGCGGTTATGTTTTCTGATGCATAAGCTCTAGAGCTGCGCTTTCCATGATCTGGAGATCGGATTCCAGCGCGTCGTAATCGTCAGGCGACAATGAGAGGCGATCCATCTTTCGATACATCACGTTGTAGTCGAGCCCGGTTGCGCCCCCCATGCCGCCTACGCGCCACTGCGTGCCCATGAGCGAAAATATTTGGAAGGCCGCGATGTTGTCCGGCCAAATGTCCACGGGATCCGCCGCCACGTCCTCGGCAGTCAGGCCGAACGCGGCCAGCTCCTCCGCGTTCGGAGCTGGCTCGTAAAGCGCCGTGGCGACGGCCTTTAGTTTTTTACCTTGGCCGCAGTCAGTTCGGCGATGTAGGTTTGGATGATGGCCAAGCCGGAGCCGATGTGGTTTTCGACCAACTCTTCGAGGGAGTCGGCATCGAAGGCATCTTCCAGATCCCAGCCGCTGGCGATGTCCAGGATGACGTCCACGTCCTCGCGGTCGGTCAGACTTTCGATGAATTTCTTGAACGCTTCGCGCGTGCGGTGCTTGAAGGTGAATTCCACATCAACAGGCTTACCGCCGGCTACTGGGATGGTGACCTTGGCTTTGAAGGTTGGGGATGCGGTCAGGCTGAATTTAGGTTTGGATGCCATTTTGTGCTTTCAAGGGAAGAAAAAGACCCGCAAGGTGCGACCAAGCGGGCGTAAAAAATGCCGCTGCGATTGCTCGGGCGGCATTGGGGGAACTGCTGGTTGCTGCGGTGGATCAGTAGCGGACCGGGCGGCCCTGCAGGCTGAAGGTGGACTTCACGACCATGATCGAGTTCTTCGTCAGCGACGGCGTTTCATCCAAGGAAACGATGCCGTTGTAGAGGATCACCGAGCTGTTCGGCAGGGTAACAACCAGTGCGCGCGGGCTGCGCGTCTCGGCGGCGGCTTTCACGGCGATGAAGCCGGCCAGCGTCACGTCATCGGCGATCGAGATGGCGATCGACTGCGCGCTGGCCTGGGTTGGCAACTGGGTCGAGAAGTCGTTTTCCAGCAGCGACACCTCGGTGAAGCCCATTTCGCCGCCAGAGCTGGTGGTTTCCAGAATCTGCGTGATCTGCGTCAGCGTGGTGATCTTGCGCACCGAGCCGACGCCGCCGCCTGGCGTGTAGGTCGTGGTATTGGACGAGTCCAGGCCTTCCAGCGCAAACGTGCCGGTCGCCGACAGGCTGACGCGGAAGATGCGGTTATTGATGCGGGACCAGCCCGAAGTAACCTCGACCAAGTCGCCATTGGCCAGGCCGTGAGCGGCGGCGGTGAGCACGGCCGGGGCCGCATTGCTGGCCGCCGTGATGGTGATGGCCGCCGCGTAGACGGTTGCCAGTTTCAGCGTTGCGCCGTTAGGCAGAGAGATCGACATAGTTAAAGCCTTTCCGGTCGCTTGACCGAGAGTAGTAACCCTCACGGGTGTAAAAAAACCGCCCGAGTTTCCTGGGGCGGCTCAAATGGAAAAGGCCAGCGGGTTAGGCTGGCCTCTGTAAATTCTGCTGTTTGCTTAATCGACTTCGATAACCTTGCTGAGCACGGACATATTGCATTTCTGTTCGGCGATCGATGTTGATGCGAATCCGCCGTTCATGATGGCATTGACCTGAGCGGTGAAGTAAATCAAAGACCCGTCAGGACGCGTCACGCGGTAGCTGCACGCGGAATCGAGGCCGACCACAGCGCGCAGCGTGTCCTGGCCAGCATCGGCGATGCGAACTAACTCGACTTGCAGTGACAACTCAGCCAAGCCGGACATGGCCTGGTATGGCCGAGTCAGGCCGATGTAATTTCGCGCGGTCGTGGCGTACTGCTTGCCCAACTCGCCAATGACCTTGACGCCTTTGATTTGCGCGTAGCTCAGCGCGGCGAATCCGGCGGCGGTCACGTCGGCAGGCGTCGCCCGCGATACGGCAAGCGTGCTGCCAGCAAGAGATGTTGGCATATCGTCAGATCCAGAGAGAGAAATCTTGCATGGTGCCGCGTAGCTTCGTTTCGTCGTCGTAGGTCGCAATGGCAGCGCCCAAGACGGTCGGCTGTAGGGAGATAATCGTGCGCAGCGCGTCCTCGACTGCGCCACCCAAAGCGGTAGCCTGCAGGCGCGTATCGGCCCACACGTTGATCTGCATGCGGGAGTTTTTCTTCGTCGGAATGGTGTTCTCGACGAAATTGACGGCTTCGCCGCCCACCTGCTGGTAGGTGATATACGGGCGGGGCGCATTCTCGGGCGCGACGTCAGGATAGACGCGGTCAGCAACCAAGCTCCGCAAGGCGGCGAATAGTGCGGTTTCAATACTCATTGTCGGCCCTGTATTTCATCCAACTTCTTCGCCATGCGCGCCTTGCCGGCCGCGATCGCGTCATTCATCCGCGATAGCGACGGGCGCATAAACGGCTTTGCCGGCGCACGCGAGGTGCCGTACTCGACCATGGCGCCATACGGTGCCTTGGTGTGATTCCAGCTGACGCGGTACATTTTGAGCGTGTCGCTCGATTTTTCCGGGGAGAAGACGCGGTAAATTGCATTCTTCAAGGTCCCAGGCTGAAATAGGTACTTGGTGCCGTTTTTCTTGAACTGGCTGCCGTGGAAATAATGGGCACCTACCGAGATTGGCGCCCTGGACCTGGCCTCTTCGTAGATAACCAAGCCCATGCCGGCGGCGCCCTCGATGGCGACCTCATCCTTTACAGCCTCGCCGTAGGCGCGCAGCTTTGCCCGCAGCTCGTCGAGCTGGCCCAGGTTTATATTGAAACTCATGCCACAACGCGCGAGCACATCAACGCGAGCGTGCGCTGGTCCTGCCCAAGCACCGCCTCGATGCGGTAGACGTCGGCGCCGTGCAGCGCACGCATCTTCGGCAGCACGCCGGCGCGGTACCGGATAGTGATCGTCGTCATCACCTGGTTCTGCGTGGCGCCGGCGGCGACGAACTCTCGGCCCGCCACGTCGCGCACCTCGGCGGCGATCTTGCCATCAGGCGTGTCGGTGACGAAGTTCACCCATACGTCCGTCGGCTGACCGGCCTCGTCCTGACCGGCCGCCAGCACCTGCAGCGTGATGCGCTTGTTGAGGCGCGCGCCGAGGCTCATGCATAGCTCCGGCTATTGGAATTAAATTGCTGCATCACCATTCCCCTTAGAGCAGAAAGCCGCGTGACTGCATGAAATCAACCGAGTTCTTGGCGCCCTTGCTGTGGTTGCAAGAGGGGCAAAGCAGCTGTATGTTTGAATCAATGTTTTCACCACCATCTCGTACTGGAACTATGTGGTCAAGGTGATGTCCAAGCAGCCTTAGATCACCATTACAAGCAACGCACCGGCACTTCTGAGATGTCATGAGCCTGTCGACCAGATCCTTCGATAATGCGCCACCGTTCGCACGCTTCTTGGCGCGCCTGTTTTGTACCAAGATGCGCTTTGCATCAGGGTTTTTCTCGGCCCAGCCAGCAAAAGCCAATCTGACCCGGCCTGGATTGGCCGCGTAAGACGCCGCACTCGCGGCACGCACTCGGTCGGAGTTATTCTTTTTCCATTCGTTGGATTTTGCGCGTGCCAACTGCAAATTTTCAGCCCGCCAAAGACGCGACCTCACTCTTGCGGCCTCTCGTCTATTCTCGGTGCGCGCATCACTAGCGCGAACCGCATCTGATATCGGTTCGCCCATGACTCCGTTTTCCTGAATTTTTAGTCGAAGCAGTTAGGCGTAAGACCTGCACGCGTCCAGCAGCCGCTCGACGAACGCCGACTGCACGGTGTCGCGCTCCAGGCGCGTGGCCGGGTCGAACTGCTCGACCAACTTCGCCAGGATGTAGAGCTGGGCGTTTTCCGGCACATCCGCCGGCGCCGCGCCGTAGCCGCATACCAGCTCGACAGTCACGTCAGCGTCGGCCAGCGTGGCCGGCCAGGCGCCGCCGCGCGCCGGCATCAGGTGCGACTGGTATCGCGCACGGCACAGGCGATAGGCCGCCGGGTCCAGCGTCTGCTCGGTGCCGTTGACATCGAAATACTTTACCGACGTGACCGACATAACTGGATGCGGCAACTTGAGCGCCGCCGGGAAGCAGTCGAGCATCACCCGCCACGTCTGCTCAATCAAACACTGGCCAATCTCGTGCTCAAGCACGGCGACGATGCCTTTGATCCACGACGTGATCAGCACATCCATATCGTCACCGTCGACGCGCATGTTTGCCTTGGCCACGGCGAAGGCAACCGGTAGCGTGGCCGGTGGCTTGATGCGGATAGCGGTCATGGCGACACCTGATCAATCACACCCAGGCTGGCGCAGCGCGCGTCCGCCGCGGCGATGCTGGCGTAGGATTCGGCATCGGGCAGGCCGGCGCCGGTTTCAGTGGTGATGGCCATGTCACGCTCCCAGCGCGATAGACAGTTGCGCCTCGCTCATCGGCAGGTACTCGGCATCGATCGGCATGTTATCCAATCCGTAGCGTCGCACCAGGTAGGTCAA
>NZ_JBNYXM010000056.1:0-14782 GCF_051380665.1 Janthinobacterium lyxosi
AGGGCTTGAGTCATGAGATGGCGGCTGATTAAGGTTGTGCAACAGTGTACGCAAAACGTGTCTGGCTTTGAATAGCGGCCAGCTACGAAAGGGTACATAATCACACGACTCCAGACATCTAGGGAAGCACTGATTTATTCATCTGGCACCATTCCCTGCTGCGGTTCGACCTGAGACAACAACGGTATCGCCACCATCCGCCATCGACCATGCAAAAGAGCTTCTCCGACCTTGAATACTCCGCCAAGAAGAAACTGACGCGGCGCGACCGGTTCTTGGCCGAGATCGACAGCGTAACGCCGTGGGGCAAGCTGCATAAACTGATCGAGCCGTTCTATCCGAAGGTCGAAGGCGCCGGCCGGCCACCGATCGGACTGGCGCGCATGCTGCGCATGTACGTGGCCCAGCAATGCTTTGGTTTGTCGGACGAAGGTATCGAAGACGCGATCTACGACAGCCAGTCCATTCGTGCTTTCGTCGGCATCGACTTGGGCCGCGAATCGGCGCCAGACGCGACGACCTTGCTGAAGTTCCGCCACCTGCTTGAGGCCAACGGCCTGACGCGCCAGATCTTCGACACGATCAACGGGCACTTGGCCGAGAAAGGCTTGATGATGCGCGAAGGCACCATCGTCGACGCCACGCTGATCGCCGCGCCACCGTCGACCAAGAACAAGAACGGCAAACGTGATCCGGAAATGCACCAGTCGAAGAAAGGCAACGACTGGCACTTTGGCATGAAGGCCCACGTCGGCCTCGATGCCGCTTCTGGCCTGGTGCATACGGTCATCGGCACGGCCGCAATGTCGCCGATGTGACCCAGGCGCACGCGCTGCTGCACGGCGACGAGACCGCCGCGCTCGGCGACGCCGGCTATCAGGGCGTGGGAAAACGGCCCGAAAACATCGGCAAGTCGGTGACATGGCACGTGGCCATGAAGCGCTCCAAACGCAAGGCGCTGCCCAACAATAAACTGGGACGCCTGACGGAAAAGCTGGAGCATTTGAAGGCGAGCGTTCGTGCAAAAGTCGAGCATCCGGTTCATGTCATCAAGAACCTATTCCGTCATCGTAAGACGCGCTATCGCGGCTTGGCCAAGAACACTGCACAGCTTTTTACCTTGTTCGCCTTTGCCAACCTGGTACTGGCCGGAAGACGTTTTACGATCAACGAATCCCGTAATCCATTTTGATTGCAGAAAGACGCGAAGCATCGTGTCAACTTGAACGAAAAACGGGCTTGAACGGCTCACCAGTCGACCATTTGGCGCGCCAACCTCGCCAGAAAACCGAATTGATCAGCGCTTCCCTAGTGGACCATTTAGCGCGCCAACTTCGATAAGAAAGCGAAGTGATCAGTACTTTCCTTACGGCCATACAGGCAAGAGTCTCTTATTTTCTGGTAAATCTTTGGTATCGGACATCTCAAACCACTGATGCACGATTCAAATCAAAAATATCGATATCCTTTTTTGAAAATAATTCCTCTAATTTCTCAGGGCCGAACTCTGCAGCAAATTTCGTTTCCGATTTTGAAATAGGAATGGCGAGTAGCCATGCGACAGTTTTTTCGTGAAGAGTTAAGGAATGAAATTTATCGCCCCATAGAAATGGGTTTGTAAAATATACATCACTCATAGTTTTCGATAAGTTGTGCATTTCCACGACTCCGGGAAATATAATTCCTGGAGCACAAAACCATTTTGAGTTAATAATAAAAAAAGATGAAGTCGCCAAAATATGTGCGAAATCCTTCCGATTGGAATCGCAGGCGCCAATTAATTCTGTTCGCGCCTCAAACTCGTCTCCATTGAAAAAAAGAGGGTGGTCTGATAAACCAATTGTCGCGAACGACGTTAGTCCGACTCCGGGCGAGTCTTTTGCTTCCAATACATAAATGTTAGCGCTTTCCGTTTCATCTAAAAATTGCAAAATAGGTGGTTTTTCTCGCGAAAAATATTTCGCAGTAAGGCCAGCCATTTCTTTTTGATAATCATTTATCGCTCTCATAATTTCATTACTTCCAGAACAAGTTGGTTGGGTCTTCGCCTAAGTGGCTGCTATTTGACATTTTGAGTTCTGGCCTATATCTGCTCGGATCATTCAGGATGTCCAGAAATTGACCACGTGTTGTGTATGTGCGGTCATATAACCACTGATTGATAGCAAAATCACGTTCCTTCCAATATTCCATACCTGGTTTATGGCCCATTACCCATGGCTGCGATGGATCCATGCGAATGTTGGTCAGTGGGTCATACACACGACCATTAAGCGGATTAGTAGCTGCATCCCATGCCTGTCCTTTTATCCCAGTTCTGAACTTAAAGCCGTCTCGGCTATATGTTTTCGCATCCAAAGTCTCTCCGCTAGAACTGACGTAGAACCGGGTACTCGGGGTTCTAGGCTCGATTATAGTCGCAGTACGCTGGGGAGAAATTCGACTTAGGATATCTCCTGCAGCAGTATTGGGCAAGCTCATCCCAGCATAAGATACCTGACCCGCTTTCGGAGAGTATAACCCGGTAGATGAACCACCAAATTGGGGTAGCGACGCGGGAGTGGTGAGTCGAGCAATGGTGGTGCCGCCGAAACCACCAATCGAGGCCATGCTACCCAACGCGCCAGCTGCGGTCGTTGCGTAGTACATCTCGTCTAAAGACCCGCCGCGACGTGCTACCAGACCTCCTACGGCTGCGGCAAACGGGCTGCTTGTCATGTTGCCAAGCACGGCAGCAAATGGACTCGGCTGCATTTGTCTGGCTCGAATTTCGATCGCACCTGGACGAGTGTAGTTCAGGCCATTGAACAGCGCGGCTACCTTGCTGGCGGCGGGCATATTTGAGTTCCATACGCTCGCTAATTCATTCC
The DNA here is from genome assembly GCF_051380665.1 of Janthinobacterium lyxosi. Lineage (NCBI taxonomy): Bacteria > Pseudomonadati > Pseudomonadota > Betaproteobacteria > Burkholderiales > Oxalobacteraceae > Janthinobacterium > Janthinobacterium lyxosi. Next base: position 2,871 of record NZ_JBNYXM010000056.1, read on the forward strand.
AGCGATTATAGCTACCCGACAATGCTTTAGCGTCCCATTGTTGCTCCAGACTAGATGTGTCGTTTACCCAGCTCAAAAGGCCCTGACCTGCGTCTGAAAGAACATCTCCAACTTGGGAGATCAGTTGTCCGGCAGGCGTGAGAATATTTCGTTGTATCCAGCTTGGCCCTTGACCCAGGATCGTTACGCTTGGGATTCCATCGACAATCTCCGAAGCGCCGATAACCGTGGCTACGTCATATACAGATCTTTGTGTTGTTCTTGTCGAAGCATAGGTCATGTCACCGAGCGTTGCTACGTCGCCTACAGTATCTGGTTCGCCACCGAGCGTGGACACCAAGCGGGGAGCGGAGAGGGCACCTTGCTTAAGCTTGTCCCACTCATCGGCGCTCAAGTCCGGCGTGCCGCTGCTGCTTCGCGCCAGGCTGCCCCCCAGCGCATTGCCGAACGCATCTGTAGCAAAGCGCTCAGATCGCATGATATCCGCACCGACCGCTTGAAGCTGCGATTCGATTTTTAACGCTTCCGTCTGACTGGTCTGCCTATTCTTCTGCTCATTTTTCCCACTATCGTTTTCGATTTCATGCGCGGTCAAATAGTCAGCCACACCCTGTCCGAGCGCACTACCCACGCTGGAGATTGCCAGGCTACTCCAGTTGACCTTTCCGTTCATCACAACCTGCTGAACCACCCCGCTGGCCACGTTCGTCACGCTCTGGCGAACGATATTACTGACCCAGTCCCGGCCCAGCGTATCTGACGGCAGCTTGCCCCAGCTATCGCCATACTGCAGTCCGCCGATCGTATTGGAGACCGCGGTAGCCACCCCAGCCGCTGCCGCCGAAGCAGCCACCGAGCGCCAGTTGAACTTGCTTTGCAGGCCAGTTACCACACCGATTCCCTGTGTAAGCACATTCGCACTAGCAGCCGCCTGTGCAGCGCCCAGTGCACCGGCAGAAAACAGGCCCGAACCAGCGACGCCGCTGGTGACACCCGCACCCAGAGCGCTCAGCGCCACGCCCGACCAACTAAACGAATCCTGCAGACCGACCGCCATCGCCACGCCCTGACTGGCGATCGAGCCGACCGCGCCACCAAGTGCTGCCGCCCCGATGCTCGCCGCCGTACCCAGGCCCACCGCGCTACCGGTCAGCACCGATGCGCCCGCTGCCATGGTGGCGCCGAAACTGCTTGCCCCTGATGCCACCAGCCCCGATGCCGCGCCGGCCGTGTAGATCGTCACCACCACCGCCACGATCACCACCAGGATCTTCAGGATGCCCGAGCATCCACTCTTCTTCGGTGGTGGCGCCGCCAAGTTCGGCAAGGTGCCACCGATGATCTCGCCCGGGTTGTAGACGGTATGCGTTTCCGAGGTGATCGGACCGGACGCGTCCTTGACCGGCACTGACAGCACTTGCCCGGCTTTTAGCGTCTCGCCGCGGTTCAGGCCATTCGCATCGGCCAGCAAATACCACAGGCTGCTGTTGCCATACAGCGCACCGGCGATGCTGTCGAGCGTATCGCCCGCCTGCGCCGTATAGGGTTGTACCGCGCCGGCCGGGAAGGCCGCGTCGTAGTCCTGGAACAGCGCATAGTTGCCGGTATCGAGCACGGTCGTCACGCCGCCAGCGGCAATGCTGGTGCCGGTCTGCCCGGCCGGGTTGCCGTTGGCGTCGTACACGTAGTCGAGGCGGTCGCGCAGCGTGGCGGCACGGCCGTCGTCATGGTACTTGGCCAGGATCTGGCCGGCGTTGTCATACACGTAGTGCGAGATCTCGCTGCGCGTCATGCCGTCGCCCTTGCCCTGGTTGACGCTGGTCAGGTGCTCGTTGACGTCATAGCTGAAGGTCGCGTTGCCGCTGGCACTGCCGTAGGCACGCACGCTTTGCTGGCGGCCGTCCGGCGTGTAGGTGTACAGGTAGTAATACGTCTTGCTGGCGTCGCCATAGGTGCGCAGGGTCGCCGATACCACCTGGCCGGCGGCATTGAACTTCTGCGTCATCTCCTGGCCCTTGACGCTGCTCTTCGCCACCAGCAGGTTACTCAGGCCGGCATGCACCAGCAAGGCAACGTTGGCGGTAATGGACGGCGGCGTGACGGTGGTGGTATCGGTCCGGGTCAACGTGTTGTGGCCATTCTGGTCGTACTGGCTCAGCACGCTTTTCAGCACCACGCCTTCCTTGACCTCCTGGTACAGCGTGATGTTGCCGGCGCTGTCGTATTGCCAGGTGATGGTCGCCTCGCGCGGTATCGCCAGCGTGCGGCCGGCCAGCGCCGTGCCGGCGTCGGCCGTGAACGACGTCAGGCCATTGGCCGCCGCGATGCGGCTCCATTGCGCGCTGTCCTGGTACTGCTTATACGCGATCACCTGCAGTGCTTCCATCACCGTTAAGTGCACCATGACGCCATTGCCGCCCTGGTAGCTGGTGTCGGCCGCCGTCACGCCATAGCTGGCGGTGGCAGCGGCCGTGACCGCCGACAGCGGCCGGTTCTGCGCATCATAGTGGTACACAGTAGTGGCGCCATCGGCAGTGTAAGTGGCACGGTTGCCGGCCGCATCATAGGTATAGCGCGCGATCACCGCGCCATGGTCGCGTAGCGTCAGCACGCGCCCGGCGGCGTCAAACTCGGTCACATGATCCACACCAGCCGCACCATTGTTATTACCCTCGACGCGGGTGCGGTTGCCCGCATTATCATAGGTGATGGTCTCTTCCAGCCCGGTGACGCTGTCGCGCCAATGCGTCATGCGTCCCAGCGCATCGTAGGTGGTGGCGAGCTGGCGCGTGTGCACCTGGCCGAACACGTCTGCGGCACTGGTCACGCTTTGCTGCACCTGGCGCCCGGCCAGGTCGTAGCCGTAGGTGGTGTACGTACCGGTGGCGTAGTCGCTGATGGCACTCAGGTGACCGACCGCATCATAGCGGTAGACGATATTGCGCCCGCCGCCGGTCTCGCTGCTCTTACGTCCAAACGCGTCGTAGCCGATTTCGACTCGGCCTCCGCTCTGGTCGACGCTAGTCACCAGGCGGCCATAGCCGCCATACACGTTCTGCTGGCCCTGGCCTGCGGTATCGGTCTGGCCGACCAGGTTACCAAATACGTCGTAGCGGCGGTAGCTGGTCAGCTTGCGCTCGACGCCATTGACCTGACTCCATTCGCTCACGCTGGTGATGCGCCCCAGGCTGTCATAGGTGGTTTCGCGGCGGTGGCCATTCGGGTTGCCCAGGTCATGCTGGGCCGTGCGGTTGCCAGCTGCGTCGTACTCGAACGCGGTGCCGTCGTGCTCCAGCAAGTTACCCAGCTGGTCGTAGCGGTAGCTGCTGCGGTTGCCCAGGCCATCGATGGTTGCCGTCAGGCGACCAAACGCATCATGCTCTTCGCGCACCACCGTGCCGGTGGCGTCGATACGCGCGCTGCGGTTGCCGGCTGTGTCGTACAACGTGACACTGGTCTGGCCGTTGGTATTGGTGGAGGACACCACGCGGCCGAGCGCATCGTAGCCGGTGTTGCTGGCGTGGCCGAGCGCATCGGTCTGTCTGGTCAGGCGGCCCAGCAGGTCATACTGCCAGGTACTGGTCTGGCCCAGCGCATCGATGCTGGCAATCAGCTGGTTGGCAAAGTCGTATACGGCACGCGTCACCGGCCGTCCGGTACTGCCATCGGCCAGTGTATAGGCCGCGCCGAAGTCGGCGCTCTTGCGTCCCAGCAGATCGTAGCTGGCGTAGGAGTCGATATGCTCGGCATTACCGGCAGTACCGTAAACGCGCGTCTGCAGCGCATGGCCGGCTGCATCGACCGCGTACTCGGTCCACACGCCATCGACGCCGGTGCCAGCGATCTTGCCATTAAGCGCGTTGTACTGGCTCTGCTCATAGTAGCCCTGCGCCTGCGGCGTACTGCTGCGCGTGCCGCTGGCCAGGCCGGTGCGCACCGTCTGCAGCGCCATGCCGGCACTGAAAGCGGCGCCGCCCAGCGCGCCGGCATAGGTGCCGGGCGTGACGCTGCTGCCGTAATAGCTGCCGTTCGTTTCGCTCGACAGCACGATATCAGAGGTGCCGCTGCGGCTGCGGCTGGTATTGCTGGCGGTGTTGCTCCAGTCGACGATCACCTCGCGTCCCTGTGCATCCAGATACCAGATCTTGTAGTCGACATTGCGCGTAGGCAACGTCATGTGATCGAGCGCATACGTAAAATTCCCGCTGCCATCGGCCGTCATCAGGCTGTCGCTGTACTGCGTGGCGTCGCCGATGCGCACCGACAGATGCAGGCCTGACGTCACCTGCACCGCCTCTGCCGCCGCCAGGCGGGTACTGAAGGCCAGGTTGTAGCCCATCAGCTGGTAGCTGCCGCGGTCTATACCTTGCGCGTCTTTTTTCGGCTGCCAGATTGTCCACTGGCTGCTGGTGGCACTGGTGGTGTGAGTACTGGCGGCCTTGCCCGTGTAGTACACGGTGTAAGCACCACTGTTGGCGGGCGGATGCAGCACCAGGCGTCCATCGGCACTGCTGGCAACGCCTGCGACTGGGCGGCCGTCGATTATCACCAGCGGCGTGCCAGCCGATGGCGCATCCCAGGACAGGGCCACGCCACGGGTGGCGCTGTGATCGATGCCGGTCGGGGTATAGTCGAAACGGTCCAGCAGCGTGGTGCGTCCGTCAGCGTCCACGCCCTGCAGCACGATCTCGTAGGCGACGCCAGGCTGCAGCGACATGCTGTCGCCGATCACCAGCGCATAGCTGCCGCTGCCGCTGCCGGTGGCGGCAGAGGCACCGGATGACATATACATGTCACCGCTGTTGAGTACGCGCCAGCTGGCCGTGACCAGCTCAAAGCCGGCCGCGATCGCCGCCGGGATGGTCAGATTGAGGTCCAGCCGCGCGCCGCCATTGAATGCCGTTTCGCTGGTAGTGGTGCTGCTGCCGATATGTTGCGACGGTACCGGCAATGCCTGCTCGGCGCTGGCAAACGCATTGCCGGCGCCGTCGCTCCATTGCAGGCGCAGGCGCAGCGCATCGAGATTGCTGATGCCACCGACCACGGCCTGATAGTTGCCGCCGCCGATCGACTGCAGGGTCGACGAATTGGTACTGTTCCCCGGCACGCCATACAGCAGCACCGGATTGACTGCGGCACTGCCAAAGTTGACGGTGATCTGCACCGATCCATTGGCCAGGCGGGTGGCCTGGAAGTCCTGCAGCGGCCGCGGCACGGCCACTTTCTGCTCTTCCGTATACGCCAGGTTGCCGGCGCCATCGACGCTGACGACACGGTAATACAGCGTACTGCCGGGCGCCGGCAAGGCGATGCCGGCCTGGCCGGCAGTGCCCGGCGCGCTGCCAGGTGCGCTCTGGCCGGCATACGCCGAGACGGCGCCGGTGCTACCCAGGTCATGCGACACCGTGTCCCACACGACATAGGAACTCAGGCCCGTAGCGGACATGTTGTATTGGAAGCGCAACAGGTTCGCATCGACCGCCACCGTGACCGCGCTCGCCGGCAGCACTTGGTTGGCCAGCTCGCCGGTCGAACGGAACACCACATTGCCAGCAGCGTCGAACACCTGACGCGTACCGCTGCCATCAGGCTGGAGCAGCGTGATATTGCGTCCCTTGGCATCGAACTGGCTTTGAATCACATTGCCATTAGCGTCGCGCGCGTAGCTGCGGTTGCCCACCGCATCATAGCGGTAGCTCTGGCTCACGGCAGCGCCGAACGATACGCTCAAGCTGCTCGCTGTGCCGCTGACAGTAATGCTGGAACGCGCTTCGCTCTGGCTGGTCAGCAGGCCACGGCTGTTGTACACATATTGTGTGCCCTGGTCATCCGCCGTTGCCGCCACCAGGGACAGCAACGCGCTGTAATTGCCCGCGACCGCGCCTGCATCGACGCTCGCTGCAACAGGCTGGGCGAAGCGCAGCACGGCATTGACGCGGTCCTGCGCATCATAGCGATACAGCGTCAGGGCGCGTCCCGCATCCAGGCTGCCGATCTGGTGGTTGTTGCTGTCGTAATAGAAATAGCGTACCTGCTCGACCGCGCTGCCGGCCGCATCGCTCTGGCGCACCAGGTTGCCCGCCTTGTCATACGCATAGCGGGTCACCACTGCCTGCTCGGAACGCAGCAGTGCCTGATCACTGCCTACCCCAGTCACGGTGACCGGCGAGGACGTCGTCTGCAGCAGGCGGTTGGCCGCATCGTAGACATGGCTGGTCACTTGCGCGGCGCCGGCCGGGGCGCCAGGCGCCTGCCCGGACGACAGCGCGGCCAGATCGAGCGCCGTCGCATACGCGCGCGTCTGCAGCACATTGCCACTGGCGTCATAGTCGCGCTGCAGCAGATAACCCATCGCGTCAACCTGGGCTACCGGACGGTTCTGCACATCGTAATAGGTCAGCGTGCGCGCACCATCGATGCCGATCGTTTCGACCAGATTGCCATACAGGTCGTAACGCTTGCTTTCCTGCGGCGCGGTGACGGCAGTGCCAATGACCGGCGTATTGCCGTCCGTTCCCGTCAGCTGGCTTACGTTCGCAGCCGGATAGGTTTTCAGCAGTTCGCGCCCGGCGGCATCGTACTGGTAGGTGTACAGCCGCACCTCGCCTGCCGGTGCGGCCGGCGCCGTACTGACCTGGTGCGCGGCATCGCCCAGGCGCGTCATGTACCGCCGCTCGGCGATGCGGTTGCCCAGCACGTCGTAGCTGTATTCGTGCAGCACGTTGTCGCCATCGAGCTGCGCGACGAGGCGGTTAGACTGATCGTAATACTGGTTGATGATAAACCCGTTGGCGTCCACGCTTTGCAGCAGGTTACCGTTGCCGTCGTAGCGATACGTGCTGCGGCTGTCGCTGACATGCGTGCCACCGGCCACATCATGCACCTCGACGCTGTCGAAGTAGCGGGCAGTGAGCCGGTTGGCCAGGTCATACACGAAATGCGTGGTGCCGTCCTTGCCAACGCTGCTGGCTACATTGCCGGCCGCATCGTAGCTCCAGGCGGCCGTCACGACGCCATCGCCATTCAGGGTGGCGGTGCGCCGCCCGGCCTGGTCGTACTGCGTGCGCACTATACGCCCTTCGCCATCCGTGGTTTCCACCACATGGCCCAGGTCGTCGTAGCGCGTGCTGCTGCGCAGCGCCAGGCCGTCCGGATCGACCGTGGTGGCGACGACCCGGCTGTCCAGGTCATACTCATACGCCGTCGTGTGCACACCAGCACCGCCGGTGCCCTGCACCTGTTCGCGCGCCAGGCGGCCCGCCGTATCGTAGGCATACGTGGTGACGGTACCATCGGCATCGGTGCGGCTGGTGATACGGTTGGCCGCATCGTAAGTCACGCTGGTGACATGGCTTCCCGTCAACGTGCGCAGGCGGTTACCCACCGCGTCCAGCACATAGCTGGTGCGCACGCCATCGGCAGTGATGGTGGCAAGCAGCCTGCCGGCACGATCATACTCGGCGCTTTGCACGCGATCCTGCGCGCTGGCAGCCAGCTGCGGCCGCACCAGCGGATCAGCCAGGCCGTGATACAGGGTGGCGTACTGGCGCTCGCCGGTGCGGTTGCCCAGCAGATCGTACTGGTACGCGGCCAGTGCGCCCTGCGCATCGAGCGTGGCGACCAGGCGGCCTGCCGCGTCGTACCACAGGCGGGTCAGGTTGCCGTTCGCATCGGTCACGCTGGTGTTGTTGCCGGCCGCATCGTAGCCATAGCTGATACGGCTGCCCTCGCCATCGGTCTGCGTCAGCAGGCGTCCGGCCGCATCGTAGGTCGCGGTGACGGTCGTATTGCCCACCACGGTACTGGTTTCATTGCCCAGCACATCGTAGCTGTGGCGCGTGGTCACGCCATTGGCCACGCTCTCGCTCAGCAGGCGCCCTGCCGCGTCATACATAAATGTGGTGACGAGCGGCAGTGCACTGCGGTTCTCCACCACTTGCCGGCTCGGCTTGTCTTGGCGCGTAGCGTACTCATACGAGGTCACGGCGCCATTCGGCGAGGTGGTACCGATCAGGCGGTCGGCCAGGTCATAGCGGTACAGAGTGACCCGCACCGGGCTGCCAGGTTCCGTCATGCTGGTGCGGTTGCCGCGCGCGTCGTAGCCATAGCTGGTCACCAGACCGGTCGCGTCGGTCGCGCTGGTCTGGTGCCCCAGTGCATCGTAGGTAGCACTGCTGGTGGCCGGACGGGCCGCCGCCGCAGCGGTGGCATCGTAGCCCGCATCGGCTAGCACCGGCAAATACAGGCCGCTGGTGCGCGAGGCCACGTTGCCATAGGCGTCATACGCCAGCTGCGTGGTGTAGCCAAGCGGATCGGTGGTGGCAAGCAAGCGCCGCGCCGCGTCATATGCGTAGCGCGTCACGCGCGCATCGGCACCCGTCGCATCCGAGACGGTGCTGCTGGCCAGCAGGCCATCGTCTTGGTATACAAAGGTGGTCAGCAGGCCATCCGGCGCCAGCGTCGTCAGGGGACGACCGACGGCATCATAAGTATGGCGCGTGACCTGGCCCAGCGCATCAGTGATGCTCAGGCGGCGCCCGGCTGTATCGACCGTAAAGAGCGTTTCGGCGCCCGACGGATCGGTGACCGCCAGCAGATGGCCGTCCAGATCGTAGCGGTAGCTGGTGCGCCGCTCCATGCCGGCCACGCCGGCCGCCTCGACCGACTCGAGCAGGTTGCCCGTGCCATCATAGCGGTAATGCGTGACCACGCCCATGGCGTCGGTGCTGGCCAGCACCTGGCCGGTGGCGTTGTAGCGGTAGGTCAGTGCCGTGCTGGTACGTACCATGGTGCGGTTGCCCAGCGCATCGTAGGCGAAGGTGGTGCTCTGGCCCAGCAAGCCATCGGTCGTGACGGACGCCAGGCGGTGGCTGCTGTCGTAGCCATAGCGCAGCGTGCGCGCGTCGGCGGTGCCGGCAGCCGTGGTTTCCGAAACCAGCTCGCCGTCCAGATTGTAGCTGCGCTGCGTTACCTGCTGCAGCGGATCGGTGATGCTGGTAACGCGCCCTTGCAAGTCGTAGCTATACACGGTGCTGCCGCTGGCAGTGGTAGTGCTGTGTAGATTGCCGGCTGCATCATAGGCATAGCGGGTCAGATTGCCTGCGCCATCCGTCTCGGCCACCTTCCGGCCGAGCTTATCGTAGCTGCGCGTGCTGACCAGTCCATCCTCGCCCGTGACCGATACCACGTGGCCCATGACATCGTAGGCATACTGCGTCGCTACGCCAACATTGCCAGCCAATGGCACTGGCACTGGCACACCATCGGCCGGCACACTCACCGCATCGCGGTAGTGTACCGTGGCAACCAATCGGCCCGCTGCGTCATATTGCTGCGTCGTCAGCGCGCCTTCGGCGCTCAGGGTCGCAATATCGCGGTTGTTCGCATCAACATAATGATGCGTCACCGCCACGCCGACGTCATGGTCGATCTGGACTTTGGTGGCGGTCACATTGCCCACCGCATCCAAGACGTAATCGGTGCGGTAGCCATTGCCATCGATCATCGCCACTTGCCGGTTGGCCGCATCATAGAAGTACTGCGTCGTGAAACCTCCCGCGCTGACCTTGTCGATGTTACCGGCATCGTCATAGCTGGTGGTGCTTGTAATGACGAGTCCCTTCATGCGTACCGATTGCAGCAGGCGCCCTGCACCGTCATAGCTGCGGGTTTCAGTCTGGCCCCAGCTGTCGCTGCTGCTGAGCAAGCGGCCGCCGGCATCGTAGGTGTAGCGCACCGCCAATCCCGGTGACTCCGTGCGCGTCAGTACCTGGCCGGCCAGATTGTAGGTCAGCGTGCTCACCACGCCATTGGCGCCGGTAATCTTGCTGACGTTATCGCGCACATCGTATTCGTAACTGCTCGTGCCCGACGCGTCGGTCTGGCTCAGCTTGCGGTGCGCGCCGTCATAGGTCCAGCTGGTCCTGCTTTCTTCCGGTGTGCCAACGGCAACCGTGCGCGACAGCATGTTGCCGACCTTGTCATAGGCATAGCGCGTCAGGCTGCCGTCCGGGTCCTGCTGCTGCACCAGGCGCTGCTCGGCGTCATAGGACAGCAGCGTCGCGTTGCCCAGCGCATCCGTGCGCGAAGCGAGGTTGCCCATCGCGTCGTAGGTATACACGGTCGCATTGCCCATCGCGTCGATGGCGGACACCAGGTGCTCGTCGGCATCGTACACGCTGCGGCTGGTGTGGCCATTCGCATCGGTGACGGTAATCCGCTTGCCGTCGCCGTCATAACCATAACGGGTGACGTGGCCGAGCGGATCCGTCTCGCTGGTCAGCCGGTTGGCCGCATCATAGGCATAGCGCGTAGTCCGCCCACTGCTGTCGGTGGCGTCAAGCCGGTTACCGACCGCGTCGAGTGTGTAGGTGGTATACCGGCCTGTTGCGTCATCCTGCCCGATCAGACGGCCCGCCTGATCGTAGGCATAGCGGGTAACGCGGCCAGCGGCGTCGGTTGTGCTGACGCGGTTGCCGGCACCATCGTAGGCATAGGTGATTTTCTGGCCAGGCCCCGTGCTCTCGCTCAGCAGGCGCCCTGCCCCGTCATGGACATAGCTGGTCGTGATGCCGTTCATGGTGCTGTCCGTGACCTGTCCCAGATAGTCATAGCTGTTGGAAGCAACCCGTCCAAGCGCATCCGTAGAACTCATCAGTTGGTGCCGCGAGCTATAGACAAAACGGGTAATATTGCCGTTGGCATCGGTGGCGCTGCTGCGGTCGCCACGCGCATCATAGGTGTAGGTGGTGGTGTTGCCCAGCGCATCGGTTTCCGACAGGACACGGTGGTCGACCCCATACGTGTAGCTGTGGCTGTCGCCGCTGGCGTCAACCAGTTGCACCATATTGCCGATGGCATCGTAGAAATAACTGGTCTTGTTGCCCAGTGGGTCGGTCTCGCTACTGAGGCGGTTCAGGCCGTCGTAGCTGTAGCGGATGACATGGCCCTCCGGATCGGTCACGCTGCTGCGGTTACCCGCGCCGTCGTAAGTAAAGCGCGTCACATTGCCCAACGCATCGGTCAGCGTGCTGACCCGGCCATCCTGGTCGTAGCCGTAGGTGGTGACGTGACCATTGGCATCGGTCACGGCGGTACGCCGCCCTGCGCCATCGTAAGCATAGCGGGTGACGTTGCCGAGCGCATCCGTTTCGCTGACCAGGCGGTTGGCCACATCGTAGCCATACCGCGTCACGCGGCCGGCACCATCGGTGCTGCTGGTGCGGTTGCCCACAGCATCATAGGTATACGACATCACCTGTCCGGCCGAATCGGTCTTGTTCAGCAGACGATGGCTGGCGTCATACACATACAGTGTGACATTGCCTCTGCCGTCCTTGCGACTGACCAAATTACCGAAGGCGTCGTAGGCATAGGTGTTGGTGCCGCCTTCAGCAGTGACTTCTTTAACCATATGGCCGGCAGCGTCATACAGAGCGGTGCTAACCTGCCCCGATGGCGGCGCGGTATATACCAGTTGCCCGCTGTTAGAAACCTTAGTTTTTTCACCCAAGGCATCGATCACTATATCGAGCCGGTGGCTTAATGTGTACTGATACGTCGTCGCATTGCCATTGCCATCACGAACTGCAATCAGACTGCCGACATTATCGTAGGTATAGGTAGTGATGCCGCCGAGCGCATCACTTACACTGGCCAGGCGGTTGTCGGCATCATAGGTATAGCGCGTGACGCTACCCCGACCATCGATCACAGCCGTGCGATTGCCGGCGGCGTCATAGGTATAACTGGTCGTGCTGCCGGACGGATCGGTGATGCCGGCCAGCCGGTTCAGGCCGTCGTAAGCATAGTGGGTGACATTGCCTACTGCATCGGTGACGCTGCTGCGATTGCCTGCGCCATCGTAGGTGGTCAAGATGGTATTGCCGAGCGCATCGGTTTCGGCAACAAGC
>NZ_JBNYXM010000057.1:0-14202 GCF_051380665.1 Janthinobacterium lyxosi
CGCTGGGTGGTCGAGCGCAGCTTCGCCTGGTTGGAAAAAAACAGGCGACTGTGGAAAAACTGCGAACGATGGCTTAACACCAGCTTGCAGTTCATCCACTTAGCTTTCTTGGCAATGTTGCTCAGGAGATTGTGAACAGGTTCTTACAGCGCGCGGGGTGGGCCTGAAGGTACTAACCGGACACGGCGCTGCAATAGATACGACAAGTGCGGCCGGCAAGCTAGTGTTCGGTATTTTTGCCGCGTTGGCCGAGTTTGAGCGCGAACTGATTTCTGAGCGCACCGTTGCTGGATTAGCATCTGCGCGGGCGAGAGGGCGTAGCGGAGGGCGACCGTTCAAGATGACGCCTGCAAAACTACGTCTGGCTTTGGCGTCCATGGGCAAACCTGAAACTAAGGTGAACGATCTTTGTGCTGAACTTGGAATTACCCGCCAAACTTTATACCGGCATGTCTCTCCTATGGGTGAGCTACGCCTTGACGGCCAGAAATTAATCAAGCCAGTAAAATAAACATGTTTAATTTTGATGCTATCGTTCAAGAAGCACTATCTCAACTCCCACGAAGATATAAAAACTATATATATATAGAAAAAATTCCGCGGCCCGCACCAAGAAACATTTCGTTGATTCTAAACTACGGTAAATCGAGGAAAGTTCTAAAAATATTTTTACCTCAGTTTTATAAAAGCGAACTACTTCCCACTGCTGTCGAACTGGGTCGAAAAGAAAGTTGGGTCGCTAACCATCCAGAATTAACGAGTATTTCTCCTAAATTATACTACGACGGAGTTATCGAAATTGGCGAATTTGTTACCTCATATATTCTCCAAGAACATATTTCTCTTCCTACCGCCGATAGAATCGAATCTACCGTTTCCAATATGGAAATATTCTCATGGCAATTGGGGGGCGTATCAAAATTCTTGCACCAGATATATACCGATGGTTATGGTTCAGTATTGAGTCATGATAGAAGAAAATTCTCTCTTACATCGTGGAGCGACTATCTTGAAACTCGGATTCGATGTTCTATGCTGCGAGAACTCACCGATAAGGGGGCTTTGAGGAAAGATATTAAAAATGAAGTTGAACTGAGAATTTTAAAGATAAAACCACCTAGCAAATCGACACTATTCCATCATGACTTATTGCATAATTGGGGTAATGTATTCATCGATCCAATGACACTACAAGTCAAATCGATTATTGACTGGGAGCAATGTGGATCCGGTGCTAGTCTTACTGTGGAGCTCGGTGCTGCACGGTTTGCGCTTCATGGGCGGCAGCATCAAGGCTTTGGATGGAAAAATTTTTTGCTTAATTTTTTACACGGCTATGGCTTTGAAGAGGAAGAATACCGTTTTAAATTAATGCAGGATGTCAATTCTTTCTCATTGTTATATGCTGCAAAGAAATTATCACTAAATGGGAACGACTTGGGGTGTTTGCGTTTTATTGAAGACTCACTGACCGATCTTGATCATTAAGATCAAAATAACCCGATTGCCTGGCGGATTGACGCGTAGAGAAATCGCAGTTTTTCCTACTCCAGGGAAAACGATTTAATGCCGTCATTATGAAAATCATTTTGGTTTGCACCAATCAGGAATGAGGTCAATGTACAGCGCAAATTGGAACCGGCATCTGCATCTACACGGTTCGTATAGTGTAGAGTTCCGCCTCGAATGAGAACAAGTCGATTAGGTTTTGGCGAAACATATATACCTGTCCCCATTTTTTCTAACATTTCGTTTAAGCGAGTATTACTAATACTTTCGCCTCCTGCCTCGCGGACACAAAAATTAGTGTCTAGATCAACTTCGGGAAAACAGAGTTCCCCGCCCCAATTTGCATCCCATTTTTGATGAGCATAAAAAACTCCGGCGCCAGTGTATTTCGGTGCATCTGAGTGAGCAACCATTCGACTGCCCCTGCCGTGTAAAAAAACGCGGAATGCAATATCGCACCATGCTGGGACATCGGCGAACCAATTTTCAGTATTGGCGATGCAAGACCTGAATTGGTCAATATAATCATCGACCCCATAACCACAAGGACGTCGCGACCATAGAAAGGGGCCGGACATTACGGGCTGAGGATCTGTTAAAGGCCATAGCCTCATCCATTCCGAGGTTGGAAAATCATATTTTATTTTTTCGATACCCCCCCATAACTCGGAAAATTCATCTGACGCAAGAAAATCGTCGATTACAGTAAAGCCAGGCTGCAATTTTGTTATCTTCATTGTCATTCCTTTCGGAAAAATATATTAGGTCCCACCAAAAACGATGGGACCAACGAATCAAACAGGTACAGGAGCGTTAAGCGGAAAAGTCGACTGATTTGCTAGTCCACTTTTTCCTTCTAACACGTCAAGTAATTCCCGAATTGGAACATTGCTCTGTACCTCGGCTTTTGTTCCCTGCGGAAAGGTAATTTTAATTACCCCTTTGGAAATTTTTTCAATTTGAGCCGTTTCAGTTGATTGCATTTCTTTCTCCTTAATTCCGTAGGTGTATAGGTGACCATGCTGGGTCAAGATCAACCGTAAGATTTTAACCAATAATTGTCAATGATTTAGTTATGACTTATTGATATCGATATAATTTAAATTTTCGTGCGCGGGCCAAAGGAAATGGCACTGAGGCAGCCGCCCGCGCTCAAAAGATGCAGAAAGCCGATGCCGTGGGCCGTCTCTTGGCCGAGAGAGTGCATGGCCAAAGTGGCCAAAATTGCTCGAGACTTGAGACTGCGACGACCTAGCAGTCATTCATGCAAGTGCGCGAAAGGTTCGCGGCAGGCAATGCAGCCGACTCCTGACAAAAGGCGCAGTCACCTTCCGAAAATGACAGCCGGCTGCGAGCGCGTCTTCGAGGACACGGTGAGCGGTGCAAGAGCCGACCGCACCGGGCTGGCCACCCTCATGAGTATGCTGCGCGCCGGCGACACGGTGGTCATCTGGCGGCTGGACCGGCTGGGCCGGTCGCTCAAGAACCTTATCGAGCTGGTCGAGCGGCTGGAGGTCGCCAAGGTCGGGTTGCGCAGCCTGCAAGAAAACATCGACACCACATCGAGCGGCGGAAGGCTGGTCTTTCACCTGTTCGGCGCGCTGGCCGAATTTGAGCGCAACTTGATCCGCGAGCGCACCCAGGCCGGGCTGGTCGCGGCACGTGCACGCGGCCGCATGGGCGGGAGGCCGAAACGCCTCGATCCGGTCAAGCTCGCGCTCGCCGTCAAACTGCACCGGGAGCGAAACCATACCGTCGAGGAAATCTGCAAGATGATGGGGATTTCCAAATCGACGCTCTACAACTACCTCGACAAGGCTGACAGCGATGGCAGCCGGGTGGCGTAAGCAGATTCCGGTCGAATCGCTGCTGCAATTGCGGCAGCGGCTTGACCGTCTGCCTCACAAAAGTCCGGAGCGTGCGGCTCAAGTGCGCGCCATGTCCGAGCTATACGGCATCTCCACCACGTCGGTGTATCGCGCCCTGAAGGACTTTCTGAAGCCCCGTGTGGTCCACCGTATCGATCACGGCAGGCCGCGCGTGCTGCCGAAATCGGAACTGGAGCGGTACTGTGAATTGGTTGCTGCCCTCAAGCTGCGCACCACCAACAAGCAGGGCCGCCACCTGTCCACGAAGCGCGCCATCGAGCTGCTGGAGGACTATGGCGTCGAAACAGCGATGGGCCTGGTGCGCTCGCCAAAAGGCGTACTGACGCGCAGCACAGTCAACCAGTACCTCACACTTTGGCACCTCGACCAGACGCGCCTGCGCCGGCAGCCGCCAGCCGTGCGCTTCCAGGCCGAGCACAGCAACGACTGCTGGCAATTCGACATGTCACCGTCCGACCTCAAACGGATCGACAAGCCGGACTGGATCGAGCCGGGAAAGGGCGAACCGACGCTGATGCTGTACAGCGTCGTGGACGACCGCAGCGGCGTGCCCTACCAGGAGTACCGTTGCGTCTATGGCGAGGACGCCGAATCGGCGCTGCGTTTCCTGTTCAACGCGATGGCGTGAAGGTGGACCCCGAATATCCATTCCAGGGACGACCGCTGATGATCTACCTGGACAACGGCCCGGTCGCCAAGAGCCGGGTTTTCCAAAACGTGATGCAGGCACTGGGCATCGAGTGGATGACGCACATCCCGGCAGGCAAGGACGGCGAGCGGGTCACGGCGCGCTCCAAGGGAAAAGTTGAACGGCCGTTTCGCACGGTGAAGGAAGCCCACGAGACACTGTACCACTTCCACAAACCGGAGACCGAGCAGCAGGCCAACGAATGGCTGATGCGCTACCTAATGCGCTACATTCGCCAGGATCACCGCTCCGAGCCACATTCGCGCATCGAGGATTGGCTTGCCAACTTCCCCAGCGGCGGCATCCGGGAAATGTGCGCATGGGAGCAGTACTGCCGCTTCGCCCGCGAGCCGGAACGGCGCCGAGTGGGCGTGGACGCGCGCGTGTCGGTCGAGGGCACCAGCTACGAAGTCGAGCCGGACATGGCCGGCGAATACGTGCTTCTGCTTTGGGGGCTGTTCGACAACGAACTGTACGTCGAGTACGAAGGCGTGCGCACCGGCCCATACTATCCGGTCGCCGGGCCGATCCCATTGAACCGCTACCGTGCATTCAAGCGCGGCGCGGCCGACGCGCGCGCCGACCGTATCCGCACTCTGGCCGACCAGCTCAAACTGCCCATCGAGGCGCTGGCCGGTAAGGAGCTGCACCTGGCTCCACTGAATCTACCAGGCGAATTGCCAATCCAGCCCTTCGACGCCGAGGCGCACGAATTCCATTTTGCGACCGTCATCGCCGCCAAGCTCGCGATTGCGGACGAGCTGGCCAGGCCGCTGGCCAAGCTGTCGCAGGAGGATCGCGCCGTCGTCGACCAGGTGCTGAGCGAGACGCTGACGCGCAGCGTCGTGCTCGCGCGCATACGAGATTATTTCCGAAACAAGAAGACTGGAGAGGACCATGCGAGTTGAAGTGATGCAGTACTACGGGCTGACACAGCCGCTCAGCCAGGCCGGCTACTACGAAACCGACCACCACAAGCAGCTCATCAAAGACATCAAGGGGGCGGTCCTTGAGGGGCGGCTGATCGCCTTGTGCGGTGTAGTCGGTAGCGGCAAGACGGTCACGCTTCGCCGCCTTCAACAGATTTTGAAAGACGAAAACCGCGTGGCCGTCGCCAAGTCGCTGTCCGTGGAGAAGCACAGCATCAAGCTGGCCACCTTGATCTCCACGCTCTACTACGACCTGACGCAGGACAAGCAGGTGCAAATCCCCAAGCAGAGCGAGAAGCGCGAACGCGAATTGCAGGAAATCGTCAAAAAGGGGAAGCGGCCGGTGGCGCTGTTCGTCGACGAGGCGCACGACCTGAACGGCCATACCCTCATCGGCCTCAAGCGCCTGATGGAGGTGGTCGAGGACGCGGGCGGCCGGCTGTCGGTAATTCTGGCCGGCCATCCAAAGCTGCGCAACGACCTGCGCCGCCCGACGATGGAGGAAATCGGCTACCGCACCGACATCTTCACACTCGATGGCGTCGCCGGCAGCCAGCGTGAGTACATCCTGTGGCTGCTCGGCGCGAGCGCGGCCCCGAACACCGATCCCGAGTCGATACTGGACGGCGAGGCCATTGATATCCTGTCCACCAAGCTGCGCACGCCGCTACAAGTCCAACTGCACCTGACCCTGGCGCTGGAGGCGGGCTACCAGACCGGCGAGAAGCCCGTCACGGCCGCGCTGGTGGAAACCGTACTGTCGCGCCAACTGGACGATCTGGAGCCGACCCTGACCCGCCACGGATACAGGCTGAAGGACATGGTCGAACAGTTCGACGCCAAGCCTGCGGAAATCCGCGCGCTGTTCAATAACAAGCTCGAACCGGCGCGCACAGCGGAGCTGCGTGACCGGATGCTTGCCGCTGGCCTTCCTATCTGATTCTGCCCATGATATTTAAACAATTTACCGTCGCGTCCTGCTTTTCGTCCTTCATGCTACCGCACGTCCTGTTCTTGGAAGAACTGGAGGTGCGAAAGAAGGCGCTCATGAGCTCCTGCCTGGCGTGGAACATAAGCCTGTTTCCTAACGCCGAGCAGGAGGACCACATCGACCGGATTTGGAAAATGGTCGAGGCCGACAACCAGGAGGCATCGCCTCCCGGTTTTGAACAGGGATTCAAACAGGACCTGCGCATGCTGGTCGCACAGAAGCAGGAGCTGTTTCCGTGGACACATACGAACATCCCGAAGGCAGACTTGATCGGAGCGGGCTTCCACGATGTCTTGAGGATCGCCACCGGCACTGGCACGACCGAGGAAGTCGAAATCCTGGCCTGGCCGAATCCGACCGGCCTGCCGCTCATTATCGAGCACCTGCGGGGCATCCAGAGCGACACGGCTGCCCAGGTCGGACAGCTGGAGCAGACCCGCCGCACAGGAGCATTCACCGACATCGAGGCAACTCAAATGACGACCGCGTACTGCGTGCAACGGGCCGATCTGGTCGGCTACCAACGCATCCTGACGGTTTGGCGCGACACCCAGCCAGCACCAAGCGTCAAGCGAGTAATAGGTCACTGGCTGGGCGTGCTGGCCGAAATCGAGGCCGATACCAAGACCGTGTTGAACACTCTGGTCAGTTGCAGATAATGCTGGTTCGCGGCGATGGGATGCAGGTCGGCGCGGCTAAATGCAGGTTCATTTGCAGCTAATGCTGGTTTGATGGGGCCGTCAGTTGCAGTTATTCCTGGCCGAGAATCGGCTGGAATGCTGGTCCGGCCAGTTTCAAATGCAGGTCACTACACCTAGGACAATGCTTGCTTCATGTTCGAACAGTATACGATTGCCGCCTTGTTCGCGCCGCTTTTGTCTATCGTGACCGTGGCAGGATGCCCGTTTTCTGCCATTGCCTTGTCGAAAAAGCGCTTGGCCGTCAGCAGGAAGTTGACGGCCTTACCGTGCTTATCGACAGCGCGATATAGATATGTCCAGCCCCTCCTTAACCTTGACATACGTCTCGTCCATCCGCCAGTTGTAGCCGATCGGATGCTTGTGCTTGCGAGCCATCTTCCCGATGAGTGGCAGAAACGGATTGCCCATCGATTGATCGACGAATAGCCGACCGATACACCGCGCTCTGCCATCATCGCTTCTAAATGCCGGTACCCCAGCGGGTAGGCCGCATACCAGCGGATGCAGATCAGCATTACATCGATCGGAAAGCGCATCCCTTTAAAGTTGAGCATATTGAGTCCATTGTTCCGGCCTCGTAGTCTACCTGCTCGGTCTCCAGCGGGGCAGCTCATGCAACAAAGCCTCGGCCATCGTCTTGCGAATGCGGTAGCACGATGTATTTTCATAAAAAAGATTGCAATTTCCATAATTGCATATAATATGGAACGTTACGCAGTAATTACTTCATCCCGGCTGTGCTTCTGACTGGCCATGCACGGAACTCAGTTGCTTGCATACATTCAGTGTTCTTGTGCACGTTGGTAAAACGATGCAGAAATTTTTACATTTCGGTGACCCTATTTATTTCGGCTTTACGTGTGGACCTATGACAAAAATTATAGAAAATATTCGTAGAATAGATTCATTCCCTACTGGCCCGTTTTCGGAAAATATGGGATTACTCTCGGCGCCCTTTGTTGTGACCGGTCATGTGAAAAAATGGCCGGCATTTAAAAGATGGACAGCAAAATTCTTCTCGGAATATTATGGAAAAAAAATAGTTGAAATTTTTTCGCAGGACGGGAATAGTTTCCAGATGTCGATCGAAGAATATGTATCTTATTTCAATTTGATAAATTCAAGAGACGAAGAAGGGAATGCGCAAAGAAGCAAGAAATTTTATTATTTAAAAGACTGGGATTTTGAGCGGGAGTTTCCTGGTTTGCAGAATGATTATACAACCCCCGATTTATTCCTAAGTTGGACGGATGCTCTGCCATTAGAATATCGGCCAACTTTGCGATGGATTTATATCGGTGTCAAGGGGACCCGCTCAGCAATGCACCTCGATACATTGAACTCCAGCGCGTGGAATGGTGTAATTCAAGGAAGGAAGGCGTGGAGATTTATTCCTCCAACTTCTGGTTGTGAGATCTCTTCGATTAATTCCAATTCAATTAGCAATGAGCAGTTATTGGGTGCTATTACCTGCATTCAAAATGCAGGGGACTTGGTCTTTACTCCGAGTAACTGGCTTCATGAAGTTGAAAATCTCGAATCGGGGATATCCATTACTGAAAATTTTGTGAATTCAACGAATCATCATTTAGTCAGACGCTATCTGCATGGTCGCCATGAAATGGATAATGTTGCCATTTTAGATGATTTAATAAAAAAGAATCTATATTTTTGATGGCGGCGTATCAGATCATGCATTTCCCCGGATGAACATTTCATTACGATGATCCTGGATATTAAGTGGCTATTTGGGGGTAAATATTGAGAGGCCTGTTATTTAGATTTTTACTTACCATGCGAACGTGGTCAATAGATGATTGTTTTTCATAATGTAAAACTGGGCCTTGCATATATAGCCTGGCTCCAATGCTTTACATAAATGTTGTCGAACAACGAAAGTAATTGTTTTATCTTCCCAATTCACCTGTACTACTTCGATTGCATCAAAATCAAAATAATCTTGTACCGCGCCAAAAACAGCTTTAAAAAAGCTTTCCTTGGCAGAAAATACAAGAAGTAACAAGAGATCGAGGCCATGCAAGTCATTCTGCGAGCGCAAATAGGATAGTTCACGTGTGGAAGCTACGATATCTTGCATGCCCACCAACGCACTTGTCCTTGAGAGAATTTCTACATCTAATCCAACTCCATTACATACTGAGGCAGGAAGCGCAATTGCTGCGGCCAGTTCCTTGGTGTGTGTAATTGCCCCAACTAATCCGGATGGCCAGACAGGTTCACGGGAGCGCCCAATTCCAACTTGCGCCGACAAGAATCCATATTGATGGAGTGCTGATTTAGCACACAAGCGGCCATAGAAAAACTCGGATTTTCTACTTCTCACACTTCGTTGAACGCTATCAGGGAAATTAATTTTTTCAGTCTGAAAAATATCATCGTAAAAATTTTCAGGTGAGAATGACATTAAGAATATTGATGGTTTTTCATATCCAAGGAGAATAGTCGGCGTTGAGTTTTTAGAATTTAATATGAAACTATTGGGAATTATGGCTTCCGGAGATCTCATTTCTCCCCCTTAAATTTAATATCTTTCAACACGCTGTTTAATAATTTCATGACAGCATTGTATTGACTGCGTATAAAAAAATGATCACCTTCGAAAGTTCTAAAATCGCACGATCCAGTAGTTAGTTCTGACCATGATTGTGTTTCAGGGAGTGGTACATGTTTATCTTGATTTCCAGCGAGGACAGTGAACGGAATCGGTAAAGGGGATGTGTCGGTATATTCATAATTTCCAGCAAGCGCGCTGTCCGCACGTATAACTGGTAGCACAAGCGCCATCAATTCTTCGTTCTCCAGCAATTCTGGTGGAGTACCATTGTAGGAACGAAGCTCCTCGATAAGATCAATGTCGGAGAGTTCATGAAGCCGAGATGCGCGCCGATATTGCGGGGCTACGCAGCCAGAGAGGAACAGATGTTTCGGTAGTACTAGGTTCATCCGATCACAATATTTGGCCACCTCAAATGCTAAAAATGCTCCGAAACTATGTCCAAAAAATGCAAAATCAAGATACTCCTCTTGGGATATTGTCGTGGCGATAGTGCTAACCAATTCTGGCAGCGAGGTGACTGGTAAATCAAACATGCGTCGTTCTCTACCCGGCATTTGAATTGCACAAATCTCAACCGATGCGTCAATATCGCGTTGCCAAGGCATGTAGCTGGAAGTGCCGCCGCCTGTGTAAGAAAAGCAATACAATCGCACAGGGCGCCGAGGGTCTAGCGAAGGTGTTAGCCATTGATTAAAACTCATCTTGTAACTTTCGGTGTCTTTTACGATGTGAGGTAGGAAAATGAAACAAAAAATTTCGACTGGGAATAAGCAAATATTGAAAATATTTTTTCAAAAAAAACACATCCATCATACCAGCAAGCGGAGCGGACCACTTACCTACTCCTGGCCAAATTATGCATGGTCATAAAATAAACTAGGCATGGGCCTCTTGGGATCGAGGCAAGCGCAGACAGTTTGTATTCAGCATCATTTTGAGTCTTGCAAAATCTATAATTTCATTTACCATGATACTTTTCATCATTGGTTACGTTAGCGCGGCGGCACAATGATAGTGCTGGAATACAACATCCACCTCAAGAAAGTAACATGCCTTCGACAACTAAAAATCTCCTGAAGAAATTTTTACTTCTGAGTGCAGTAGCATACTTCGCAGATGCGATATGGAAAACGTTAGTTAGGAAGATCCCTTATCTAGCATTCTTCGTGATTTGTTTTTCACCTTGGCACTCCGCATTATCCAAGACAGGCGCATCGGTCGAAATCCGAAGAACCAGTGACGGAATTCCACATGTCCGGGCAAGTGATTGGTTTGGACTAGGGCGTGGTGTTGGCTATGTACAATCGGAGGATGCCATTTGTACCTTGGCAGAGGCATTTTTGACGTACAAAGGACAGCGATCCCGTTATTTTGGATTGTCGGCACGGCCTAGTGAACCTTCGACGTTTGGTCAACCTAAAAATGTCGACCTGGATATCTTCTTTCGATACTTGCTATCGGACTCAGCACTACAGAAATTCAAATCCGCTCAACCTGGTGCATTGCTCGCGTTAGCGGAAGGCTTTGCAGATGGCTATAATGAGTATCTGCGCAAGGTCCAATGGAACACTACTACTAAGAATGCTACGGCCTGCATCAGCCAGCCATGGGTTCAAAGTATCACTTCTGAAGATATCTTACGCCGTATGATGGCTGTAGGAATTGCTGCCGGCTACGAGAAATTCATACCAGAGATCGTTAATGCCGTCCCACCTGCCCCCATCGTCATGAACAAAATGTCAAATCGCATTGACCGGCGTATTGGGACGCAAGTGGGGGAAAGTACGAGCCTAGGAAGTAACATGATCGCGATGGGGCAAGCTGCAACTGGTGGTTCCAGCGCCGTGTTGCTTGGAAATCCTCATTGGTTCTGGAGCGGCCCCGATCGTTTTTATCAAATTCACATGACAATCCCTGGCACAATTAATGTCGCAGGAGCTACGTTCCTGGGGATTCCACTGGTAATGATTGGATTTAACGAGTCCATCGCATGGAGCCATACGGTATCGTCGGCACGGCGATATGGCATGTTCGAGTTGTCGCTTGTGCCTGGAAAACCTGACTGGTATAGGTATGAGGGTACGGAGCGTCAAATGGACTCCACTCCAATTGTCCTCGATGGCAAAGATGCGGATGGTAGGGATACTCATGTGGCACGTACCCTGTACCGAAGTCACTTGGGTCTCGTGGTCGATCTTCGCGAACAGTCCGACGAACTTGCATGGACGGGTGAGCGAGCATTGGTCATTAAAGATGCCAATGAAGAAAACTTCCGTATTTTTAGCACCTACCTCCGACTGAACCAAGCTAGATCACTCAATGAGTTTGCAGCCATCCAGCGCGAAGAGGTCGGTATGCCATGGGTTCATACGGCCGCGATCGGCGCGAACGATGGGCGACTATGGTATGCCGATATTGGACCTGTGCCCAATGTACCGGACGAGCTACGAGAACGTTGCACGTCGCCGCTCGGGAAGCTGATCGCGCATGTTGATCCCATGGTACCTGTCTTGGATGGGTCGAGGTTAGACTGCACCTGGAGGGTGGACGCCCGCGCTCGCCAACCTGGTTTAATGCCGTGGCAAGAACAGCCATCAGAATGGAGATCTGATTATGTCGCGAACATGAACGGCAGCTACTGGCCAATCAGTTCCACTAGTACACTACGCGGGTATCCAAAGACAATGGGAGGCGAAGGCGCTGCGTTATCTATGCGCACACGTCTAGGACATCAACTTGCCAACGAGCTTGCGGCCGTGCGTCCTTTGGCTCCGGCCGTACTTAGCTACAGGCTGCAGGACAAGGCTCTCGACTCACGGGCATACTCGGCTCAACAGTACAAACCTGCTGTTCTTTCAAGTATATGTAAATTGAGCTCGGTTCTAGTAGCCCGTGATACGCTGTCAAACGAAGAATTTTCACCGCCACGCCAGGTCTCTATTCTTGACGCATGCTCAGTATTGCGCACTTGGAATGGGACCGGCAATGTTCATGATGACGGAGCAATTTTATGGGATGCGTTCTGGAATCGCGTACGTGAATTGCCTGATGATGTGCGCTATCTAACCGCCTTTTCAATTGATGATCCACTTAACACCCCCAGCACATTGAATGTCGAGGACTCTCGTGTCATTAGCGCCTTGGGAGAAGCTGTTATTTCACTCCAGAAGGAGAAGATTGATTTGCACACATCACTTGGTGAGCACCTATATGCGGGTACAGGTTCTGCGCCAATTCCGCTCTATGGTGGATGTGAGACAAGCGGATACTTTACGATTATGTGCGACGACAAAGGTGAATATAAGCTAGAAAGTAAGCAATTCATTGGTAACAGCTATATGCAAGTCGTTCGATTCACGGACGATGGCCCAATTGCACATACGTTGCTGGCACATGGTCAACGAGAGTTTGGGTATAGCGGCAAGCACATTGATCCAGGTGTGAAGCGATATGCGCAGAAGAAATGGCTAATGTTTCCATTCAACGAGGTGGAAATTCGGCGTGACCCAGCGCTATCACGTATGATTCTCAAGCCAGTGTCCAGGTCACAGAGCAAGCTATAATCCCAAGATCGAACCTTGCCAACGGTGTTGGCCGTCGGTGGGTTCCATCCGGAGAAATTCACTGCTATTGCTGTATTCTGATTTTCGCTCAGTACAGACAGCTTGCCGGGACCAATAGCAGCGCGAAGCTACGACTCCCCCAGTAGAAGGCTAACGGTCTAACTGCGTTTCTTATGTGGCCAGACCAAGAAAATGGAGATCTTAGCGATCTCCATTTTCTATACCGAGGTACTCTTCAATGACAGTATTCCAGCCTCACCTTTTGGATCTCGCTATAGCCTGCGAAATTGCATCTCCCAATGCCTGAATATGTGATGAATCCATGATGGTGTAGTGATTTCCATCAATAGGTAACACAGTCAAATACTCACTGGAGAGTAAGCTACCCCATCCTAGACTGGTATCTTGGCGTTGCTCGTCCAATGCGGAGAACAAAGAAACTGGCACCTCTAGTTTTGCGGGGATATAGTTATCTAACGCCACTTCGATACCATGTCGTACTGCTAAATGTCGACGAATCGTCTCGCTGTCTATATCGGAGTACAGGAACTTGTGGTTGTTAAGGCAAGCAACCATCGCTTCAAAGTCTCTTTTGTGCGATAGTTGCTTAAGCTCATCCCGCCCTCGATCCGTGGCATCAGCCGGAAGCAGACTATGTAGCGCTGCGATATCATCAAAAATTGGATCAGGTTCCTGAGCACGAGCCGTCATTTTGTGATCGTCTGGCGGCCCCCGATAGCCGCAAGTCGTATCAATTAATCCCAGGAACTCAACCATCTCACCAGTCTCCATCAACTGATTGGCCATTTCGTATGCGATTGTTCCTCCAGCAGACCAGCCTGCGATCCGGTATGGTCCTTTCGGCTGAACATATTGCAGACCTGTGACATAGCAGGCTGCCATTTCTGATACAGAGCGCAGCGGCACCTCGCCACGTAGCAGTCCGCTGGCGGCGAATCCGAGAATTGGAATATCTTGGTTAATCCAAGGAGATAGGTCACGTACATAGCCAATTTCTCCCTCTCCTGGGTGAACCAGGAACAGCGGTGCTTCACTCCCTGTTCGGCGAATGACG
The DNA here is from genome assembly GCF_051380665.1 of Janthinobacterium lyxosi. Taxonomy (NCBI): domain Bacteria; kingdom Pseudomonadati; phylum Pseudomonadota; class Betaproteobacteria; order Burkholderiales; family Oxalobacteraceae; genus Janthinobacterium; species Janthinobacterium lyxosi. Next base: position 13,924 of record NZ_JBNYXM010000057.1, read on the forward strand.
GCCAGGTTCGGATGCAATGGTAAATTGGATGATTGATTGATATTCCCAGCAAATCCAACAAGTGTTGGATTTGCAAACAATTGACGTAACGGGGCGTCAATTCCGAGTTGTTGGCGCAGGCGTGATGCCACTTGCACTGCCAGCAGGGAGTGTCCACCGAGTTCGAAGAAGTGGTCATGGCGGCCTACTTGGGCCAATCCCAGCAGTTCCTGCCAGATGCCGGCCAGCGCGGTTTCCACCTCGCCCACTGGTGCCTCGTACTGCTGCACGGCCAGCGCA
>NZ_JBNYXM010000058.1:0-10679 GCF_051380665.1 Janthinobacterium lyxosi
AGACGTTCGACGCGCTAGGGTTAGTTTCGCTGCTGGACACCCAGCAGCGCTTCCAGCTTGTGAAATGAACCGCCGTATGCGGAACCGCACGTACGGTGGTGTGAGAGGGCGACGGGGACAACTCCGTCCCCTACTCAATCCTGCCATGCGGCGCACGGCAGTATTTGGTGGGCTTGCGCCAGATCAGCTAAAATGATTCCACCAATACATTGAAACGGGAGTTCTCATGGCAAGCAAGAAACCGAGCAAAGTGGCAAAGATCGACATCGGCATTTCCGAGGCGGACCGCGCGAAGATCGCGGAAGGCCTGTCCGGCCTGCTGGCCGACAGCTACACCTTGTACCTGATGACCCATAATTTTCACTGGAACGTCAAGGGGCCGATGTTCAATACTCTGCACCTGATGTTCATGACGCAATATACGGAGCAGTGGGGCGCGCTGGACCTGATCGCCGAGCGTATCCGCGCCCTCGGTTATCCGGCGCCGGGAACCTACAAGGAATTCGTCAAGCTCGCCTCGATCAAGGAAATCGACGGCGTGCCGCCGGCGCTCGACATGGTCAGTCACCTGGTGTCGGCACAGGAAGCGACTGCGCGCACGGCGCGTCGTTTGTTCCCGCTGCTGGAAAAAGCCAATGACCAGCCGACGGCCGACCTGATCACGCAGCGCCTCGATTTGCATGAAAAGACGGCGTGGATGCTGCGCAGCCTGCTGGAAGAATAAATGCCGGGCCGGCGGCGCTAATTCGTCCCCCGGCTATTGACGCCATCAGGAATTGCGTTAGACTGCTTGTATATAGGTGTTTGGCAAGAAGAATATCAGGCTGTACTGCGCATTAAACCCCGTCGCTTATATAGGCCGCGGGGTTTTTTATTTTCGGATTCACAAGGATGGAGGCATCATGGCTGAATGGGTAGGCTGGTTCGTAGCAGCTGGCGCGGTATTGATCCTGGAACTGTTTACCGGCACATTTTATCTGCTGATGATCGCCATCGGCATCAGTGCCGGAGGACTGGTGGCGCTGGCGGGCGGCAATGGCAGCTGGCAGGCTGTGACGGCCGCCATTGTCGGCGTGGCGGCCACGCTGTTATTGCGGCGCAGCCGTTTTGGCAGGGCGGCGCGGCGCGATGTGGCGCAGGATCCGAATGTGAACCTGGATATCGGTCAAAGCGTGGCGGTCGCGCATTGGGTCGATGGCGCGGCGCGCGTGATGTATCGCGGCGCCTTGTGGGATGTGGAGCTGATTCCCGGCAGCGATGCGCAGGCCGGTCATTACACCATACGTGCCGTGCGTGGCAGCCGTTTGATTGTTGGATAAACTGGAGAATAAATTATGGAAGTAAGCATCGGAAGCATGTCGCTGATCTTGTTATTGCTGGCACTGGTATTTGTCTTCAAGACGGTCAATGTGGTGCCGCAGCAGCATGCCTGGGTGGTGGAGCGCCTGGGCAAGTTCCATGCGGTATTGGGGCCTGGCTTGAATATCGTTGTGCCTTTCGTTGACCGCATTGCTTACAAGCACGTGCTCAAGGAAATTCCACTCGACGTGCCGCCGCAGGTGTGCATTACGCGTGACAATACGCAATTACAGGTCGATGGCATTCTGTATTTCCAGATTACCGATGCCATGCGTGCTTCGTATGGTTCGTCGAATTATATTGCCGCCATTACGCAACTGGCGCAAACGACCTTGCGTTCGGTCATCGGAAAAATGGAACTCGACAAGACATTTGAAGAACGCGACCATATTAATACGGCCATCGTAAATGCTATCGATGAATCGGCGGCGAATTGGGGGGTCAAGGTATTGCGTTATGAAATCAAGGATTTGACGCCGCCGAAGGAAATTTTGCATGCGATGCAGGCGCAGATTACGGCCGAGCGCGAGAAGCGCGCCCTGATTGCTGCCTCGGAAGGGCGCAAGCAAGAGCAGATTAATATCGCCACTGGCGAGCGGGAGGCGGCGATTGCCCGTTCGGAAGGCGAGAAGCAGGCATCGATCAACCGCGCCGAAGGCCAGGCCACGGCCATCGTCGCGCTGGCGCAAGCCAGTGCCGAAGCGCTGCGCCAGGTGGGCGCCGCCATCCGCGAGCCGGGCGGTGAGGATGCCGTCAATCTGAAAGTGGCCGAGCAGTATGTGGGCGCGTTCGCGCAATTGGCGAAAACGAATAACTCGATTATCGTGCCGGCCAATCTGGGTGATATGAGTGGTTTGATCGCCACGGCGATGCAGGTGGTGAAAACGCAGAAGCCGAAAGGCAGCGTGGCGATGCCCTGATTACCTGACTGGCTGGGTGAATAGCAAGCCCGTAGCAAGGTCTCGACAATACTGCCCGCTGCATAGCGGGCAGTTTGCATTTGCGCCGTCCCGATTATCTGGTGGGACGGGGCTGGAGTATCGGCGGCTGAATGAATTACGTTGAAAATATTTCCTTCATGCTATGCTATGCGCACTTTCGGGATTATGTGCTGTCATGCGGCGCTTATTTCTTTGATTGGCATGACATCTGCCGCGCAGGATTCGGGGTAGCGTTTGCAGGCGATGCGCGATTGGCGATAGTATTGGGCCAATGTATATTTTGAATTGCAATTTATAATTACTATAAATTGCAATGAAACAAAAAGTACTGCAAAATAAATACTGCCGATGGCGCTGTATTGAATCGCAGCCGCACAAGGTAGTGGCACTTGCGCAGACAGTCCATGCGCGATGCCCGCTCCCCGCGATTGGAGGTTTGCAGTGCTTGAAAGCCAGGGAAACAGGGTTTTTGGTAAAAGAATTGTAAAAAACAATCAAATCTTAAGAAAAATCACCTCAGTCGCGTTACAATTGGATAGAATTTAACTGTTCAATTATATTCTTCAACTCACACAAGGAAATATCATGGATCTGTCGAGCTTATCCCTGTCCGAACTGCGCACCTTGCAGGACGACATCAAGAAGCAAATGAAGAAACGCGAACAGGATGATCTGTCCAAAGCGCGCGAGCAAATCCTGGCCATTGCACAGAGCGTCGGCGTTTCCGTAAAAGACCTGGTTGGTACAGGAATTCGCGCTAAAACGGGCACGGTCGCAGTGCGCTATCGCAATCCGGATGATGCGACGCAGCAATGGACTGGCCGTGGCCGTCAACCGAAATGGGTCAAAGAGTGGACCGATTCGGGCAAGTCGCGCGATCTGCTGAAGGTGTAATGCTGAAGGTGTAATGCACCGTTCATTCGGATGCTTGTCCTGTGGAGTGGTACAGGTGTAGTACAAGGCAGCATGCAAGCATCCGGAACTTTCTTGATTTATCGTCTTTGGCCAGACAGGCAAAGCTGATTCACATCGCTTATCTCCACGGTATTTTCACTAATACTCGTCTTATTCCCGCCGTATCTCTTCCTTTCCCTGTTTTCATTTCGTCGCGCCGAGCTTTTTTCCGCTTGCCGCAGATAGTGACAAAATAAAACCCGACATATAGCCGGGTTTGTTGGTGCGTGCGCAGCACGCTGCGCGCAATGGCGGATCAGCGGCGGTGCGACTTCATTGCCGCCTGCACTTCGCGCGCGCCATCGCGGTCGCGCTCTGCGGCTCGCTTGTCATGCTGCTTCTTGCCCTTGGCTAAGCCGATTTCGCATTTTACGCGGCCGCCCTTGTAGTGCAGGTTGAGCGGCACCAGCGTATAGCCGGAGCGCTCCACCTTGCCGATCAGTTTATCCATTTCCGTACGGTGCAGCAGCAGCTTGCGCGTGCGTACGGCTTCCGGATGGATATGGGTGGAGGCGGTCGGCAGGGCGCTGATATGCGCGCCGAACAGGAAGAGTTCGTCGCCGCGGACGACGACGTAGGCTTCCTTGATTTGCACGCGGGCGTCGCGGATGGCTTTGACTTCCCAGCCTTCCAGCACGATGCCCGCTTCGTAGCGATCCTCGATAAAGTAGTCGTGGAAGGCTTTTCTGTTGTCTGCTATGGTCATGAGATGGTAAATGTGCGCGTGTCGGTTAAACTACTGTCTCGCGCAAGCGCGATAAAATCACTATATCCAACATCATAGCAAATGGTTCTTCAATGGCAGTAGTACATAAATCAGTTTTTCTCGGCTATAGCGCCGAACAAATGTTCGCGCTGGTGGCGGCGGTGGAAGATTATCCCAAATTTCTGCCCTGGTGCGGTGCGGTCGAGGTTCGCGAGCGGGGCGAGAACACGGTCGTCGCCAGCGTGGGCATACATTACCACGGCGTGCGCCAAAGCTTCACCACGTCCAACGAGAACGTGCCTTTCAACTCCATCAAAATGAAGCTGGTGGACGGTCCTTTCAAGACCCTCGACGGCGTGTGGACCTTCAAGGCCCTGCGTGAAGACGCGTGCAAGATAGAACTGGACCTGCATTACGAGTTTTCCAGCCGCGTGCTCGAACAGATCATCGGGCCCGTTTTCGGCATGATCGCCAACAGCATGGTCGATTCCTTCTGCAAGCGCGCGGAGACGGTATATGGCTGAAGCGGGCATCACGGTGCAGGTTTGCCACGTGCTGCCGGATAGTACGTTCCTGCGCTCCTTGAACGTGCCTGCGGGCACCACCATCGGGCAGGCGGTGGCGCTGAGCGGCTTGCTGCAGGCTATCCCCGGCATCGACCTGGCCGTCAATATGGTGGGCATCCATGGCAAGAAGAAGCCGCTCGATACCGTATTGCACGAGCATGACCGGGTGGAAGTGTACCGGCCCTTGCAAGCGGACCCGAAGGAGGCGCGCCGGCGCCGCGCCGGCGGCAAGTCAGCTAAGGGCTGAGCGGACAGGGCGGCGGCGCGGCGCTGCCTGGTGAGCGCGATTTTTTGCAATTTTCAAATATCTTTTCTATGCTGCAAGGACGAAAGGCGGATCCTTCTGTATAATTCACTTTTGCGCCAATAGGAAATGCTATGCGTCTACTTCAAAAAGCACTCACATTCGATGACGTGTTGCTCGTCCCAGCCTACTCCAACGTTCTGCCCGCCGATACGTCCCTCAAAACTCGCCTGACCCGCAATATCACCCTGAATATTCCCTTGCTGTCCGCAGCCATGGATACGGTGACGGAAGCCCGTTTGGCGATCGCGATGGCCCAGGAAGGTGGCATCGGCATCATCCACAAGAATTTGAACCCGAAGGACCAGGCACGTGAAGTGGCCCGCGTAAAACGTTTCGAAGCTGGCGTGCTGCGTGATCCGATCACGATTCCACCAGAAATGAAAATCCGCGATGTGATCGCGCTGACGGAACAATACGGCATCAGCGGTTTCCCTGTCGTCAAGGGCAAGGAAGTCGTCGGCATCATCACCAACCGCGATTTGCGCTTTGAAAAGGAACTCGACGCGGAAGCCTCCGCCAAGATGACCCCGCGCGAAAAACTCGTGGTCGTCAATGAAGATGCTGATACTGCCGAAGCCAAGCGCCTGATGAACAAGCACCGCCTCGAGCGCGTGCTGGTGGTCAACGACGCATTCGAATTGCGCGGCCTGATCACCGTCAAGGATATCCAGAAGTCGACTTCCCACCCGTTCGCGTCGAAAGACAGCCAGGGCAAATTGCTGGTCGGCGCTGCCGTCGGCGTCGGTGCCAAGGATGAAGAGCGCATCGACCTGCTGGTCGCCGCCGGCGTCGACGTGCTGGTGGTCGACACGGCCCACGGCCACTCGCAAGGTATCCTGGACCGCGTACGCTGGATCAAGACCAAGTATCCGCAAGTGGAAGTGATTGGCGGCAACATCGCCACCGCCGCCGCCGCCAAGGCGCTGGTGGAATACGGCGCCGATGCGGTCAAGGTCGGCATCGGTCCTGGCTCCATCTGCACCACGCGTATCGTCGCCGGTGTAGGCGTGCCGCAAATCACGGCCATCTCGAATGTTGCCGAAGCACTGGAAGGCACGGGCGTGCCATGTATCGCCGACGGCGGTATCCGCTTCTCGGGCGATATCTCGAAGGCGCTGGCAGCCGGTGCTTCCACCGTGATGATGGGTTCCATGTTTGCCGGTACGGAAGAAGCACCGGGCGAAGTGATCCTGTACCAGGGGCGCAGCTACAAATCGTACCGTGGCATGGGTTCGCTGGGCGCGATGTCCGATGGTTCGGCTGACCGTTATTTCCAGGACGCCACCATGAAGGCCGACAAGTTCGTGCCTGAAGGTATCGAAGGCCGTGTCGCTTACAAGGGCAGTGTGCTGGCGATCATCTTCCAGTTGGTGGGCGGCGTGCGTCAATCGATGGGTTACTGCGGTTGCGCCACCATCGACGAATTGCGCGAAAAAGCGGAATTCGTGGAAATCACCTCGGCCGGCATGCGCGAGTCGCATGTCCATGATGTGCAGATCACGAAAGAAGCGCCAAACTACCGTTCAGAGTAATTAGCGACAGACCAGACCGGCGCCTAGTGCGCCGGTTTTGTAATGACCTCAGATAAAGTCCCCATCATGCATTCTAAAATCCTCATTCTCGATTTCGGTTCCCAAGTCACCCAGTTGATCGCCCGCCGCGTGCGCGATTCCGGCGTGTTTTCCGAAGTCTTCCCGTATGACGTCAGCGACGAATTCGTACGCAACTATGGCGCCGCCGGCGTGATCCTGTCGGGCAGCCACAATTCCACCCTGGACGGCGATTCGCCGCGCGCGCCGCAAGCCGTGTTCGAGCTGGGCGTACCCGTGCTGGGTATCTGCTATGGCATGCAAACCATGGCGGCCCAGCTGGGCGGCAAGGTTGAAAACGGCCTGGTACGCGAATTCGGCTACGCCGAAGTGCGCGCCCGCAGCCACACCAAGCTGCTCAACGGTATTGCCGACTTCGTCACCGACGAAGGCCACGGCATGCTGAAAGTGTGGATGAGCCATGGCGACAAAGTGCTGGAAATGCCGCCAGGCTTCAAGTTGATGGGCAACACCCCGAGCTGCCCGATCGCCGCCATGGCCGACGAAGAGCGCCAGTTCTACGGCGTGCAATTCCACCCGGAAGTGACGCACACGGTGCAGGGCAAGGCCATGATCGGCCGTTTCGTGCATGAAATCTGCGGCTGCAAATCGGACTGGAACATGCCCGACTATATCAGTGAAGCGGTGGAAAAAATCCGTGCGCAAGTCGGTACCGACGACGTCATCCTGGGCCTGTCCGGCGGCGTCGACTCCTCCGTGGCCGCTGCCCTGATCCACCGCGCCATCGGCGACCAGCTGACCTGCGTCTTCGTCGACCACGGCCTGCTGCGCCTGGACGAAGGCAAGATGGTGATGGACATGTTCGCCAAGAACCTGGGCGTGAAAGTCATCCGCGTCGATGCGGAAGAGCAGTTCATGGGCCACCTGGCCGGCGTTACCGACCCCGAGCAAAAGCGCAAGATCATCGGCCGCGAGTTCGTCGAAGTGTTCCAGGTCGAGTCTGGCAAGCTGGTCAACGCCAAATGGCTGGCGCAAGGCACGATTTACCCGGACGTCATCGAATCGGCCGGCAAAGGCAAGAAAGGCCAGACCATCAAGAGCCACCACAACGTGGGCGGCTTGCCGGACACCATGAGGCTCAAGTTGCTCGAACCCTTGCGCGAACTGTTCAAGGATGAAGTGCGCAAACTCGGCGTGGCCCTGGGCTTGCCGCATGACATGGTCTACCGCCACCCGTTCCCTGGCCCGGGCCTGGGCGTGCGCATCCTCGGCGAAGTCAAGAAAGACTACGCCGACCTGCTGCGCCGCGCCGACGCCATCTTCATCGAAGAACTGCGCAACACGCCATACGAATTCGTCGCCGGCCAGGCCGTCGACCCGGACGCGCTGCCAGCGAACTGGTACGAGGCCACCAGCCAGGCCTTCGCCGTCTTCCTGCCCGTCAAATCGGTGGGCGTGATGGGCGATGGCCGCACCTACGAATACGTGGTGGCCCTGCGCGCCGTGCAGACGCAAGACTTCATGACGGCCCACTGGGCACACCTGCCGCACAGCCTGCTGGGCAAGGTGTCGAACCGCATTATCAATGAAGTGCGCGGCATCAACCGCGTCGTCTACGATATCTCGGGCAAGCCGCCAGCGACCATCGAGTGGGAATAATCTCCCGTCCGGCACCGTAAGGTAACGCCGGTCAGTGAAACAGCTAAGCCCCTGATATTTCAGGGGCTTTTTTGTCTGGCAAACGCAAGCAACCCATGGCAGAGCCAAGCACGGTTTTTTGTGGGTATGTTTTAGCCTTGCACCGTGGTGGCGGACTGTCGATGACGGCGAACATGTCGGCACTAATCCAGCTGCCGGTCAGCAGATCTGGCTCTTTGTCGAGTGCCATGCGGATCTTGGTCTGGCTGGGGCAACAGGGCGCTGATTTCGGCGAGCGGTAGGCCCGCCTGTATCTGGTGCCAGCGCGCGATATCGGCCCGGTTATATAGGTGGTAGCCAGATGCAGAGCGTGCAGACGACTTGAGCAGGCTGATGTTGTCGTAATGGTGTAGTCAGTCCAGCGCCGCTGGCAAGTTCGCCTATTTTCAATTCCTCCTGGTTCAATGGTGCTTGGTTCATGCGCTTTGTGGCTGGGTGCCTGTGGGGGAGGAAATTGTACGCCAGGCTCGCGCCTGTCAGGCTACGGCGTCCTTCGGCAGTTTGAGGAGCAAGGCAAGTAGCGCAGCCAGTTCGGGTCGCATGACTGTCCTGCTCGAGACGTGAAAAGCTGCGGCGATGTGAGGCATGGTAAACGCGGTCGATAGATAAGCGCGTGCTATTGCCTCGTCTCTGTTGCTATAGAGGGCTTGATATTGCACTAATGACAGCGTGATGGCGCGGCGCCGCGACCTTGGCGTATCTTTGAATGCATCAGAACGCTGTGATTGTTGATGTGCTGAAATGAAGGCGTCATCGCCCAGAAGAATCTGGTGGCAGGTGCAAGCGAGCGGACTAGGCTCTCCCATCCCGGCCGCGACAAACCGGCAGTAAGCAGGGACTGCCTCGTCGCGGGTAGCGCCAAACTGACTCAAGAGCCAGTCACGTGCCAACCAGCACGGAGGTGCCGCGTCGTCCAAAAAGTAGTGATGACTGCTCCAGTACCAGTCATCAGGTGATACGACCATGTGCGCCCGGACTGGATTCAGGATGATGTAGCGGGCCAATTCCAACAGATAGTTTTCTTTCTGCACCAAGATAGCCTTGTAGCGACCTTGCAATACATGTCCGACAAGCTTGTGACGCCGATTGAAATGCTGGCTATATAAGCCATTCAGTTGGCGCATGCCCTGCGACAGATTCGCCTCGACCGTTTCAACGAGCAGATGATAATGATTGCTCATCTGGCAGAAACTGTGCACGACAGAATGATGCCGTTCACACACAAGTTCCAATACTTCTTGCCAAGCAAGGCGATCGGTATCGTCCCGATAAATTGCGCCACGCCGGTCGCCCCGCGAAGTAACGTGGTAGAGGTAGAGGGCACCGGCGAACTTAAGTCTTAGTGGTCGCGTCATGCGGTAGACGATACCTGAGCTATGTGCGTTGGCGCTGAGATTGCGCAGAGGTTTGCACATTGATATGGCTGAGGTCGTGTCGGAATGGCGGACCTGACCCTGCCTCTCCTGCCTCTCGAGAACTTCTCGGTTCCTCCTGGCTGGAGTTTTGGAGGGGCAGCTTCCTCTGGCATGGATACATTAAAAATGGGGATACCACTACCAGACTATCTATCGCTTAGCGGATCAACTAAATATCTTAATTTTGGCGTCTCCATTTCCATTAATTTACATAATGGTACAATTTATGCGGGCGGCTTTGTTCCTGATGCGGCTTCGAATGGAGCCACAGCAACCTTCGGGTATTTACCGAGCAGCTATGAGTATAATAGAAGCCGTGAAGATAAAGCAAAAAGCACCGATAGCTTTATGACTGGAGCATCAGCAGGATTAAGTGGTTGTGCTTACGGAGCATGTCTTGGTATTAATCATGCAATAGGTGGGGAAACGGCGAAAGAAGTAGGCATCGGATTCGGTGGCATATCAAAAGTACCGGCCCCATAAATTAATGTCAACGTAGTAGCATCAGGTCCCATAAACCAATAATCGGCAATTCCAAAATTCATCCATCTGGAAATTTTATAAATATGAGCATTAAAATTAAAGAAAAAATACATTTAACATTTTTCTCCATTATATTTATTGTTTTTGTTTTTTCATTTATTAAAAATAGAACTGAAATAAGCGGCCATGAAAAAATGATATTTATGGAAAATGACGTCAATGAAATATTAAAAAATGGAGGCAATATTGTTAGCAAGAAACCAAGGGCACAGAAAGATTCCGCAACGTATTTTTTAACATTCAAAGATGAGGGGTGGAGTTCAGCCTTACTGCAAAAGAACATTAATACGCTTCTTTTGTTAGGATGGGAAAAACGTCAAAATAATATTTTTTGCAAAAAAGGAGTCAAATTAGAGATCAAAGAGGGACAGAGCATGCATCAAGGACAGGGGACGAATACTATAGATCTATTTTATAGTGCAAAGACCATAAAGGAATGTCAGTGAATATTAAAACTCGTCGTGACGTTACAGTAAAAAGAGAGAGATACTCACCTATTACTTGAAATTTATGACAATGACATACTGAGGTACCCTGACTTTTTCGGACACTCTTGTTTGGTAAACTTCACCAACTGGAGAACTTATGAAACGCTCAACAACATACACGCCAGAGCTTCGAGAAGAAGCAGTAAAGCTGG